>JAEUHT010000024.1 GCA_016793265.1 Planctomycetota bacterium
CTTCGTCGGTGTGGATGGTCGAGGACCAGGCGACGGTGCGCGCGTGGTGGATGCTCGACTCGGTCGGCGACGGCATGACGTGGGTGCGGCGCCTCGCCTCGTACGAAGCGAAGAACAGCACCAGCCAGGCGGCGCGCGTCGGTTGGCTGCGGCTGCTGCAGGACCTCGGCTTCACGCCGCGGCTCGTCGGCAGCGACGGCCTCGCCGAGCGCTTGCTGCAACAGGCGCCGCGTTGCCTCGTGCTGCCGGCGCTGCTGTCGCTCGACGACCGCACCGCGCAGGCGATCGTCGCCTACACGCGGGCCGGTGGCGTCGTGCTCGCCGACCACGGCACCGCGCTCTACGACGGCAGCTTGCTGCGGCGCGACCGCGGCGGCCTCGACGAGCTGTTCGGCATCACCGAGCGCAGCCTCGACTGGGACGACCAGCTGGTGCGCCAGGGCCGGGTGCAGGGCGGCGGCCGCGGCCTGCCGTTGGCCGAAGCGCGGCTGCGCGGCGAACTCGCCGAGCGGCGCGACGCCGGCGACGCGCAGGTCGAGAAGAAGCACGGCACTGGCCTCGCGGTCTACCTGAACGCGCCGGTCGCCGCCTACGACGCCTGGCGCCTCGACGAGAAGGCCGTCGAGCCGGCGCGCGAACTGCGCCGCCGCGTGCGTTCCGTGCTGCAGCGCGCCGGCCTGCAGCCGCCGTGCGAACTGCGCGGCGACGGGCTGCCGACCTGCGTCGCCCGCACCGTGCTGAAGCTGCGCGACGGCCGCACCGTGCACGCGATCCAGCTGCAGGCGCTGGCGCGGCCGGGCCTGCTGGTGCAGCTGGCGAAGGACGGGCCGCGCGCGGTGACGTTCGAGCTGCCGGCGGCACGCACCCTGCGCCTGCTCGGCGGTGCCGACGGAGTGCAGCCCGAACTCGGCCGCACCGCGCGCTGCGAACTGCGCCTCGACCCGTTCGGCGCGCTGTTCGTCGAGGTCGCCGATTGACCCGCGTGCTCGGCACCCGCATCGAGCCGCTGCGTGCCGTGGCGGAACGTGCGCTGCTCGTCTCCGACCTGCACATCGGCAGCGACGGTGGGGCGGCACTCGCGCACCTGCGCTGGGCGATCGCCGCCGCGGCGGCGCAGCGGGCCACGCTGCTGGTGCTCGGCGACCTGTTCGACAGCTACGTCAGCCGCGCGCAGGTGCGGCACGGCGTCTGGCGCGAGGTCGCCGGCCTGTTCGCGCGTGCGGTCGCCGACGGTGTGCCGGTGGCGATGCTGGTCGGCAACCGCGACTTCCTGCTCGGCGACGAGTTCGTCGCGGCGAGCCGCGTGCAGTTGTCGCGCGGCGGGCTGCGCGGCGTGCTCGGCGGCGTCGACACGCTGCTGCTGCACGGCGACGAGCTGTGCCAGAACGACCTGCCGTACCAGCGGGCCAAACGCTGGCTGCGGCAACCCTGGCTGCGCTGGCTGGCACGCCACCTGCCGTTGCGCCTAGCCTTCGCGGTGGCCGAGAAGGCGCGCCGCAAGAGCCGCATGGTGGTGGCGACCGGCGACCAGACCCGCTTCCTGCCGAGTCGCGCGGCGGTGGCTGCCGCCTTCGGCAACGGGGCGTCGCGGCTGGTGTTCGGCCACATCCATCGCCGCGCCCACGGGCGCCTCGGTGGTGGCGAGTATTGGGTGCTTCCAGCCGGTGACGCCGAGGCCATCGGGGTCTGGCTGGCTGCCGGCGAGGCTCGCCTGGTGCGGCTGTCCGCCGGCGGGGATCTGACCCCCGAGCCGACCCCGCCGGAGTGCCCGCTGTCGGCCTGATGCCCGCGGTGGTGGTTGGAGCGAGGCAGCGCAAATGCCGGTTGCGGGCCGGCGACGGCGGTCGCTACACTCTCCCGCCCTTTCGTCGGCCACTGGGACCGTCATCGGATCGTCGACCGCAGTGTGCGCCGGCCGCGATCCCCGCCAATCCGGATCGACACACGAAGCTTCCCCCTCCCTTGATCGCCAGCATCGCCACAGGTGGCACGGGCTCGCCCGTGCTGCCGACCGAAGTCGTCGCCATCGACGGCCCGTCGGGCGCCGGCAAGAGCACGGTCGCGCGCCAGCTGGCGCAGCGGCTCGGCTTCGGCTTCCTCGACACCGGGGCGATGTACCGCGCGATCACGTGGCACTTCCTGCAGGAAGGCTGCGCGCCGGCCGAGGTCGCCGCGGAACCCGATCAGGGGCACGCCCGCATGCAGCGGTCGCTGCAGCAGGCGCGGCTCGAACTGGTCGGCGGTCGTGTGGTGCTGAACGGTCGCGACGTGACCTCGCACCTGCGCACGCGCGAGGTCGAGTCGCAGGTCTCGGCGGTGTCGGCGCTGTCGTTCGTGCGTGCTTCGATGCGCGACCTGCAGCGCCTCGTGGCCGCCGCCGGTCCGGTCGTCGCCGAAGGGCGCGACATGGGCTCGGTGGTGTTCCCGCAGGCGAAGTGGAAGGTCTACCTCGACGCCGCGCCGAGCGAACGTGCGCGCCGCCGCAGCCAGGACTTCGCCCGCCAGGGCCGCGTGGTCAGCGAGAGCGACGTGCTCGACGAGATCCTCGTGCGCGATCGCCTCGACAGCACGCGTTCCGACGCGCCGCTGCGGCAGGCTCCCGACGCGCTCTACGTCGACTCGACCGGCTTGACGACCGAGGTCGTGGTCGCGCGCTTGCTCGACTACGTGCGTTCTGCTGGTGCTGCGGGTTCTGCCGCCGGCGGGCGGGCCGCGGGCAACGTGCGCACGCAGGAGGCGCCGTGAGCGCCGAAGCGCCGAAGACGACGCCGCCCGGTGGCGCGACCTCGGGCCTGCCCGCCGCGGGCCCGAAGGCGGCACCGCGGGCGACGCGCGTGATCGCGCGCAGTCCGTTCTGGTGGGCGGTCAGCAAGGGCCTGGTGCTGAGCTTCTGCAAGCTCTACTTCCGCCTGCGCGTGGAAGGCCGCCACCACGTGCCGAAGACCGGCCCGCTGCTGCTCGTCGCCAACCACGCCAGCTACGTCGACCCGCCGCTGGTCGGCATCACCGCCGGCCGCTGGGTCGGCTTCCTGGCGCAGGCCGGGCTCGCCAAGCTCGGCCCGCTGCGTTGGTGGCTGACGCAGATGGGCGTCACGCTGATCGACCGCGACGCGCCGTCGAAGGAAGCCCTGCGGGTGATCGCCGAGTGCCTGGCCAAGGGCGAAGCGGTCGGCATCTTCCCCGAAGGCACGCGCAGCGCCGACGGCTCGGTCGGGCCGTTCCGCAACGGCGTCGAGTTCCTGGTGCGCCGCACCGGGGCGACCGTGGTGCCGATCGGCCTCGACGGCAACTTCCGCGCGTTCCCGCGCAAGGCCATCCTGCCGCGGCCGCGCAAACTGGTCGTGCGCTACGGCGCGCCGATGACGGCGGCCGAGGTGCTGGCCCCGGGCGGCGTCGAACGCTTGCGCGCGACCGTCGCCGAACTGGCGCACGCGCCGCTGCGCGCGACCGTCGCCGGCGAGGGCGCTGCGACCGGTGGCGACGCCGGGGCAAGTGCGGGACCGGTTCGATCCGATACGGCGGCTTCGGCCGCGCCAGCCGCTCGCCGCGAGGCGAGGGGCGGGGCGCCCGGACCGTCCTCGACTTCTTCTTCCGCCGGTGGTGGGGCATGAGCCTCGCCAGCGGCGAAACCGGCCGTCGGATGTCTCCGGCGGTCGGGACCGTGGACGTTGCACCCTCCGGATGGTCCGGCGGGGCTCCTTCTCCTGTCGCGTTGGTTTCCCCTACTCTTCAACCCCTTTTCCGTTAGATGCACGGCAAGAACCTGATCAAGAAGTTCGCGATGTCGGCCGACGAACTGTCGCGCCTGACCTCGGAGGCGCTCGGCAGCGCCACCCTCGCCGAACTCGACACCGCCATCGGCAAGACCGTCGCCGAGCTGGCTCCCAACAAGATCGTCAAGGGCAAGGTCATCAAGGTGCAGGAGGACGGCACCGTGGTGGTCGATGTCAGCTACAAGGCCGAAGGCCACATCGCCATCGACGAGTTCCCGGATCCTCTGGCCGTGCAGCCCGGCATGGAGATCGAGTGCCTGGTCGAGCAGATCAACGACGCCGAAGGCTTCATCCTGCTCAGCAAGCGCAAGGCCGACCGCATCCGCGGCTGGGAGAACATCATCCAGACGCACAAGGAAGGCGACTCGGTCAAGGGCCTCGTGCTGCGCAAGATCAAGGGCGGCCTGCTGGTCGACATCGGCGTGCCGGTGTTCCTGCCGGCGTCGCAGGTCAACATCCGCCGCGCGGGTGACATCGGCGACTGGATCGGCAAGGACATCGAGGCGCGCATCATCAAGATCGACGAGGAGCGGATGAACATCGTCATCTCGCGCCGCAAGCTGATCGAAGAGGAGCGCGAGACGAAGAAGGCGCAGCTGCTCGCCGAGCTGGCCGAGGGTCAGGTGCGCAAGGGCGTCGTCAAGAACATCGCCGACTTCGGCGTGTTCGTCGACCTCGGCGGCATCGACGGCCTGCTGCACATCACCGACATGTCGTGGGGCCGCGTGAACCACCCGTCGGAAATGCTGTAGCTCGACGACGAGGTCGAGGTCAAGGTGCTGAAGATCGACCGCGAGCGCGAGCGCATCGCGCTCGGCATGAAGCAGAAGAGCGCTTCGCCGTGGGAGAACATCACGGAGAAGTACCCGGTCGGCAAGCGCATCGAGGGCGAGGTCGTCAACCTGATGAGCTACGGCGCGTTCGTCAAGCTCGAGGACGGCGTCGAAGGCCTCGTGCACATCTCGGAGATGTCGTGGACCAAGCGCGTCAACCACCCGAACGAAGTCGTCAAGCAGGGCGACAAGGTCGAGGTCGTCGTGCTCGAGATCGACACCGAGAAGCAGACGATCTCGCTCGGCATGAAGCAGACCGAGGTCAACCCGTGGGACATGGTGGCGGAGAACTATCCGCCGGGCACGGTCATCCGCGGCAAGGTGCGCAACCTGACCAACTACGGCGCCTTCATCGAACTGCAGGAAGGCATCGACGGTCTGCTGCACATCACCGACATGAGCTGGACCCGCAAGATCACCAACCCGAGCGAGGTGGTGAAGAAGGGTGACGAGATCGAGTGCGTGGTGCTCTCGGTCGACCAGGAGAAGAAGCGCATCGCGCTCGGCCTGAAGCAGCTGCAGGCCGACCCGTGGAGCGGCGACATCCCCGCCCGCTACCACATCGGCGACAGCGTCCCGGGCACGGTCACCAAGATCACCAACTTCGGTGTCTTCGTCGAGCTGGAGCCTGGCCTCGAAGGCCTGCTGCACATCTCGGAGCTGGCCGACCACAAGGTCGACAACCCCGAGGACGTGGTCAAGGTGGGCCAGCGTGTCGAGGTGCGCATCATCAAGATCGACACCGAAGAGCGGAAGATCGGCCTGACGCTGATCCAGGCCCACTTCGAGGAAGGCGAGGAGTCGGCCGACGCCGGCACCACGCGCGAGCCGGAGCGGCAGGCGCAGCCGGTGCTCGGTTCGCTGGCCGACCAGCTCAAGGGCATCGGCCAGCGCGTCAGCGCTCGCGAAGCCCAGAAGAAGGGCGAGGGCGAAGGCCAGTGAGGCCCCGGCGGCGGACGTTCGCGGCGCGAGCCGCAACCTGGGCGTCCGCCGTCATCCCATCGAGCCTGCTCGTCGGGTGTGTGACCACCTACGAGCCGGCTCCGCCGGGCGGCAATGTGCCCGCCCCGGCGGCGCTGATGGTGCCGGTGACGATCCCGTTCGCCGGCGGCAGCGGCGAGGCTGCCCAGGACCGCGTCTTCGTGGCCTTGTTCCAGGGGCTGCTGGCGCGCATGCAGGGGGCTGCCGTCGACCGCGACGTCGCGCAGCTCGACAGCCTGATCGCGAGCTGTGATCGGCCCGACCTGCCGCCGGCGATGGCCGAGCAGGTGCGCGGCTTCCGCGCCGTCTCGCGCGGGCTGCACTTCCTCGACCACGTGCGCCGCGAGGCGCGGCTCGTGGTGCTCGGCGATGGGGCCGTGGTGCCGCCGCTCGGCCAGCCGATCCACCTCGAGGTGCGGCTGCCGGCGCCGCCCGCTGCGGTGACCCTCGGCGGCCGCGCCGATGGCGACGCCATCGGCTTCTCGGTGTCGATCGTCGTCGACGACACCTTCTTCGACGGTGGTTCGCGGTCGGCCCGCACCCAGGACTTCGTCTGGCTGCCCGAGCGCTGCGAACTGCGCGGGGACCGCGTGCTGACGCTGCCGATCGACATCGACCTCGCCGCCGGCGTCGCCGTCGAACGAACGGTGCTCGTGCGAGTCGACCTGATGCCTGGCTACGTCGACTGCGACGGCGTGCGGGCCCCAGTGCGGCGCACGGCGTTCGCGGCGACGTCGTTGACCCAGCGCCCGACCGGCGCCGAGACCATCCAGGCGGCGCCGTTGGCGGAGCTGGAGAAGGCCCTGCGCGACTTCACGTCGCCGGCCGACTTCGCGCGCGCGTGGCTCGCCGCGAAGAGCACCCGCGGGGCCGATCGCACCCAGGCGATGCGGCTCTTGATCGAACAAGTGCGTTTCGGGCGCCCGGACCAGTCGCAGGTGGCGATGGCGGCGCTGCGCACGGTCGCGGACGTCGACATCAGCGTCGGCGACCGCGACGCCTGGTTGGCATGGTGGGGGAACCGACGGCCGTGAGCTTCTTGCCCGTAGACGAGCAGTTGCAGATCCTGGAGCGTGGGGTGGTGGACCTGGTCCATCGCGACGACCTGCGCCGCCGCCTCGAACAGAGCCGCACCAGTGGCAAGCCGCTGCGCGTCAAGTTCGGCATCGACCCGAGTTCGCCCGACATCCACCTCGGCCACACCGTGCCGTTGCGCAAGCTGCGGGACTTCCAGCGCCTCGGGCACCGCGTGATCGTGCTCTGGGGCACCGCCACGGCGATGGTCGGCGACCCGACCGGCCGCAACAAGACGCGACCGCCGCTGACCCGCGAGATGGTCGAGTCCAACAAGCAGACCTACCGGGCCCAGGTCGGCGCCGTGCTCGACGTCTCCAACATCGAGGAGCGCGAGAACGGCGAGTGGTTCCACCGCCAGTCGTTCATGGACTGCATCAGCCTGGCCAGTCGCTACACCGTCGCCCGCATGCTGGAGCGCGACGACTTCCAGAAGCGCCACCGCGAGCAGCAGCCGATCGCCGTGCACGAGTTCCTCTACCCGCTGCTGCAGGGCTGGGATTCGGTCGAGTTGCAGTGTGACATCGAGATCGGCGGCAGCGACCAGCTGTTCAACCTGCTGGTCGGGCGCGACCTGCAGACGCAGGCCGGGCAGACGCCGCAGGTGTGTTTGACGATGCCGCTGCTCGAAGGCCTCGACGGTGCCCAGAAGATGTCGAAGTCGCTCGGCAACTACGTCGGGGTCGCCGAGTCGGCCTCGGCGCAGTTCGGCAAGCTGATGCGGGTGCCGAACGCCCTGCTCGAGAAGTACTTCCTGTTGTTGACCGACGTGCCGGTGGCGGCGGTGCAGCCGCTGCTGGGCAACCCGCTGGAGGCGAAGTTCGCGCTCGCCGACGCGGTGGTGGCCGGCTACCACGGCGTCGAGGCGGCGCGGGCGGCGCGCGCCGAGTACGACCGTGTGCATCAGCAGGGTGGTGTTCCCGACGACCTGCCGGAGTGGCGCCCGGCGGCCGATACCCGGCGCCTGCCGGATGGCCGCATCACTTTGCCGACCGCGATCGCGGCCGCGGGGCTCGCCGCTTCGAGCAGCGAGGCCCGACGCCTGATCCAGGGCAAGGGCGTGCGCATCGACGGCGCCGTCGTCGCTGACGTCAACGCCGCGCTCGGGCCCGGCAGCTACGTGGCCCAGGTCGGCAAGGCCCGCGCGGCGCGGCTCGTCATCGACGGCTGATCGCGGTCGGTGCCCGCTGCTGCGGTCGGTTGCCACGCGAGAACCTCGGCCATCGCTTGGCATCGGCTGCCGCGAATGCCGATGCATGTCTTCTGCGCGCCGCGGCTAGAATGCGGTCCACTGCGACGTGGGCGGCGCGTGCGTGTGAAGCGGTCAAGGACACAGCGGCAATGAGGAACTCGGCGGTTTTGGCGGCGCAGGCCTTGGGCCTGTTGTTGACGTGCCCGGCGGTGGCGGGCGTGCGCCACCAGGAACCGACCGACCCCGAGCGTCTGCGGGCGATGCTGGCCGCGCCCGGTCCCGACGGCCGCGAACAACGCGAACGTGCGATCGAGCAGATCCTGGTGGTGGCGCGGCCCGACGTGCACCGGTTGCTGCAGGAACGCCTGCTGCGCGGCGATGATCCGGACCAGGTCCGGCCTGTCGTGTTGGCGGCGCTGCAGCGCCACCTCCTGCTGGGGCCGTCGAGCCAGTTCGGCGGCGCCGCCACCGACGATCGGGCGCAGATCCTGACCGGCTACCTCGGCGCGATGAGCTCGTTCTGGCTCGTCGCCGGCAAACCCGGCAGCGGCCTCGACGCGACCACCGCGCCGCTGCGCGACGCCGCGCGCGTGGCGCTGCAGCGGGTTCCTGCGCGCGAGCTCGACACCGCGGCGCGGCGGGTGATGACGAGCCTCGCGGTGCCGGGCCAGATCGCCGTGCTGCGGTGCCTCGCCGATCTGCAGCAGGTGCTGTTGACGGTCACCATCGCCGACTACCTCGAGGTGGCCGAACCGGACCTGCGCGACGGAGCGCGCGCCGCGCTGCAGCTGCTGACCTACGAGGACGAGCCGATCCAGACCAAGGCGCAGTTCGACGCCTGGTACGCGAACCGCGGCAACCTGCGGTACATCGACCTGGTGGAGTGGGCGGCGCGTGGTGGCCTCAGGCCGACCGACCGTCTGCGTGCCGAACTGGCGCGGGTGCGGGTCGACCTGACGCGCGAGGTCGTGCGGGCCTTGGTCGTGCGCGCGAACGGCATCGACTGGGCGGCCGTGCAGGCCAAGACCCTCGTCGACGACGCCACGGTGCTGGATGCTTGCCTGGAGCAGCTGCAGCAGGTGCTGCCTTCGCCGTTGCCGCTCGAGGACAACCCGGTGCCGAGGCACACGTTCTGCCGGGGCCTGCTGCAGCGCTTCCGCAGCGTGACCAACGAGCACGGCCGCCGCCGCGCGCTGCTGCTCGAGGTCGCGTCGGCGCTGATCCGGCCGGAGGAGCTGGAGCTCAGCGCCGAGGTGACAACCCAGCTGTTGTTGCTGCTCGACAGCGAGGATGCCGTCGCCCGCAGCAGTGCGCTGCGTGGCCTGCGCCGGCTGCCCACGCCGGAGGTGCGCCAGCGGGTCGTGTCGTTCGCCCGCGGTCTGCTGCCGCAAGGCGCCGCCGTCCGCGATCAGCTCGCCACCGCCATCGCCACGCTGTCCTCACGCGCGGCGCCGCGCTGGACGGCACCGCTGTCGGGCGACCCGGACCGCGCCGACTGGCTCGCGCTGGTCGAGTCGTGTTGCCGCACGCCCGCCGCGCTCGAACTGCGGGAGCCGGCGCTGCTGCTGGCGCAGACCTTGGACAGCAAGAACCAGCGGGTCGCCGAGGTGTTCGTGATGCTGCTCGGTCTGGCGACGGACCCATCGCTCGACGCCAAGTTCCGCGGCAGCTGTCTCGTGCACCTGCAGGGCTGGGGCAGCGAAGTCGAACACGCCGACGCCTGGGTGCGGGCGCTGCATGGTCTGCTCGCCGACAGCGCGGTGGAACTGCGGCTGACCGCCGCCGAATCACTGACGCACCTGCCGGAATCGTCCGACGCGCGCCGCGTCGAGTGGATCACGCAGACGTTCGTGCACCTGCGCGATCGTCTGTGCGTGGAGCCCGACATCCAGGTGCTGCGGGCGCTGGTCGACTGCCTGCAGGTCTGTGGTCGCGAGCCGCAGATGCCGGAGAAGGCGATCGGCGCGCTCAAGGGGGCGCTGGCGCAGCTCGGCCCGACCCCGGCCGTCGAGCACCAGTTCCGCCTCGAACCGCTGCTGCAGGCGCTCGCCGCCATCGCCGCCAATACCAGCGCCGAACGCGGCATCTGGCTCGCCGCCTGTCGGCCCCTGCTCGACAACAAGCGCCGACAGAGCCTGCGCAACGTGCTCAAGAGCCACGCCGCGATCGAGCTGGCCAAGGAGGTCGGCAGCGGCGACGCCAGCGTCGCCGATCGTGCCCGGCAGGCGATGTACGTGCTCATCGAGACGGCGACGCTGAAGGCGCCGCGCACCGGCTGGAACGACAGCGAGGACCTGCAGAACGAGGCGCGCGACGTGCGGGCGGCGTTTGGTGCCCTCGACAAGCTCGAAGAACCGCTGCGCCTGGACAAGCCGGTGCACCGTTTGCTGCGGCTCGAACTCGACCTCGCCGCCGGCAAGTACCCCGAGGTCGTGTTGCGCGCCAACACCTGGCTCATGGCGCCGGTCGGCAGCGCGCCGGCGGGGGAGGTCCGCATGACGGCCGAAGAGCGGCAGCGTATGCAGTTGCTCGCCGCCGAGGCGCACCTGGCCTCCGGCAAGCCCGACCAGGCCCTGCGCCTGATCGAGGAGGCCAACCCGGATCTGACGCCGGCGGTCCTGGAACTCGACAGCCGCGTCGCTCGCGCCCTCGCGGAGGTGGATCTGCCGCGCGCCGTCACCTTGTTCGACAAGGTCTGGCGGGCCACGCTCGTCGAGGATGCTGCCTTCCGCCAGCGGCTCGTCGATTGGATGCAGGCGCGGTTGCGGCAGGAGTCGGAGGCGCGCGACGTGGTGGTGCGCGAGAGCGACAAGTACGTCGACCTCTTCGCGGCTTCGGACTGCCCGCCGGATCTGCGGGCCAGCTTCGAACGGCTGCGCGCCGCACGCTGACGTGCACGAGGTTTGTCGGAAACTCTGCTTGCGATGCCGCGGTCGCTGGCTATCTTCCTCGCCTCACCCAACGCGGGGTGGAGCAGCCCGGTAGCTCGTCGGGCTCATAACCCGAAGGTCGGAGGTTCGAATCCTCCCCCCGCTACCAGTAGCGATCGCAGGGCGGGCAGGCTTTCGAGCCTGTCCGCCCTGCGTCCTTTCGGCGCGGCTCCTGGACCGAATGTCGCTGCTGGATCGAGGCTGGTGGCTGGCTCGGCTGGGCTTCCAGGCAGCATGGCTTGAGAAGGACCGGGCGCCGTAATAGCAGTGGCCCCATGTTCCAAGCCAAGGCCTACGCTGCTGCGAGCGCCAGTTCCCCGCTCGCCCTCACCACGATCCCGCGCCGCGATGCGACCCCGCACGACGTGCAGATCGAGATCCTGTTCTGCGGCATCTGCCACAGCGACCTGCACGCCGCGCGCGACGAGTGGAATCGGTTCATGCCGACGGTCTACCCGATCGTGCCGGGCCACGAGATCGTCGGCCGCGTGACCAAGGTCGGCAGCGCGGTGACGAAGTTCCGCGTCGGCGACCTCGCTGCGGTCGGCTGCCTCGTCGACTCCGACGGTACCTGTGCCGCCTGCAAGGCCGGGCACGAGCATTTCTGCATGAACGCGACGTTCACCTACAACGGCCCCGACAAGCACACCGGCGGCGTGACCTACGGCGGCTACTCGGACGCCGTCGTCGTCGACCAGCGATTCGTGCTCAAGGTGCCGAAGAACCTCGACCTCGCCGGCACCGCGCCCTTGTTGTGCGCCGGCATCACGACCTGGTCGCCGATGCGCCAGCACAAGGTCGGCAAGGGCAAGAAGGTCGGCGTCGTCGGCCTCGGCGGGCTCGGCCACATGGGCGTCAAGTTCGGCCGCGCCTTCGGCGCCCACGTGGTGGTCTTCACCACCTCGCCCGGCAAGGCCGCGGACGCGCGGCGGCTCGGCGCCGACGAGGTCGTCGTCACCAAGGACCCGGCGCAGCTGCTGCCTCATGCCGGCACCTTCGACTTCATCCTCGACACGGTGTCGGCGGACCACGACCTCAACGCCTACCTCAACCTGCTGCGGCCGTTCGGCAACCTGACCCTGGTGGGGGCACCGGCGAAGCCGCTCGCCGTCGACTCGTTCGCCGTGATCTTCGGTCGTCGCAGCGTGTCCGGCTCCAACATCGGCAGCATCGCCGAGACCCAGGAGATGCTCGACTTCTGCGGTCAGCACGGCATCACCGCCGACGTCGAGGTGATCCCGATCCAGCGCCTCAACGAGGCCTATGAACGCCTGCTGAAGAGCGACGTGCGCTATCGCTTCTGCATCGACATGGCGTCGTTGCAGAGGCCGTGAGCCGAGCGCCTTCGGCAGCGCGCGCGGCGGGGTGGTCGGTGGGGTGAGTTTGCCGATGGCGCCACGGCACCGTCGCTTCTTGCTAGTCTCCCGCCCCGTCCCCGAACCCAAACCCCACAACCGCAGTCCCCATGCTGAAACGCTCGCTCGCTGCCGCGCTGCTCACGGTGCCGGTCTTCGCCCAGTCCAACGCTGTCCCGGGTCTCGACATCGGGATGTACGAACTGACCGACCTCAACTTCACCGGGCGCCGCGGCGCCGCCTTCCCGAACGGCGAAGCCGGCTTCATGGTCGGCCACTCGTGGTGCAACGGTGGCTCCGTCAACCTGCCGTGGCAATCGCAGAGCGGCGGCGTCATGGTCGACATGTACCCTCGCATCGCCTTCCTGCTGGCCCGCGAGAGCAACGGCCGCATGGTGCAGATCTCCGGCCGCAGCTTCTGCAAGCACTCGCCGACGGCGTTCAACTTCTCCTCGGGGCCGTGCGCGCCGTGCAACGTCGGCAGCGGTTCGTACTTCTTCGTCGGCTGCAGCGACACCTACACCAGCGGCATCAACCAGAGCCAGTACGCACTCGGTCCGACCGAGGAGATCAACCCCTGGCTCGGCACCTGGAATCCGCAAGGCAGCTACTTCGATCACGGCGACCCCGCGGTGACGGGGGCGCAGGCCACCGACTCGGTGCGTTCGCTGACCTCGGCGCAGGTGGCGGCCTTCGACGCGGTCAAGAACCGCATCACCGTGCGTGAGAACGAACTGCTCGCCGGCGCGACCTACTACGCGCAGGTACACGCCATGGTGCAGGGCGAGCCGGTCGGCGAACGCGCCAACAACACGCTGAATCGCCAGGTGACGATCAGCGGCAGCGGCGGCAGCTGGTCGACCAACACCTCGGGCAGCTCGATGCTCGGTTCGGTGCTCACGCGCTGGCAGGGGGCGACCTGGCACGAAGGCCACAACGGCAACGACGACGGCCGCTTCCTCGTCGCCGTCAAGGTGACGGGGCCGGTCGGCGGCATGTGGCACTACGAATACGCGGTCCACAACCTCGACAACGACCGCGCCGGCATGGCCTTCCGCATCCCCGTGGCGCCCGGCGCCGTGGTGCAGAACGTGGGCTTCCGCGATCTCGACAACGACGCCAGCAACGATTGGACCTTCGCCGCGGCGCCGACCGAACTGGTGTTCAGCGGCGCCGCGAGCAACGCCGTCGAGTGGAACACCATCTACAACTGCTGGTTCGACTGCTCGATCGAGCCGGGCGCCGGTTCGATGACGATCGACGCGGCCCGGCCGGGTGCCGGCGCGCCGAGCGTGCAGGTCGTCAGCGAGGTGCCATCGGGCCTCTCGTTCGCCTACAAGAACGCGGTCGGCGGCTCCTGCGGCAACTGCACCGGCACCTTCTACCAGATGTTCCCGTCGACCTCGGGGTTCGACCTCAGCGGTCGCTCGATGACGATGACGCTGGCCGCGGGCGCCTACAGCGTGCAGGAGACGCCGGTCCCGTTCGTGCCCGCCGCCGGCACCAACCTGAACTTCGGTTTCAGCTCCCAGGCCATGGTCACGCTGCCGTTCGTACTGCCGTACCCGGGCGGTTCGACCTCGCAGCTGCAGGTCGCGTCGAGCGGCTTCGTCTCGCCTGGGGCGCCGAACTCGCTGCAGCTGCTGCCGAGCCTCACGGCTTGGCTGCAGGGCAACCCGCGTTGGGCCGCAGCTTGGACGCTGTTCGGCGCCACCGCCGGCAGCAACAACAACGTCTGGTACGACGCCAGCGCCGCGCGCGCCGTGATCACCTGGAACAACGTGCCGATGATCGGCCAGACGACGGGCAGCACGGTGCAGATCCAGTTCGAGCCGGATGGCACCGTGCACGTGCTGTGGCAGAACGTGGCGCCGTCGTCGTTCGCGTTGCTGACCGGCTGGACGACCGGCGGCAACCACGCCGATCCGGGCGGCCGCGACCTGTCGGCCACGCTGACGACACCGCACGGCCTGTGTGCCGATCCGTTCGATGGACTCAGGCTCGACACCGACGCGCTGCCGGTGCTCGGCACCACGCTGCAGTGGCAGGTGGGCGGCATGCCCGCCAACACCGGCTGGGGCGTGCTGCTGCGTGCGCTGCAGCAGGCGACGCCGGCGATCGACCTGACCGGCATCGGCATGCCGGGGTGCTTCGCGCACGTGGTGGCGGCCGAAGCGACGTTCTTCCTGGCGCCGGGCGCGAGCCAGCAGATCGCCGAGACGATCCCGAACGTCACGGCCCTGGTCGGCGTCAGCCTGGTCGGTCAGGCCGTCACCTACAACCCGGGGCTGACGCAGCTGGGGCTCGTGGCCTCGAACGGCATGGTGCTCACGCTCGGGCTGTGAGCCACGCATCGCCGCCGCCGGCGCCGCGGCGGCGGCCTCAGGTCGTCGTCGCGGCGAGCCGCTGCAGCGCTCGGCGCAGACGGCGGTGATCGTCGAGGGCGAGCACGAAGTCGCTCTCGCGGCGGCCGCCCTTCTTGCGCACGACGTCGACGAGGGCGCTGCGTTCGCCCGGCGTCCACCTCGCCACGCCAGGTAGGGCCAGCAGCAGCGGCGACCAGCGTTGCCACCAAAGCCGCTCGCCGTCGCTCCACTTCTGCCAGCCACGCACACCGCACAACACGGCGGCCTCGTCGGCGCAGGTGCGTTCGCCGCGTTCTCGGTCGGCGCCGAAGCGGCGCGCCAGGTAGTCGGTGACGGCGAGGCCGATGTGGCCGATCGGGAAGACGCCGAGGATGTCGTCGCGCTGCGCGCCATCGCTCCAGAACACGTTGTGTTCGGCGATCCTGGCCAGCGTGCCCACCGGCGTGCGGTGCTGCGGCCGTCGCTGCTGGCGGGCGAGTTCTTGCGCCATCACGCGCAGCACGCCGGGGTCGCGCGCCCGGAAGCCGAGCTTCTGGTAGAACCACCAGGCGCCGGAGCGCAGCCCTTCGTCGTTGCCGCCGCCGCCGAGCTGGTAGGGGTAGATGGTGAAGGTGTCGCTGCCGAGCAGTTGGCGCGTGACCGCCAGCACGTGGCCGTAGATGCGGCCGGCTTCGCCGCCGCGCCAGGTGTCGAACACGTTGTAGGCGATCTCGGAGCTGCCGAACAACGCGCTGACCAGCACGTAGCCGATCGGCACGCCGTTCTTCAGGGTCAGGAACGCGTAGACGGCTTCGAGCAGCAGCCGGCGCTCCGGTTTGACGCCGACCACGGCGAACTCGAGACCGTGGCCGCAGGCGAACAGGCGCACGTCGCCGGCATCGGCGTGCACGAAGGCGTCGAGGTCGCGGTGGCGCAGCACCATTGCCTCCCGGGCCAGCGTGATGATGCGTGCGCCGAGCTCCTCGTCACACGGCAGCTCGTGCGCGCGTTGCTGCACGGCCGCGCGCAGGTCGGGGCGTTGGCGGTCGAGCGGCCCGGTCTGGAAATGCAGCGGGCGGCCGGGCAGCGCCGCCCGCGAGCGCGACGGTGTGCCGGGGCCGGCGTGCAATTCGAGCGGTGGGTCGAGTTCGTCCCAGAAGTCGTCGCGTTCGGCAACGGTGGCGCCGAGCGTCGCGCAGCGGGCGATCAGGAAGTCGGCATCGCTGGTGTCGGGGCCGGCGAGCCGGCGCAACCAGGCGGCCGTGTCCAGGTCGACTTCGTCGAGGCCCGGCGTCTCCGCCCAGGTCGTCAGCAGGTCGAGCTTGCCGGCCAGCGTCGCTTCGTTGTCGAATCGCGACCAGTCGATGTGCAGCGCGCCCGGGTGGCGCCGCGACAGCCAGCGCGCGGTGTCGGCGAAGAACGCATAGCGGATCGTCGTGCCGGCGATGCCTGAGTCGACGAGTTTGCGCCGATGGCGGCGCAGATCGGCGCGCGCGTCGAAATGGTCGAGCACGCCCGCGACCTGCTGCAGCAGCTCGGCGTCGTCCGGGTAGGCGCGCAGGTAGCACAGCGCTTCGTGCAGTCGGCGCACCGCGCTGGCGCTCGGCAGCGAACGGCTCGCCAGGGCCCGCACGAGCTCGCGTTTCCTGGCGGCAGCTTCGGAGCCGAACTCGGTGAGCAGGTGTTCGAGGCGGGCCAGGAGGCGCAGCGGCTTGGCGGCGCGGGTCGGTCGGGCCATGGTGGTGCTGAGCCTAGGGCCAGGAGTCCGCAGTTCACGAGGCGCGGCCACCTTCGTGGGGATGGGCGTGGCGGACGCCAGGGAGCCCGACGGCTGGCGCGCGGGCCCTAGCCCTCGGCGTCCGTCGGTTCGACGTGCCTGGCTCGCTGCGACAGCACGCGCGTCAACGTGCCGGCGAAGTCCGGATCGCCGGCGCGGCGGCCGAGCAGGCGGCGGTTCGCCAGTTGGCGCGAGGCCCGCGCCAGATCGTCGATCGTGACGATGCCGACAAGGTGGTCGCCTTCGAGCACCGGCAGGCGACGCACCTGATGCAGCGCCATCAGGTCCTCGGCGCGGACGAGCTCGTCGTCGCCGCGGCAGCAGAACAGCTGCTTGCTCATGGCCTGGGCGACCCGCAGTTGCGACAGCGGCTGGTCGACGTGCAGCGCGGCCATGCAGATGTCGCGGTCGGTCAGCATCGCCAGCGGCCGACGCACCGCATTCACGACGACCACGGACCCGCAGGTGCGGGCCGCCATCAGCGCGGCGGCGTGAGCCAGGCTGTCGTGTGGCGAAACCACGGCCACATCACGCACCATGACGTCCTTGGTGCGAAGACGAACGGGCTCGACGTTCTCCATGACGAGCCCATCGTCGCGGCCGGGGCCGCGGCGCGGCAGCGCACCAGGTGGGCAGGTGGCGAGGACTCAGGTGGGCAGGACGCGCGCGGATCTCTGCGTAGCTGCCGCGCTGGGGCCGCGGGTTGCCCACCATTGCGTATCGACGCGAGCCGCTGATGGCGTTCCGTTGCCCTCTTCCCTGCACCCTGGATCCGTTCCCCGTGCCTCGCCGACGGTGGTCCGGGTCATGTCCTCCGTCGAGAAGGAGAAGGTCATGAAGGTCCGAGAGCTGATGAGTTCGATCGCCCACACCTGCCGCGCGCAGGATGGTCTCGATCGCGCCGCGGGGCTCCTGTGGGAGCACGACTGCGGCATGTTGCCGGTCGTCGATGGCGAAGGCCGGGTTGGCGCGGTCATCACCGACCGCGACCTCTGCATGGCAGCCTATACGCGCGGCCGGCGCCTCGACGAGATCCGTGTCGCCGAGGCGATGTCGAGTACGCTGGTCAGCTGCACGGCCGACGAAGACCTCACCGCGGCCGTGCGGCGCATGGTCGAGCACCGGGTGCACCGGTTGCCGGTCGTCGACGAGCAGCAGCGTCCGTGCGGGGTGTTGTCGCTCAACGACCTGGCCGGGGCGGCCGCGACCGACCGCCGCATCGTGCGTCCGGCGATGGACGTGTTGGTCGCGGTGTCGCACCATCGTTGCGAGGTGCCGGCGCCGGTAGAGGCTGCCGCCGAACCGCAGGTGGAGGCGCACGCAAAGCAGTAGCCGCCGCCGAGCGCCGACGGCGGGGACCGGGGGCAGGAAGTCGTAGACTTCGAAAAGGCGCTCGCTATCCTCCCCTGCCCTCTACCCCGTGGTGTAATCGGTAGCACAGCAGGTTTTGGTCCTGTTGGTTCCTGGTTCGAGTCCAGGCGGGGTAACCAGCAACCCCAGTGCGGTCGCGGGACCGCTGTGCCCCGATCGCCAACGGTGGGGGCTGGAATGCTGCAAGCTCTTTCGATAAGCTGCTTTCCCTCTTTTCGCTGCCCCGTGGTGTAACGGTAGCACAACAGGTTCTGGTCCTGTTTGTCAAGGTTCAAATCCTTGCGGGGTAACCACTTGCGGACTCGTCGGCGGCAGCCGGCGGGTCCGCTCGCTTGTACGGCCTCGTGTGCCTGCTCACGCAGGAAGGCCACAGAAGCTGGCCCAGCTTCGGCCCCCGGGCGGGCTGCTGGCAGGTTGGCGGCTCAGCTCGTCGCCTTCAGCAGGTAACGATCGGTCATGCCGGCGATGTGGTCGCAGACCGTGCGCTCGACGCCGTCGCGGCCGATGCGGGCCAGGGCGCCGGGCGGCAGGGCCGCCGGGTCCCGCACGAGGCGTTCGAACAGCCGCCGGATGCGTTCGGCGCCGTCATCCATGACGGCCAACACGCGCGGGGAACGGTAGAAGCGCTGGCGCAGGAACTCGAGCAGCTCCTGGGTGTCGACCTGTCGTCGCGCGCTGTGCTGCACGCGCGGCATGGCGCCACCGGGCGTGGCCATGGTGATGGCATCGTCGACACTCTCGACCAGGTCATGGATCAGGATCGAGGTGACCTCGCTGACGACCCGCTGGCGCGTGGGACTGCCGGCAGCGGCCGCTGCTTCGCGCCAGAGGCGCAGCTCCGCGGCCTCTGCCTCGGCGAACAGTCCGGCGCGCAGGCCATCATCGAGGTCGTGGCTCAGGTAGGCGATACGATCGCAGGTGTCGACGAGGTGCGCTTCGAGCGGCACCGCGGCCTTCGGCAGCAGGTCTCCGCTCAGCGGGAAACCGTCGGGAATGCGGCCCTTGAGCAGGCTGCGCCGCACGGCCAGCGTCAGGTTGAGGCCGTGGCCGTGCCCGTAACGATCCTCGAGGTAGTCGACGATGCGGGCGCCTTGGGCGTTGTGGCGGAAGCCGCCGTAGCCCTGCATGGCCGCGTCGAGGGCGTGCTCGCCGACGTGGCCGAACGGCGGGTGGCCGAGGTCGTGGGCGAGGGCGATCACTTCGGCGAGGTCGTCATTGCAGCGCAGCGCCCGCGCCACGCTGCGGGCCATCTGGGCGACCTCGAGCGAGTGCGTCATGCGGCTGCGGAAGTGGTCGCCTTCGAACGCCGCCATGACCTGGGTCTTGTGCTGCAGTCGGCGGAACGCCGAGCTGTGCAGCACGCGGTCGCGGTCCCGCTGGAAGACCGTGCGCAGCGCGTCTTCTGCCTCGGGCAGGCGCCGGCCGCCGGAGTCGCGGCTCGGCAGCCCCCACGGGCCGAGCCAGTGCAACTCGCGGTCTTCGTGATCCTCGCGGCGAAGCCAAGCCATGCGTGGGGCACAACTACCCCGCAGCAGGGGAAAGGCCGCCGGAAAAAACAAACGCCCGGCAGGCTTGCCTGCCGGGCGCTCGGCTTTGGTACCCCCTAGGGGATTTGAACCCCTGTCGCATGGCTGAGAACCACGAATCCTAGGCCGCTAGACGAAGAGGGCCCATGCGAGGGCGACCCTTCTAAGGAACCGTGCGCGTCGGGTCAAGAGTGTTGCTTTGCTTTGGCGATCTCGGAAATGTTGCCAGGGCGGCACCGTTGCGCGGCACCGCTCCGTATTCGCTCCGTCCTGCGCGGCTCGCCTGCTGCAGGATCCAGCCCCCGAGTTCGCCATGTCCACTCTCACCGCCGCGATGTTCCCACTGCTGCTGCTGTCGCCCTTGACCGATCCCTGGCTCGGCATCTACTTCGACATGGAGCGCGAGGCCGCGGTGGTCGGTGAACGCATCCCTGGCTCGCCCGCCGAGAAGGCCGGCATCGAAGCCGGCGACGTGCTGCTCGGCGTCGACGCGGCCAGCACGCCGACCCGCGAAGCCTTTGTTGCCGCGATCCGTGCCCATCGCGCTGGCGACACGATCACGGTCCGCGCCCGGCGCGGAGGCCAGGACTTGAGCTTCACCGTCGTATTGGGGGAGCGACCGCGCGCGGCCGTGCCTGGCGCGGAGTCGCCCCAGGCGCCGCCCCGCAGCTCGGAGCCGCCGGCGCCGGTCGCCGAGCTGCGGCCCGCGGCGCCGCCGCCCGCCCGCGGTTACCTCGGCCTGCGTGTGCAGGAGACCCAGGCCGGCATCTTCATCGAGTCGGCGCTGCCAGGCAGTCCGGCTGCGCTCGCGGGTGTTCGCGCCGGGGAACGCCTGCTTGCGGTCGGCGACCAGCGCGTGGCGAGCCTCGCGGACCTCGAGCGGGTGCTGCAGCGGGCCCGCGCCGGGCAGACCTTGTCGCTGTCGCTGCTGAGTGCCGATGGGCCTCGATCCTTGGGCGTCACCTTGGCTCTGGTCGGCGGGGCCGCGAAGGCGGCAGGCGTGCCGGCCGCGTCTGGCGCGCCGGCCGCGCCGGTGGGGTCGCAAGGTCGTGAGGCGGACCTCGAACAGGAGCTCGCGGTGTTGCGCGCCGAACTGGCCGACTTGCGCCGGCAGCTGGAGGCGCTGCGCCGCGGCGCCCGGGAATAGGCGGCACCGCGACGGCGTCGCATGGCGCCGCAGAGAAACCGCGCCGCGGCGTGGACTCCGGTTGCGCCAGCGCGCACGCTGCGCGCCCGGTCTCCGCGATCGCTTCCAGCCCTAGATGATCCGCCCCAAGCCCCCTGCCGGTCCCACGCGTTCGCCAGCCGCCTCGGGCGGAGGTCCGCTCGCAGCGCCAGGGCGGCGCTGTGTCGTCACCGGAGGGGCTGGCTTCATCGGTTCGCACCTCGTCGAGTGCCTGTTGGCGCGTGGGCACGACGTGCACGTCGTCGACGACCTGTCGACGGGTCGACTCGACAACCTGGCCGCCGTGCGCGGCGCGGCGCGGCTGTCCGTGCGTATCGCCGCGGTCGATGAGCCGGCCGCAGCCGCCGCGGCCTGCGTAGGTGCGGACTTTGTGTTCCACCTGGCTGGCGTCGTCGGCGTGCGGCGCCTCGCCACCGAGCCGCTTGCGGTGATGCAGCGCAACCTGCGGTGCACCGAGGAAGTGCTCACCGCCGCCACCCGCGCTGGCGTGCCGGTGCTGCTGGCGTCGAGCAGCGAGGTCTACGGCGACGGTCCGGTGCCGTTCCGCGAGCAGGAGTCGCTGCGCCCGGGCTCCACCGAAGGGCTGCGCGGCGGTTATGCGTGCGCGAAGGCGATGGGCGAATGGCTGGCCCTCGCCCATGCCCAGCAGAGCGGCCTGCCGGTCTATGTCGCGCGGTTGTTCAACACCGTCGGTCCGCGCCAGGTCGGCGACCACGGCATGGTGCTGCCGCGGTTCGTGCGCCAGGCGGTGCGCGGGCAGCCGATCACCGTCTACGGCACCGGCGACCAGACCCGCTGCTTTGCGCACGTCGCCGAGGTCGCCAAGGCGCTGGTCGATCTCGCCACGCTCGCGCCGCAGTCGATCGTGTGCAACGTCGGCAGCGCGATCGAGACGACCGTGCTCGGTCTGGCCGAGCTCGTGCGTGAACGGGCCGCGAGTGACTCGCCGATCGAGCGGGTGCCGTTCGAGCGCGTGTTCCCCGCTGGCTTCGTCGACCCGCCGCGCCGTGTGCCGGCGCTCGATCGCCTGCAGCAGGCCATCGGCTGGGTGCCCTCCCGGCCGGCCGTCGCCATCGTCGACGAACTGCTGCGCCTGGCCCGCCAGGAGCTCGACGTTGTCTCGGCGCGTGGTGTCGTCGCCGGCAGCGGCGACTGACGCCGCTCACCGGCTCAGGGCGGTGGCGCGGTGGCAGGCCAACACGGCTTCGTGGTTGGCGCGCGCGACCGGATCGTGCGGCAGCAGCTCGAAGGCCTTCATGAAGCTCTGTTCGGCCGCGGCGATGTCGCCGAGCCGGTGCTGGCAGATGCCGAGGTTGGTGGCTGCCAGCGGGAAGCCCGCTCGCAGCGCCTGGTCGAAGGCGCGCGCCGCTGCGGCGAACTCGCCGCCGGCGAGGTGGCTGAGACCGAGCCAGTTGGCGAGCTCCCCATCGTCGGGGGCCCACGCCAGCGCGTCCGCGAAGTGACCCGCCGCGTCGGCGAACTGGCCGTGGCCGTAGGCGTGCTTGCCGAGTTCACGCCAGAGGTGCACCAGGTTCGTCGTCGTCAGGTGGTGTTCGGCCAGCGTCTCGCGCAGCACCCGGTGCGCCGCCTGGACCTGGCCCGTGCGCAACAGGCTCAGGCCGAGCCCGATCGCCGCGTCGGGGTGCTGCGGGCAGTTCGTGAGCATGGCGGCGTAGTGGTGGGCCGCGGCGGTGTGGTCGCCGAGGGCCTCGTGCAGCCGCGCGAGGTGAAGGTCGGCATCGGCCCAGCGCGGGTGCCGGCGACGCGCCGCCTCGGCGGCGTCGGCGGCGCCGGCGATGTCCTCGCTCCAGGCCGCCATCACGGCGCGGCCGGCGGGATCCTCGCGCCACTTGCTGATGAACTGGGCGCGGCGCTTCACGAGTTCGGCGTCGAGGTCGAGCCCCAAGGCGCGGAACGTGGCGTGTCCTTCGTGGTGCAGGAAGGCGCGGCGGGCGAGCACCAGCCGGTAGCCGGCGAGGCGCAGGCGCAGGCTGAGGTCGTCGTCTTCGAAGTTGCCGTGACCGAACCGCTCGTCGAAGCCGCCGACCTCCTCGAGCGTGTGGCGCCGCAGCAGCAGGCACAACCCCGCCAGCGTATCGACGTCCTGCAGCATCGCCCCGGCCTGCAGCTCCGCGGCGATCGCGGCGCGGCCTGGCGACGACGCGCCACGCTGGCCGACCGCGATGCGGGCCGGGCCCTTGACGTGGTTGCTGAGCGGCGCCACGGCGCCGATGGTGGGGGACGAGCGCAGTGCGTCGGCGAGCTCGACGAACAGGTTCTCCGCCGCCTGGGTGTCGTTGTTGAGCACCAGCACGAGTGGTTGGCGCGCCGCGCGCCAGCCGACATTGACGCCGCCGGCGAAGCCGCGGTTGTGTGGTTGCGGCAGCACCCGCACGTGGGGGTGCAGGGTCGCGAGCTGCGAGGTCGCCGGGTCGTTCTTGTTGTCGACGAGCAGGATCTCGGCCGGTGGCCCGCCCTGCTGCACGAGCAGGCTGTCGACGCAGGCCCGGGTCAGGCCGGCGTTGTCATGGCACGGAATCACGACCGAACAGTGCATCGGGCCCTTGTCATCGGCCGCGCCGGCCATGGCACTTGGCGCGCAGCAGAAAAAAAGCCGCCCGGCACCTGGGGTGCCGGGCGGCTGGAATGGGGATTGTCACCCCTCATCCTGGCCCTCGGTCGGCCGACCGGGTCACGTCTTGCGACGATCACCCGACCGTGTGCCCGCGCCCAGGCTCGCCACCCAGACGCGCGCGACCGACCGGAGCTCACGTCCGACGGGGAAGGTCTCGCCAACCCGCCCCGCCAGCGTAGTGTCAACTGTACAGCTCTCTGCATGCCCCCTGCTGCCAACACATCGCCAGCCTCCCGTTGCCGGCAAGGTGGTGAAAGTCGGGAAGGCGCTCTGCATGCGAACCTCCTCCGCAACTGGCATGCCGCACATTGGGGTTGGTCTGCCCCCAAGCCTAAGTGCTTTTGCCGCCCTCGCGACTGCGTCAGCACGGCCCGGCGAGTCTCCATCTTGGGACGCATGGTCCCTTGTTTGGGACGGAGAACGCTAGATCGTCGGTTGTGCCGATGTTCCCCATCGGTATCCTGCTGCCCCCTTGCGCAAGGACCGAGTGTTCGTCGTCGAGCGTGGGCTGGCCCACGCCCGCCTCGAGGACTTCTTGTGTGGCCATCTCCGAGACGTGCGGCGGCTCGAGGTCCGGCAGGCGATCCAAGCCGGGCAGGTGCGCGTGAACGGCGAAACCTGCGTCGCCAACCGACCATTGCGGGTCAACGATGTCGTGCAGTTGGCGGTCGCCCCGGAGCCCGTGTCCGCCGAGCCGGCGGCGGATCCGGTGGCGTGGTCGGTGCTCTTCGAAAGCGCCTCGGCGCTCGTGATCGACAAGCCAGCGGGCCTCACCACCGTGCCGGACCGTTCCGGCGTGCAGCGTGGACTCTACGGCGGTCTCGAGGCCCTGCGTCCGGGCGCCGACCTGCGCATCGTGCACCGGCTCGACCGCGACACTTCCGGTTGCCTGCTGCTGGCCAAGGGCATCGACGCGGCGCGTCATTTCGACGCCGAGTTCCGCGCCGGTCGCGTGCGCAAGGTCTACGTCGCCTTGGTGCAGGGGGTGCCGGCGGCCAGCCAGTTCGCCATCGACGCCTGGCTCGGCCCCGATCGGTCGCGCAAAGGCAAGGTCGTGGCCAGCGACGGCGAGCGCAAGGGCTATCGCCCCGCCCACACCGACGTTTCGCTGCGCCAGGCGTTCGCGCAGCATGCCCTGCTCGAACTGCGGCCGACCACCGGCCGGAGCCATCAGCTGCGTGTGCACCTGCAGTCGGTCGGCCTGCCGATCGCCGGCGATCGTGATTATGGCGGCGAGCCGCTGTTGCTCTCGCGCCTCAAAGCCGGCTACAAGCTGCGTCCTGGCGTGGTCGAGCGCCCGTTGGCCCAACGCATGTTCCTGCATGCGGAGCGGCTGGCGTTCCATGATGTCGACGGCCGCGAGGTCGTCGTCGAGGCCCCGCTGCCCGAGGACCTGGCGGTGGCGCTGCGCCAAGTGCAGAACTTCGCCGACCGGCGGAGATGACCGTGCGACTCAAGACGACCCCAGACGATTTTCGCGTTCGCGAACTGTTGCAGTGGCAGGAGGTGCCCGAGGGCAACTTCATCGTGCATCTGCTGCACAAGGAGAAGCTGTCGACGCCCGAGGCGCTGTCGCTGCTGGTCAGCGAGGCGCGCGTCGATCGCGGCGCCATCGCCTACGCCGGGCTCAAGGACCGGCAGGCGGTCACCGACCAGTTCGTGACCATCGAGCGCCGCGCGGTCGAGCTGCGGTTGGCCAACCTGCGCGTCACCCCGGTCGGCACCACCGACCAGCCGATCACGAGCCGTCAGAGCGACGGCAACGCCTTCACCATCGTCGTGCGCGACCTGCTGCCGATGCAGGCGGCGCAACTGCGGCGCAGCATGCCGTCGCTGCTGAAGACCGGGTTCCCCAACTACGTCGACGACCAGCGCTTCGGCAGCCTGCGCCACGGCCAGGGTTTCCCGATGCGCAGCGTGCTGCTCGGCGACTACGAACGCGCCCTGCAGCAGCTCGTCGCCGAGCCGTCGCCGGTCGCGATCACCGGCGACGTCAAGCTCAAGCGCACCCTGCAACTGCGGTGGGGTGACTGGGATGCCTGCGCGCGCATCGCCCGCGGCCCGGTCTACCAGCCGTTGTTCCAGCACCTGATCGCGCACCCGCGCGACTTCCGCGGCGCCCTCGAATGTGTGCCGCAGCGCCAGCGCGTCATCCACGCCTTCGCCTACCAGAGCTACCTGTGGAACCGCGCCGTCAGCCGTCTGCTGCGTGGTGGCGTGTTGTCGGCGCAGCGGCTGCGCATCACCACGCTCGCCGGCGACCTGCTGGCGTGGAAGTACCTCGCGCCCGAACGCGAGGAGAAGCTCAAGGTCATGCGCACGCCGCTCTACGGCCCCGACGGCGACGGCGGCAGCCCGCCGTTCCGCCGGGCGATGGAAGAGGAGCTTCGGCTCGCCGGGCTCGACCGCGAGAGCTTCCTGCAGAACGCCGTGCCGGGCATGGTCTGGCGCGAGGAGCCGCGCGACGTGCTGATCAAGCCGCGCGACGTCGCCGAGGTCCGCATCGAGCCGGACGAGCTCAACGAGGGGCGCGTGCGGGCGACGCTGCAGTTCGCGCTGCCGCGCGGCGCCTACGCGACGATGATGATCAAGCGCCTGTTCGCGCCGGCCTTCTACGCGGCGCCGCCCGGCGGCCGCGGTCGCGGCGGTTACCAGCAGGGCGCCTGGCTGCGCTCCGGCGACGACGGCAACGACGAGGACTGAGAGATGGGCGAGAAGACTCTGGGCATCATCGGTGGCTCCGGCATCTACGACCTGCCGGGGCTCGAAGACCGCAAAGAAGTGGCCGTCGAGACGCCGTTCGGCCTGCCGAGCGACCGGCTCGTCACCGGCACCATGTTCGGCGTGCGCATGGCGTTCCTGCCGCGGCATGGCAAGGGCCATCGGCTGGCTCCACACGAGTTGCCGTTCCGCGCCAACCTGCACGCGATGAAGCAGCTCGGCATGGCCGCCGTCGTCGGCATCTCCGCGGTCGGCTCGATGCGCGAGGACATCCGGCCGGGCCAGCTCGTGCTGGTCGATCAGTTCCTCGACCGAACGCGCGGCCGCACGCAGCAGTCGACGTTCTTCGGCGACGGTTGCGTCGCCCACGCGCACTTCGCCGATCCGGTGTGGGAGCCGCTGCGCCAACTCGCGCTCGCGGCCGCGCGCCGCGCCGGCGCGGTTGCCCATGACGGCGGCACCTACCTGTGCATGGAAGGGCCGCTGTTCAGCACGCGGGCCGAGTCACGGCTCTACCGCAGCTGGGGCGTCGACGTCATCGGCATGACCAACCTGCAGGAGGCGAAGCTCGCGCGCGAGGCCGAGATCGCCTATGCCACCGTGGCGCTGGTCACCGACTACGACTGTTGGCACGAGGTCGAAGGCGACGTCGACGTCGCCGCCGTGCTGGCCGTGCTGCGCCAGAACGCCGACCTCGCGCGGCAGGTGGTGGTGGAGTTGGCGCGCGGCGTCGCCGACAGCGAGCCGGTCAGCGCCGCCGGTTGCATGGAGCACGCGCTGATCACCCACAAGGACGCGATCTCCGCCGACGCCAGGCGCCGGCTCGCCTTGTTGATCGGGCGCTACCTGGGCTGACGTCGGCGCCGCTGCTATCGTGGCGCCGCATGAGCGAGCGCAGCGAAGAGGAAGGTCCGTCGGCCACCAGCAGCTGTCCGGCCTGTGGCAAGGCGGCCGCCCCGGGGGCCGGTTTCTGCACCCATTGTGGGGAACCTCTCGACGTCCCGCGACCCCGGCGCGCACGGCGCACCGGCGGCGACGCGGCGGAACGGGCGCGTTCTCGACACGAGTTCGGCCGCGTCAAGTCGGTGGTCCTGACGGTGCGGTCGGTGTTCCTGGCCGGCGTCGTCTATGCAATCGTGCTGGTGGCGTTGGCCCACACCGTCGACGCCAAGGCGCTCGGTGGTCTCGGTGCCGGAGCCCGGACGGCGGTCTTCGTGTTGGTCTACGGCAACCTGCTGCTGACGTCGGCTGGTGCGCTGCTGGTGCTGCGGGCGCCGCTGGTGTGGACCGTCGTCGGCGCGTGCTACTGGACCTTGGACGCGGCGCTGAACCTCTGGCTCGGCGACTTCGCACTGCCGCCGGGTCTGCTGGTGAAGATGTTCTTGACCGTCGCCTTCTGGTTCGCCGTCGGCCAGGCGGCGCGCGTCGAACGGCTGATGGCCGCCGATCCGACGCTGCAGATCGTGCGCAAGCGCATCCGTCCCGAACAGCGCGTCGCCGGCGGGGTCGCCGACCAGGCGCGCGGGCGACTGCGCGCGGACCGGCGCCGGGCGCTGCTCGGCAGGCTGCGCCTCGGCGGCATCGTCGTGCTGGCCCTGGTCGGGCTCGGCTTCGCCGTGCGCGCGCTCACGGCGCCGCCGACGGCCGATGCGGTGTTGGCCCGCTTCACCGAGCACTGGCAGCAGCGCGACGTCGACGCCATCGCGGCGATGTTCGACGGCGGCGCCGAATCGGTCGCGGCTCGCGACTGGCTCGAAGCGGTCGCGCGGCGGGGCTGGCGCGCCGGCTTGCCGGCGACAGGGGAGGCGACGAACGAAGTGCGCGACGACCGCGCGGTGCTGCAGTTCGCGCTCGCCGACGGCGCGATGCGCGCCGGGTTCGCCCGCCTCGGCCAGAGTTGGCGGCTGCAGCGCCTCGAACTGCCGCCGCTGGTGGCCCCCGACGTGGTGCCGGCGATCGAGCAGTTCCGCCAGGCCTGGGCGGCGCGGGGCAGCGACGCGCTGCTGGCGATGCTGCGGCCGGAGAGCCGCGATCGGCTCGGGTCGGCCACCGTGCGCCTGCTCGAACGGCACCAGTGGGGTGAGCAGCGCCCCGCACTCGGCGATTTCACCGCCGGCCCGGTGCGCCAGGGGCGGGCCAAGGTGTTCATGGTGCTCGGCGACGACGAGATCAGCGTCGGCTTCGAGTACTGGCATCCCCGGTGGTGGCTGGCGTCGTTGACGCTGCCCAGGCAATGAGCAGTTGCCGAAGGTGTGGCGCGTCGACGGCCGCGACGGCGCGCTTCTGCGCGGCTTGCGGCGCCGCGACGAGGCAGCATGTGCGCCAGTTGTCCAGCCGCAGCGCGAGCGAGCGCCGCCAGTCGCGTCGGGCCCTCGCCGCGTTGGCCGTCACCTGCATCGGCACCTACGGTGCCCTGCTGGCCGGCTCCGCCTGGACCTCCGGCCTGCAGGACTGGACGCTGCTGCTGCCGGACCTCGGTCTCGCGATCGTGGCCGCGATGGCGGCGGCCTTGGCGGGAGCGTGGCGGGCGACGTTGCCGCTGGCTTGCCGCGTGCGCTGGCTGATGCTGGCCGCGCCGGTGGCGCTGCTGTCGATGCTCGTCGCCGTTGGCTACGTGGAGCTGCTGGGCGGCCGCGATGCGGGTGATGGTGGTGACGGTGAAGCAAACGCCGCGGCGGTGCTGGCGACGTGGGTCGCCGTGGTCGTGATCACGCCGCTCGTCGAGGAGTGGTTGTGCCGCGGGGTGGCCTGGCGGGCGGTGGCGACGCTGGCGAACGAACGCAGCGCCTGGCTCGCGACCGCCGTGCTGTTCGCGTTCCTGCATGGCATGGGCGGTGGCTTCTTGCTCGAACTGCCGCATCGTTTCGTCGGCGGCCTCTTGTTCGGGTGGCTGCGCTGGCGCAGCCGGAGCCTGCTGCCGGGTGTGGCGGCGCACGCCCTGCACAACGCCCTTGCCGTGGCGCTCGCGGGCGCCGACTGAGCGGGGGGCGCCGCTGCCATGAGGCATGCACGCGGGGCCGAGTCTCGGCCGTGCAGCCCGTGGCGAGCCCTGCGCCGAGCGGCTACAACCTCCGCCCTCGATCGTGACACCCAGGTTCGCCGGATAGCTGCCGTGCCACCGGATGAACGTGCAGGGCTCGTGCCGCGTCGGTCCTGAGGCCGATGCCGGGGCGAGCGCCGCGGTCGCTCCCGCCTCTCGTTCGCCTCACCAAAGAAGTCAGTTCGCCATGAAGATCGCTGTCGTCGGCACCGGCTACGTCGGGCTCGTCACGGGCTCGTGCCTCTCGGATGTCGGCATGGACGTCACCTGTGTCGACGTCAACGCCGAGAAGATCCAGAACCTCAAGCGGGGCGTGCTGCCCATCTACGAGCCGGGGCTCGAGGACATCGTCGAGCGCAACAGCAAGTCGCGTCGCCTGCACTTCACCACCAGCCTGCCCGAGGCCGTGCAGGGCGCCGAGGCCGCGTTCATCGCCGTCGGCACGCCGCCCGGTGAAGACGGCAGCGCCGACCTGCGTTACGTGCTGGCGGTGGCGCGCGAGATCGGCGAGCAGATGCGCGACTACATGGTGGTGATCACCAAGAGCACGGTGCCGGTCGGCACGGCCGAGAAGGTGCGTGCCGAGCTGCAGGCCGCGCTCGACCGCCGCGGCGCCAAGATCCCGTTCGATGTCGCCAGCAACCCCGAGTTCCTCAAGGAGGGCGCGGCGATCGAGGACTTCATGAAGCCCGATCGTATCGTCATCGGCGTCGAGTCGGAGCGCGCCAAGGACGTGCTGTCGCGCATCTACAAGCCGTTCACCTTGAACGGCCACCCGGTGCTGTTCATGGACGTACCGTCGGCGGAGATGACCAAGTACGCCGCCAACGCGATGCTGGCGACCAAGATCAGCTTCATGAACGACGTCGCCAACCTGTGCGAACGGCTCGGCGCCGACGTCAACATGGTGCGCAAGGGCATCGGCAGCGACGCCCGCATCGGTCCGCGCTTCATCTATCCTGGCATCGGCTACGGCGGCAGCTGCTTCCCGAAGGACGTCAAGGCGCTGATCCGCACCGGCCGCGAGAACGGCTACGCGCTGCGCATCCTGCAGTCGGTCGAGGACGTCAACGAGGACCAGAAGCACGTGCTGTTCACCAAGGTGAAGCAGCACTTCGCCGGCGCGCTCGCCGGCCGGCGCTTCGCGATGTGGGGCCTCAGCTTCAAGCCCGAGACCAACGACATGCGCGAGGCGCCGTCGTTGGTGCTGTGTGAGCAACTGCTCGCGGCCGGAGCCACCGTCTGCGCCTACGACCCGGTGGCGATGGAGGAGTCGCGGCACATGATCGGCGACAAGATCGACTACGCCGCCGACGCCTATGCCGCCCTGCAATGCGCGGACGCGCTGCTGCTCGTCACCGAGTGGCGCGAGTTCCGCGTGCCCGACTGGAACCGCGTCAAGCAGGCCCTGAAGCAACCGGTCGTGTTCGACGGCCGCAACATCTACAGCGCCGCCGAGATGAGGTTGATGGGCTTCGCCTACAGTGGTATCGGCACCAAGTGAAGTGGTATCGGCACCAAGTGAAGTGGTATCGGCACCAAGTGAAGCGGCGCGGCGCCAAGTGAATCGCCGCGGCGCCAAGTGAACGGCGGCAACTGAACCCCTAGCTCCGGACCCCAGCACTCAGGCCATGCCTCGCATCCTCATCACCGGCGCCGCCGGCTTCCTCGGTTCGCACCTGTGCGATCGCTTCTTGCGCGAAGGCTACGAAGTGATCGGCATGGACAACCTGATCACGGGCGACCTGCGCAACCTCGAGCACGTGTTCCCGAAGAAGGAGTTCACCTTCTACAACAAGGACGTCAGCACGTTCATCCACGTGCCGGGGCCGCTCGACTACATCCTGCACTTCGCCTCGCCGGCGAGCCCGATCGACTACCTCAAGATCCCGATCCAGACGCTCAAGGTCGGCTCGCTCGGCACGCACAACTGCCTCGGCCTCGCCAAGGCCAAGAACGCGCGCATCCTGGTCGCCTCGACCAGCGAGGTCTACGGCGATCCGGCCGTGCATCCGCAGACGGAGGAGTACTGGGGCAACGTCAACCCGGTCGGTCCGCGCGGCGTCTACGACGAGGCCAAGCGCTTCCAGGAGGCCATGACGATGGCCTACCACACCTACCACGGGCTGGAGACGCGCATCATCCGCATCTTCAACACCTACGGCCCGCGCATGCGCCTCAACGACGGCCGCGTGCTGCCGGCGTTCATCGGTCAGGCGCTGCGTGGTGAGGACCTGACGGTGTTCGGCGACGGCAGCCAGACGCGGTCGTTCTGCTACGTCGACGACCTCGTCGAGGGCATCTACCGGCTGCTGCACAGCGACTACCCGTATCCGGTCAACATCGGCAACCCCGACGAGATCACGATCCTGCAGTTCGCCGAGGAGATCATCAAGCTGACCGGGACCAAGCAGAAGATCGTGCACAAGCCGCTGCCCAAGGACGACCCGACGCAGCGCCAGCCCGACATCACCAAGGCGAAGCAGATCCTCGGCTGGCAGCCCAAGGTGTCGCGCGCCGAAGGTCTCGCCATCACCTACGCCGCCTTCAAGGCGCTGCCGAAGGACGTGCTCTACAAGCAGGAGCACCGCGACTTCGAGGGCTTCGTACGCAAATGAAGACCGTCCTCGTCACCGGCGGCCTCGGCTTCATCGGCTCGCACACGGTGGTCGAGCTGATCGGTCGCGGTTATCGCGTCGTCGTCGCCGACAACCTCACCAATACCCGCGCCGACGTGCTCGATCGCATCGCCACGATCACCGGCACGGCTCCGGTGTGGGCCAACGTCGACCTCGCCGACCCGGTCGCCTGCGGCGCCCTGCTCGCGGGGCACCCCGAGCTCGACGGCGTCATCCACTTCGCCGCCCACAAGGCGGTCGGGGAGTCGGTGCAGAAGCCGCTCGCCTACTACCACAACAACTTCGGCTCGCTCGTCAACCTGCTGCGGTTCGTGGCCGAACGGCCGCGCTGCGGCTTCATCTTCAGCTCGTCGTGCACGGTCTACGGCCAGGCCGACACCCTGCCGATCCGCGAGGACGCGCCGGTCAAGCCGGCCGAGTCGCCGTACGGCAACACCAAGCAGGTCGGCGAGGAGATCCTGCGCGACGCCGCGCGTGCGCATGGGCTCAAGGCCATCGCGCTGCGCTACTTCAACCCGATCGGCGCCCATCCGTCGGCGAAGATCGGCGAACTGCCGCTCGGCGTGCCGCAGAACCTGGTGCCGTTCCTCACCCAGAGCGCCGCAGGCCTGCGCGGCGCCCTCAAGGTGTTCGGCAACGACTATCCGACCCGCGACGGCACCTGCATCCGCGACTACATCCACGTCGTCGACGTCGCGCTCGCGCACATCTACGCGCTCGAACGCCTGCTGGCCGGCAAGGGCGAACAGCCGGTCGAGGTGTTCAACCTCGGCACCGGCACCGGCTCGACCGTGCTCGAGGTCATCCAGGCCTTCGAACGCGCCACTGGCGTCAAGCTCGCCTACGAGTTCGCGCCGCGGCGCCCCGGCGACGTCGTCGCCGCCTACGCCGACACCGAGAGGGCCGCGCGCCTGCTCGGCTGGCGGGCCGAGCGCTCGCTCGACACCGCGATGGCCGACGCCTGGCGTTGGCAGCAGTCCCTGCCCAAGGCCTGAGCGACCCGACATGCGCATCGCCCTCCTCAGCTACGAGTACCCGCCGGACACCGGCTTCGGCGGTATCGGCACCTACAGCTACTATCAGGCGCGCGCGCTGGCCAAGCTCGGCCACGAGGTGCACGTCTTCGCCGGCGCCACCACGAAGGGCGTCGCCGACAGCGAGCACGACGGCGTCAAGGTCACCCGCATCAAGCGCGAGAGCTGGCTCGACCGCATGCTCGGCGACGCCAAGGGCATGCGGGCCTGGTGGTTCCAGAACCGCCTGACCACCGCCTACAACGCCTACAAGATCCTGCGCCGCGAACACGACCGGAAGCCGTTCGACTTCGTCGAGGCGCCCGAGTGCGGCGGCGATTCGATCGTGTCGACCTCGCTGTTGCAGGTGCCGACGGCGGTGAAGTTCCACTCGCCGGCGCGGCTGATCATGAACATCTACAACGTGCCGAAGATCGACCGCGAACTGACCGCGTTCGCGGAGCAGCTCGGCATCAACCAGGCCGAGGTGCTGACCTCGTGCAGCCGCTTCCTCGCCGACGAGGTCGCGCTGCGCATGCACGAGCCGAAGCCGATCCACGTCGTGCCGAACGGCATCGACGTGCCGATGTTCGATCGCGACGACGGCATCGACGTGTACGAGCGCTTCGGTCTGCCGCGCCAGAAGCAGCTGATCTTCTTCGCCAACCGCATGGAGGAGAGGAAGGGCATCCACATCGTGCAGGCGATGGTGGAGCAGACGCTGGCGCAGTACCCCGACATCGCCTTCGTCTTCGCCGGCGGCGACGTGTTCGGCTACATGGAGAAGCGCATCCTGCCCTGGGTGCGCGACAAGGGCCTGCAGGACCGCTTCTTCTACCTCGGCAAGCTCTCGTTGCCCGAGGTGCGGGCGTGCCTGAAGGCGAGCAGCATCTTCCTGATCCCGAGCCTGTGGGAGAACTGCCCCTACAGCTGCCTCGAAGCGATGACCGCCGGGAGGGCGATCGTGTCCTCGGACTGCGGCGGCATGCCGGAGTTGATCGCCGATCGCCGCACGGGGTTGCTGGCGAGGAACGGCGACCCGGCGTCGTTCGTGGTGGCGCTGCGCGAGATGATCGAGGATCCGGCGCTGCGGGCGCGCTGCGGTGCGGCGGCGCGCGCGGAGGTCGAGCAGCGGCTCACCGACACCAAGATCGCGCAGCAGAGCGTCGACGTGTTCGAGGGTTTCCGCCGGGACAACCCCGTGGCCACGGAATCGTCGGCCCAGCGCACCGCACGTGCCCAAGGGGCGGCCGCCGCGGGGGGCGCCACGGCCGGCGAGGTCGCCGAGCTGAAGGCGCGCCTCGGCGCGCTGCAGAACGAACTCACGCAGCTCAAGGGCCGGCGGGAATGGCGGTGGGGTTCGGCGCTGGTGAAGGTGGCGACGCTGGGGCGCGGCGGGCGAAGAGGGTAGGCGCTGAGCCGCCGGGTCAGCCCCCGAGCTGTTGCAGGCGGCGCTTGGCGGCGTCGAGCTGCTCGAGCACGTGCAGGCCTTGGGCGCCGAGCGCTTCGAGTTCACGACGCTTGATGTCCAGGTCGCGCCGCAGGGTCTCTTCCCGCTCGGCGTCGGCGCGCCGCAACTCGGCAAGGCTCGCTTCGATGCGGGCGAGGCGCTGGTCGAGGCTCTGCAGGTGGAGCAGGATCTGCTGCGTCTTCGTACGGAACGGCATGTCGGTTTCGGCGGCAGGCGGCGGCCGTCGGATGAGCGTGCCGCATCACCGGCCCGCTGTCGATGGCGAATGTACGCTCGGCCGTCGCCGTGGCTTGCTAGGATCGGTGCACCTCCATGCAGCCGGACCCAGTCGAACTCGGACCCGACAACTGGTTCGTGGCTTGGTGGCTCACGGGGGCAGAGCGTCAGCCGACGCGCCTGCGCCGCGACGATCAGGGGCGGTTGGTCCTGCTCGAGCTGCCGCACCGAGAGCTGAAGTTCGTCGCGGCGATCCTCGTGCGAGCCTGGTGCGATGGGCCCAAGGACTGGTCCTCGCCGGACTGGGCCGAGCTGGCGGAGTTCGAGCAGCAGGTGCTGAGCCACCTCGATGCCCTGCGCCGCAGTGGGGGCGCGAAGGCGTCAGGCGGCGCCTTGGCCTTCCCACCGATGGAACATGCGATGTTCCACCACGATGGGCCGTGCCTGCTGCTGAGTGAGCTGTGGCGCCTCGGGGATCACGAAGGCCTGCGCGCTTGGCTGGGGGCGGTGGTCAGCCGCCGCACCTTCCCGTCGCTGTCGCGGCGCAACGTGGCCCTGCGGCGCCTCGCGGTAGAGGCGGCGCGACGTGTGCCCGGCCCCGCCGTGTTCGAGCAACTGCGCCGCATCTACCGGGACCAGCGCATGAGCGCTGCGGTGATCGCAGCCGATCGGCAGTTCCTCGCCACTCCCGGTGCGGAGACCTTCGCGACTGCGCTCACGGAGCTCGGGCTGCATGCGCCACGAGCCCGCAAGAAGTTCTCGACGCTCCGGCGCGGCAAGGCACGCACGGATGATGGTGCCCAGGCGCGCATCACGGTGCTGATTCCGTCCTATCGCCACGAGGCCTATGTCGCCGCGGCGATCGAGAGCTGTCTGCGCCAGTCGGTAGCTGTGAAGGTCCTGGTGGTGGACGACCGCAGTCCGGACGGCACGGTTGCCGCGGCCATGGCGGTGAGCGATGCCCGCGTCGAGGTCCGTTCGAACGAGCAGAACCTGGGCCTTGGCGCCAGCGTGTTGGCGGCGTTGGCGAGCGTCGACACGCCGTATGTCGCCCTGCTGAACTCCGACGACCTGTACCACCCGGACCGCCTGCGGCGCTGCCTCGAGTTGTTCGAGCAGGATGCCGGGGTCTGTCTGGTGGCAACCGCCTTTGCCGTCGTCGATCGCGCCGGCTGTGTGTTGACGGCGGCGACCGCCTGCGCGGCCGACATCGGGCCCAAGGCGCTCGGCTGGCTGCGCTGGCACGAGGGCATCGTGCGCGAGGAACTGCACGCCCCGGCGGACTGGGTCGCCTTGCCGGTGCTGCTGCGTCACAATGTGCTCGCGACGAGCTCGAACATGGTGTTCCGCACCGATTGGTTGCGGGCACAGATGCCGGAGGCGAGTCGTCTCAAGTACTGCCTGGACTGGCAGCTGTTCCTGCAGGCGGCGATGGAGGGCAGCTTGCGCATGGTGCCGGAGACGCTGCTCGCCTACCGGCTGCATGACTCGAACA
>JAEUHT010000224.1 GCA_016793265.1 Planctomycetota bacterium
TTCGTGGCCGCAAGGTGGGCAGCGGAGTCGCCGTCGGGCAGACTAGGCGGCCATGCGCTGCTTCGCCGCCGTCGTTGGCTGTTGCCTGCTCTCGCCGCTCTCCGCGCAGGTGCCCGACGCAAGCTGGTTCGCGCGGGAGGCGCCAGCGCTCGAGGCTCTCTACCGCGACCTGCACACACAACCCGAGCTGTCGTTCCGGGAGACGCAGACGGCGGCGCGGCTGGCCACCGAGTTGCGGCAGCGGGGACTCTTGGTCACGACCGGCGTCGGCGGCACCGGGCTGGTGGCGGTGCAGCGGGGCGGCGATGGTGCCGTCGTGCTGCTGCGCGCCGACATGGATGCGCTGCCGGTCGCCGAGGAGACCGGGCTGCCATATGCATCGACGATCCGCGCCGCGAGCGGCGACGGCCGCAGCATCGGCGTCATGCACGCGTGTGGCCACGATCTGCACATGGCTTGCCTGGTCGGCGCGGCGGCGTTCTTGCAGCAGCACCCGGAACTCGTGCGCGGCACCGTGGTGTTCCAGCTGCAACCGGCCGAGGAGCGCGCCGGTGGCATGAAGGCCATGCTGGCCGACGGACTGCTGACCCGCTTCCCTCGGCCCGACCGCGCCATCGCCCTGCACGTCGCCAGCGACTTGCCGGCCGGCGTCGTCGGCGTTCGCAGTGGCTACGCGATGGCGAACGTCGACAGCTGTGACATCACCGTGTACGGCCGCGGAGGTCACGGCGCGGCGCCACACTTGACCATCGACCCGATCGTCGCCGCGGCGCAGCTCGTGCTGGATCTGCAGACCATCGTCTCGCGCGAGATCGACCCGATCGAGCCGTGTGTGATCACGGTCGGCTCGATCCAGGGCGGCAGCAAGCACAACATCATCCCGGAAGCGTGCCACCTGCAGGCGACGGTGCGCAGCTACTCGCCGACCGTGCGCGAGCAGCTGCTGGCGGCGATCCGCCGCAAGGCCAAGGCGGTGGCGATGGCCTGCGGGGCGCCGGAGCCGAAGGTCGAGTTCAGCGAGCCGACACCAGCCCTGCGCAACGACACCACCCTGACCGAACTCGTACGCTCTGCGTTGGTGGGTGCCCTCGGCGCCGACCGTGTGGTCGAGGTGCCACCGGCGATGGTGGCGGAGGACTTCGGCCGCCTCGACGCCGAGCGGGTGCCACTCTGCATGTTCCGGCTCGGCACCATCGCGCCCGAACGCCTGCTGGCGATGCGGGCGGCTGGCGACGTGCCGGCGCTGCACAGCGGCCGCTACTATCCCGACTACTCGCCTGCCTTGCGCACCGGGGTGCAGGCCCTGGTCGCCGCCACCCTGGCGGCGATGGCGAAGGCGCCGCGATGAAGATCGTGCTCGCCGGTGGTTCGGGCCAGGTCGGCACCATGCTGGCCCGCCACTTCCTCGCCGGCGGCGACGAGGTCGTCGTGCTGTCGCGCGCGCCGCGGCCGGCGCCGTGGCGCACAGTGGCGTGGGATGCCGCGACGGTCGGGGCCTGGGCCGAGGAGCTCGACGGCGCCGATGCGGTGCTCAACCTCGCCGGCCGCTCGGTGGATTGCCGCTACCACGCGAAGAACCGCCGCGCGATCCTCGAATCGCGCCTTGCCGCGACGCGCGCCGTCGGGGCCGCGGTCCAGGCCTGTGCGACGCCGCCGCGGGTCTGGCTGCAGGCCAGTACGGCGACGATCTACGCGCATTCGCACGAGATCGCCCACGACGAGAGCGGCCAGCTCGGCGGCGACGAACCCGACGCGCCGGCGAAGTGGGCATTCTCGGTCGACGTCGCCAAGGCCTGGGAGGCGGCGGCGACGGCGGTCGATCTGCGCGCGACACGGCTCGTCCTGATGCGCACGGCGATGGTGATGAACGTCGACCGCGGCAGCATCTTCGACGTGTTGCTACGGCTGGTGCGGTTCGGCCTCGGCGGCACTCCCGGCGACGGCCGCCAGTACGTGTCGTGGCTGCACGAAGCAGACTTCGTGCGCGCGGTCAGCCTGCTGTTGGCGGACGGGCGCCTCGACGGCCCGGTCAACCTGGCCGCGCCAGCACCGCTGCCGATCGCTGGCTTCTTCGAGTGCCTGCGGCGCGCCTACGGCCGGTCCATCGGCCTGCCAGCCGCCCGCTGGATGCTCGAACTCGGCGCCTTCTTGATGCGCACGGAGACCGAGCTGGTGTTGAAGAGCCGCCGGGTCGTGCCTGGCAGGCTGCGGCAGGTCGGCTTCGAGTTCGAGTTCCCCGACTGGCGCACGGCGAGCGCCGACCTCGTGCAGCGCTGGCGCGCGGCGCGCTCGGCGGGCGCGGTCCGACAGCGAGGACTGCCGCAGTGATGGGGAACCCTGCTGCCGGCGGAGCGGGCGGGCCTACCCCTGCAGCTGCAGCGTGAACGTCGCGAGCGCCGCAGCAACGCCGCCCTGCAGCAGGTCCTTCGGCAGCAACACCCTGATGCGATCGCGGTAGCCATGCAGGGTCGTGGCCAGTCGCTGCGCGGCACCGGACTCGAAGTGGGTCAGTCGTTTGCAGTCGAGCACGAGTTGGTCGCGGGTGCGGCGCAGCGCCCGCGAGAGGCTGGGGCCGAGGCGTTCGGCCTGCGATTCGTCGAGGCGCCCGCGCAGGCAGAGGCAGACTTCTCCTTCGGCTGAGCGGGCCAGCGTCAGGCCATGACGCAGATGCTGCAACTGACGCCAGACGCGGGCGAACTTCGATGGCGCTGCCGGCACCCGGTACTCGTGTCGGACCAGTCGCGGGTGCTGGAACCACGCCAGCCGCAAGGTGAGCGAGGTCCAGATCGCCATCACGACCGCCGCCAAGCCCCGTAGTCGTTCGACGATGGTAGGGGCGCCGATCGCTGCGTGCACCTCGGATTGCAGACGACGGATCCTGTCGCGGATCGTGCGGTTGGGGCCGAACCACCTGCCCGGCAGGAACACCGGGTAGGTCTTGCGCAGGTCCTCGGAGAAGGCCTCGGCCTTCTTGCGCAGCATCGGGTTGTCGCTGTCGCGCAAGGTCAGGTAACCACGCAGCCAGGCCTCGATCGACCGGTAGACCGAAGGGCCGAGGCGCTCGAAGTCCTGGCGGAAGCAGTCGCGCTGCTGGGCTTCGATCTGCGCCGGCGACAACAGGGCATGGTCGACCATCGCCGTGAACCCGTCGCACTTCTTGTAGTACAGCTCCGGGTCGTCGGCGAGGTCCTTGCGCAGCAGACCCTCGGCGGTGACGCGTTCGTAGAACGGCGTGCCCGGGGTCGGGCCGTAGATCAGGAACTGGCACAAGCTCGGTTCGAGCGCCAGCAGGCCGTCGAGCTCGCGCTGCACGATCGTGGGATCCTGGTACGGCATGCCGACGATCATCGAGGCGAGGATCGACACGCCGTGCCGCCGCAGCTCCGGGAACAGCTCTTCGACCGGCCGGCCGTCCTGCTTCTTGAAGCCCGAGCGTTTGCCTTCGTAGCCGATCCAGAGCCCGTCGATGCCCATCTCGACGATCTCGGTCACCGAGTACTGGCTCAGGGCCCGGATGCTGGCGAAGGCAAAGATCGACAGCGCCTTGCCATGGGCCAGCACTTCGTCGCGGAACTCGAGTGCACGGCGCTTGTTCAGCAGGAAGTCCTCGTCGAGCACGACGAGCGAGATGTCGGGGTCGATGTCGAGGTAGCGCGCGACGACCGCGTAGATGTCCTTGCCGGTCGGCAGCAGCTTGATGTGCTTGCGCCGGAAGAAGTGCGACGTGCAGCAGAAGTCGCAGCCGTTCGGGCAGCCGAGTCCCGCGAACACCATGCCCGTGCGCGACACCTTGGCGCCGAACACCCGCAGCTGGCTGACGATGAGCGGGTGCCGGTAGGGCATCGGCAGCTCGGGCTCGCCGAGCAGATTCCGCATGAAGGCGACGCCTTCCTCGCGACAGATGTGATCGGCGTAGGGCGCGAGCACTTCGTCGGTCAGCACGGTGCCGTAGCCGCCGAGCACGATCCGGCTCGCCGGCGCATGCTTGCGCACCAGGGCCACGGCATCGGTCATGCGGTGGAACAGCGCGAGCAGGAACGAGATGCCGACGTAGTCGTAGCCCTTTTCAAGCTCCGCGATCAGCTCGGCCCGCGACGGGTAGTGCAGCACCACACATTGGGCGTCGAGGTTCTCCGCCACGTAGTCGAGGGAGAAGTGCAGGTGCAGCGAGCGCGGGCTGAACAGGCCCTGGGCGCGCGTGACCTGGCCATGCAGCAACTCGTAGCCGACGCTGGGGGAGTCGCCATGGGCCGGGCCGAGCGGGCGACAGACGCTGGTGAAGAGTACGCGGTGCATGGTCACGACCTTGCTCGGAGCCAATGTCGTGGCCGGGCTGAGGAGGGCTGCGGGAATCGCGCCGTAGGTTAGGACTCCACGCGGCGCAGACCATCCGGCCGATGTGCGTAGCGCTGCTGGTTCCCACTCCACGAGCTGCAGCGGCAGTGCAGGCGGCGCGATCAGAGGCCGATCACGAGCCGCAGGGCGTTGCTGGTGGTGAGGCCGAGCGGGTTGGCGGCGAGATCGAAGCTGATCGCCTGCGCGTAGAAGACGCCGTTCGGCACCGGCGGCACCGCCATGGAGAAGCTGGCACTGCCCAGCACGTTGGTGACGAGGTGCATCTCCTCGCTGCTCGTGCGCAGCATGCAGGTCGGGGCGCCGATCGCGGCCAGGTCCGCCGGCAGCGGAATGCCGAAGTAGTCGCTGTCGGACAGGCCGAGGGCCACAAAGGCCGGGCCAGTCCACGGCAGCGCGCCGAGCTGCAGCGTGAAGTTCTGGCCGAGGCGCGGCACCGACGAGCCTTGGGCGGTAAGCGTCGGGATGCCGCGGCTGCCGAAGCAGCCGCCGCCGAACGGCGTGCAGCTCGCGAGTTCGCCGAGCGTGAACTCCCAGGTGTCGCCCATCGGGAAGCCGTTTTGGCCGCCGAAGAGCACGGAGACGCCTCGCACCGGGTCGAAGGCCATGGCGGACTGGTTGCGAAGCGACGGGCCATAGGGGGTCGTGAGCTGCGTGCTGGCGCCGTCGGCGATCATCCAGGTGTGGTTTGGCGTCCCGGTGGTCTGGTAGGCACTGTCGAACAGCACGATACGTTGGCGCCAGGTGTCGCACGCCATGGCGCCGTTGGCCGGTGGCGCATTCGAGAGCGTGCGCAGGTTCCAGCCGAAGCCGTTCCACTCGTAGAGGAGGGCGACGGGAATTGGCACATAGGTCGAGCCGATCAGGACTAGGGCCGTGTCGTTGACCGCGAGCGTGAGACGATTACGCACCGGGTCGATCGCCATGTTGAACCTCGGTGTGGATGAGTAGAACGGCGCGGAGGTCGCAACGCGCAGCGCCCAAGTCGTCCCGTTCCACGCGGCGACGTAGTTTGGAGGATAGTTTGGGGCCGCAATGACCTCGTTGT
>JAEUHT010000225.1 GCA_016793265.1 Planctomycetota bacterium
GGACCTCCGTCAACAACAGCACGGGCGGCCCTGGCACGAATCCGAACTGGCAGGTCGTGAATTCCGGCGGTGTGTTCGCCCCCTTCAGCGGCGCCACCTACGCGTTCGCGAACTACAACTCGTCCACCGGCGCGAACGACATCAGCAACTACCTGATCTCGCCGCTCCTCACGTTCAACAACGGCGACACGATCACCTTCTATACGCGCACGGTCGACTTCCCTGCGTACCCGGATCGCCTGGAGCTGGTCTACAACACGACCGGCTCGACGCTGCCGGCCGACTTCACCAACGTGCTGCTGACGGTGAACCCGACGCTGACGACCGCCGGCTACCCCACGACGTGGACGCAGTTCTCGGCGACCATCACGGGCCTGTCTGGCGCCACTGGCGGCCGATTCGCGTTCCACTACAACCCCACGAACGGCGGCCCCTCCGGCAGCAACTCGGACTACATCGGTATCGACGAGGTCAACTACCTCGCCACCGGCGGTGGCACGCTCGCAACCAACACGTCGCTCGGCTTCGGCTGCGGCGGCAGCTCGATGGGTGACGGCACCTTCTACGAGCTGTTCGACGGCACCGTCTCGACCAACGACCTGGCCAACACGTCGTACACGCTGAACTGGACCGGCACTGGCTACGCGGTGATCCCGGGCGCCTCGGCCCTCGTGCCGCCGGTCGGAGCCGCGATCGCCTCGGGCGATGACATGATCCACGCGCTGGCGCTGCCGTTCGCGTTCCCGTGCCCACAGGGCAACATCACGCAGGCGTGGCTGTGCTCGAACGGCTTCCTGAGCTTCGTGACGACGGCCAACGCCGACTTCTCCGAGTCCGTCGCCGAGCTGCTCACCGGCGGCACGCGCCTCGCCTTCATGTGGGACGACCTCAACCTGGCCACGACCGGCTTCAACGCCGAACTCGACGGCAGCGGCGTCTACCAGATCACGTTCACGAACGTGCCACAGTATGCCGGCACCGACCAGAACAACGTGCAGGTCTCGCTGTGGCCGAACGGCAACATCGAGCTCAAGTATGGCAGCATGGCGCTGCTCGACTGCCTCGTCGGCCTCAGCACCGGCGTCGCGGCGACCGATCCGGGCAACACGGACCTGACCACGGCCCTGCCGATCGTCGTCACGACCGGTCAGTTCGTGGCGCCGCTGGCCCTCACCGGCGTGACGCGTCCGGTCACCGGCACGAGCTGGGACCTCAACACCGAGAACATCCCCAACATCGGCGGCCTGCACGTCAACCTCGAGTTGCTCGGCCTGGCTGATCCGAACGTCCCGGACCTGTTCTTCCTCGGCGCCCCGGGCTGTGGCCTGCGCGGCACCTTCGACTTCATCGGCGGTCCGGCCGTCACCGGCACCTCGACCCAGGGTCGGTCGCTCGCCATCCCGGCCAGCGCCTCGCTGATCGGTGCGGAAGTGTTCGCGACGTCGGCGGCCTTCGCCACGCCGGGCACGAACGCGCTGGGCCTGATCACCAGCAACACCATCAAGGGCACGGTCGGCGACGTCTGATCGTCCCCCGCTGATCGCCTGATCGTCCGCGTCGCACGCGGACGCGATGCGGCCGCTCCTGCCTCCGGGCTGGTGCGGCCGCGGTCGTTCCTGGCGCAAGCTGCGGCGAACGCGCCAGGGCGGCGGCGACATTCGCCCGAGCGGCCAGAATCCGAGCCTCGCGAGGGCAACGCCGCGTAGGGCCCGCGCCGTGGAACTCGAACCCGACTCCTACCGCAGCGAGATCGAAGGCCTGCGCCTGGAGGCCCGCCCGGAGTGGCTCGCCGGCCGCTACTGGTGGCGTGTGTTCCTCAACGGTCACAGCAAGGTGCTGCTGCGCCATCGGGAACACGCCATCCGCGTCGGCGAGATCCTGGCCGACGACGAAGTGCTGCTGCGCCGCGAACAACGGCAGACCTGACCAGGGTCGTGTGCTTCCGGGCAGGCCAGGCCAGCTCGTCAGGTCCGCATGCCGTCGCCGGTCGACTCGGTCGCGCTACCGGCGCCACTCCGGCAACCCGTCCTGCAGGAGCGGCCCCCAAGGCAGCGGACACCCGCCGGCTGCAGTGGTAGCTTGCCCGCCCCGCCGCCACCATGCCCACGACCAAGACCGCGAGCTCCCCCGTCGACAAGTTCACCTTCGGCCTCTGGACCGTCGGCTGGCAGGCCCGCGACCCGTTCGGCGACGCCACCCGCGCCGCACTCGACCCGGTCGAGATCGTGCACCGGCTCGCCGGGCTCGGCGCCTACGGCGTCACCTTCCACGACGATGACCTGATCCCGTTCGGCAGCGACGAGGCCGCGCGCAACCGGCACATCACGCGCTTCCGCGAAGCGCTCGCCGCGACCGGCATGAAGGTGCCGATGGCGACCACCAACCTGTTCACCCACCCGGTGTTCAAGGACGGCGCCTTCACCAGCAATGACCGCTCGGTGCGACGCTTCGCGCTGCGCAAGGTGATGCAGAACCTCGACCTCGCCGCCGAACTCGGCGCCGAGACCTACGTTTTCTGGGGCGGCCGCGAAGGCAGTGAGTACGACGTCGCCAAAGACGTGCGCGTGGCGCTCGACCGCTTCCGCGAGGCGATGAACACGCTGACGAGCTACTGCAAGCAGCGCGGCTACCGGCTGCGTTTTGCGATCGAGCCAAAGCCCAACGAACCGCGCGGCGACATCCTGCTGCCGACCATCGGCCACGCGCTCGCGTTCATCCAGACGCTCGACCACCAGGAGATGGTCGGCCTCAACCCCGAGGTCGGACACGAACAGATGGCCGGGCTCAACTTCGTGCACGGCATCGCCCAGGCGCTGTGGCACCAGAAGTTGTTCCACATCGACCTCAACGGCCAGCGCGGCATCAAGTACGACCAGGACCTGGTGTTCGGGCACGGCGACCTGCTGAGCGCGTTCTTCCTCGTCGACCTGCTCGAGGGCGCGGGCTACGACGGCCCACGGCACTTCGACTACAAGCCGTCGCGCACCGAAGACCTCGACGGCGTGTGGGCATCGGCGGCGGCGAACATGCGCACCTATCGGCTGCTGCGCGAACGCGCGGCCGCGTTCCGCCGGGACCCGGAGGTGCAGGCGGCGATGGTGGCGGCGAGGCTGCCCGAGTTGACGCAGCCGACGCTGGCGCCGGGCGAGACCTTGGACACGCTGCGGTGCGATCGTTCGGCCTACGAGGAATTCGACGCCGACCGAGCGGCGGCGCGCGGCTGTGCCTTCGTGCGGCTCAACCAGCTCGCGCTCGAACACCTGCTGCGCGCGCGCTGAGGGTGAGCCCGGCGCTGCTGCCGCCTGCGCAATCAGTTCTCCAGCTTCTCGACCACCGGCAGCGGGTCGGCGACTTTGTCCTCACAATGGTCGCAGAAGTGCAGCGTGTAGCTGCCGACCGCGACGGCGTGTTCGGTCTTGCCGTCCATGTGCAGCGAGCAGCCCGCGCACTTGTGCACGACCTTGTCGGCCTTGCCATCGGCGGCATCGGCCTTCTCGAGCTTGGCGGCGATGGCGGCGGAGACCTCGGCGACGGGCTTCGGGGTCGCGGGCGTCTTCGTCGGCTCGGTCTTGGCGGAACAGGCGCCGAGCAGCGCGGCGACCAACAACAGGTTCTGGAACTTCATGCCCGCATGCTACGGGACCGGCGGCGCGCATCCAGTCGCGCGCGGCGCCCGACCAAGACGCCACGGTGAGCTGCCGCAGGTGCGATTCGGCGGTGCCATGGGCTGGTCGCTGCCTGCGGGCGCGACGGGCGAAGGCGGCGATGCTGGGCCTGGGCGGCGGCAAGCAGGTGGCCTCCGCAGCACAACTCCTGCGACCTCGTCGCGCGCCAGCCGACAGCCCGCCGCCGCTCCGTTATGCTGCGCCGTCCCATGCCACCGCACCTGTGCCGGTCGTTCCTGCTCGTACTCGCCGCGTGCGGCGCCGAGCCGGCACCGATGCCGCCAACCACGGTCGACACGCCGGCGGCGACGACGTCCGCAGCACCCGCAGTGCCGGCCGCGACGACCTTGCCTGCGGCGACGCTCGCTGACGATCTCCTGCAAGGCAAGGCGTCCGCTACCACACACGAACAGGCGGCGGCGAGCGTCGCCGCCACCGCGCTCGAGGTCCTGCGCCAGGCTGCCGCTGGCGACGACCGCATGCGCGCGCGGGCGCCGCAGGTGCTGCGCGGGCTCGGCCCCGACGCTCTGCCGACCGTCAGCGATCGGCTCGGCAATGGCAGCGTGACCGAACGTCGCCTCGCCGCCCTGACCCTGCTGCAGTGGAGCGACGAGCTGCACCGGCAAGGCCTCGCGGCGCAGGTGACGGACGCGCTGGGCGCCGCCGTCGACGATCCCGCCGCCGACGCCGCCGTGCGCGCGGCGGCCGAACACGCCCTGCGCCGCGTCCGCGGCGACACCTCCGCCCTCGATCAGAGCCGCGCCGACCACGACGCCGCCCTGCGCAGAGACCAGTGAACCTCCCCTCGAACCCCACCCCCAGCAACTGAGGAGCCTCATGCAACTCCCCCTTCCGGCCCTCGCGGCCTGCTTGTGTACGGCCGGTCTCTCCGCCCAGCTGTCCGGCGCCTACCTGATCGACCCGAGCGGCGCCGGCGGTGCCTTCACGAGCTTCACCCAGGCGGTCAACGCCATGTTCGTGACGGGCATCAACGGCGCCTGCGAGTTTGCCGTCGCGCCCGGCGCCTACACCGAATCGGTGCTGGTGCCGCCGATCCCCGGTGCCTCGGCGACCAATTCGATCACGTTCCGCTCGCTGCTCGGCCCCGGCACCGTGCTGCTGCACGGCGGCGCCGGCGACACCTTCGCCCTGCTCGGCGTCGCCTTCCAGCACAACCGCTCCATCGTCTGGGACGGCATCGACTTCACCGGCGCCGCTGGTCACGCGATCTCCGGCACGACCTTCTGCGAGGACATGGAGATCCGCAACTGCTTCTTCGCGTCGGGGCACCGCAGCACCGCCGCGGGTGAGTACCGACACTGCGTGATCGTCAGCGAGAACAGCAGCAGCGAGATCGGCTGGCGCGTGCACCACAACACCCTCACGCTGTCCAACTACACCAACCGCACCAGCTACGGCATCTACCTCAGCAATGGCGGCGATTGGCAGATCCACCACAACCGCATCGACCTCAACGGCGGCGACCACGGCCTCTGGCTGATCAACAACAACACACGCGTCGACAGCATCTACGACAACCTGTTCGTCGGCACGCTGCACAACGTGTCGAGCAGCTACGCCAATTCGGTGTGCGCCATCCGCGCCGACATCAGCAACTACCAGAACTACATCACGCACAACACCTTTGCCGTCACGCTGCCCGCGAGCGGCTGCTGCATCGCCACTGGCGGCTACAGCGCGGTGCAGAACTACATCTACGGCAACGTCTTCCTGAACGCCGGCGGCACCGCGATCGTCGTCGGCACCAGCAGCTCGACGGCGATGCCGTTCCAGTGCGATGGCAACCTGTTCTTCGCGCCGGGCGGCGAACTCGGCCGCATCGGCGCCAACGTGGCCGGCGCGACGAGCCTCGCCGCCTGGCAGGCGCTGTCGGGCAAGGACGCCGCCTCGGTCGAAGCCGATCCGCTGCTGCAGGACCCGTTCGGGCCGGTGCCCGACCTGCGGCCGACGGCGTCGAGCCCGGTCACCGGCGTCGCCGTCAACACGCCCGCCTACGTCGACACCGACTACGCCGGCCGCCTGCGTGATGGAGCACCCGACGCCGGCGCCTACGAGTCGACCAGCCTCGCCCTCTACGGCAGTGGCTGCCCCGGCACCGGCGGCCTGGTGCCGGCGCTCAGCGCCACGGGCAGCGTCGCCCTCGGCTCGGCCAGTTTCACCTTCGAGCTCAATCAGGCGGCGCCGAACTCCATCGCGCTGTTCATGGGCGGCGGCTCGCGCACGCTGTCGCTGCTCGGCCCGCTGCCGTTGCCGATCGGTGGCGGCTGCACGCTGCTGCAGTCGCTCGACGCCAACCTGCTGTTCCTGACCTCGCCGACCGGCACGATCACGGTGCCGTTCCCGCTGCCGAGTGCGTCGACGCTGTCGGGGCTCGACCTGTTCTTCCAGTGGGCCATCGCCGATGCCGGTAGCGGCAGCCCGATCGGCCTGACCACGAGCGAAGCCGGCGCCCTGCAGCTGTAGCGCGCGGCGCGCCGCACCGGCGCCGCCGCCTCAGCGACGGCGCCGCAGTTGCACGACGCCGAGATCGGCGTCGCTCTGCACGACGGTGAAGCCGGCGGCAGCCAGCTGGGCCCGCAGTTCGTTCGCGAGCCGCTCGGCGGCGGCCGAACGCGCGACCCGCAGGTCGCTGCTCAGCACGAGCCACAGTTCGTCGCCCCGCACCGTCTGCAGCAGCGTGCCGAGGTCGCCGACGATGCTGCCGTCCACCATCGCCCGCTCGTAGCGGCTCACCGCGCCGGGCGCCGTCTCGAGCGCGGTCGGCAGCAGGCGCAGGTGGAACGTCGCCGCGGGATCGTCGCGCAGCAGTCGGCCGTCGCGCCACCCGCAACCACGCTGCTCGAGGCGGGCCAGCACCGGCAAGGCGATCTCGCCGGTCAACACCAGGGTGGCCCCCGAGGGCAGCTTCGCCAGCAGGTGGTCGGTGATGCGGCGCGATGGCTCATCGCCCGCCGGCGCCGTGAAGTAGAGCGTGTCCTTGACCAGCACGGCGGCGCCGAGCAGCGACACCAGCACGCTGGCGACGGTGCGCACCGTCCGGCGCGGCGCCCGGATGCCGGCAGCGACCGCATGCGCGAGCAGCAGTACGAAGCCGGGCAAGGCGATCAGGTCGTAGCGGCCGGGGCAGTACATCGGCTTCACGAACGACACCAGCACCAGCAGCACGAGCGGCACCACCGCCAGCGCCGCCGCCTGCGCCACGGCCAACCGCTGCGTGCGCGGCCGTTGCCGCCAGGTCGAAGCCGCGAGCAAGCCGAGTCCGCCCGCCGCCAGCACGGCGAGCCACCACCAGAAGACCGGGAAGGGCAGGCTGGAGAGCTGCTTCAGGAAGACCGGCGCGTGGCCGGCGTGGCCGCCGAGCAGGAACAGGCTGCACGACCAGCCGAGCGCCGCCGGCACCGTGAGCTCCTGCCACAGCGCCTGCAGCCACTGCATGTCGGCAGGGTCGAAGGCCGTGGTGCGCCGCCACCACCACAACCACGGCAGCAGGGTGACCGCGGCGATGGCGCCGGCGACGAGCACGCGGCGCCACGGTGCCGGCCGCGCCGGGTCGCAGCGTACGCAGCCGATGGCGACGTAGGCCACCAGCAACGGCAGGGCGGCCAGGTAGTGCGTGAACAGCGCCGCGCTGCTGGCGAGCACCAGCACCACGACCGCGCGCCGGCTCGGCGACCGCGCCAGGCGCCACAACGCGCCGTGCACCAGCATGAGGAGCAGCAGCAGGAGGCCGTAGGCGCGCGCTTCCTGCGAGTAGTAGAGGTGCAGCGGGGACAGCAGCGTGATCACGCCGGCAGCCAGCGCCGTGGCCCGGCCGAAGACGGCGTCGGCGACGACGAAGGCGCCGCCGACGAAGCAGGCGCCGACGACCGCCGACAACGACCGCAGCGCGGCGACGTCGTGACCGAACAGCGCGCACCACCCCCGGGTCAGCACGTGGTAGAGCGGCGCCGTGTTGTGGATGAAATCGAGCCCGTCGTCGGCGATGGCGATGTGCAGCGACAACGCTTCGTCGAACCACAACGGCTGGCTGCCGAGTTGCACGAACCGCAACAGCGCGGCGGCGACCACGAATACGAAGCCGATGGCCAGGCGCGAGCCGGGGGCTGGCACGACCGGGCCGTTCATGGCGCCGCCGCCCCCCGCGGCGGTCCGGCGTCGGCCAGCGCCAGCAGCCGTTCGTGCAGCGCCACGACCGCCGGCGGACAGGCGCGCGGCAGCGACGGCGACGACCGATACGCCCCGTCGCGCAGCGCGGCTCTGAGCACCGCCGCGGAGGCTGGCCCGGCACCGAGCCCGAGGAACTGCCGCACCTGATCGAGGCCGTGCACCTCGCGCCGCAGCGCCAGCGCGTCCATGTCGACGTACATCGTGCGTTCGGGCGGCACCTGCGCCAACAGCGACTCGACGTGGTAGCGATAGAAACGGTGGCCGAGGGCCAGTGGCAGCCGGTTGCGCCGACGCAACGACGCCGCCACCGCGGCCGGATCGCGCACGCAAACCAGCACCTTCGCCACCGGCACCACCACATCCCAGTGGCGGAACGTGAGGCAGAAGCGCGGGTCCTTCACCGCCAGGTGGCGCAAGGTCGGCGCCAGCGCCTGCAGTTCGCCGGCCAAGCGCCGGGCGCGCGCCGCGATGCGCCGTTGCCCTGGCATCGTCAGGTAGACGAGCTTGCTCAGCGTCGCCAGCAGCCGCGAGCGGTTGCGTGGCAGACCGGTGACGAGGCGGCTGTTGGCGTCCATCACCGCCACGAGTTCGAAGTAGCCGTCGGCGTTCCAACGGTCGGTCGCGAAGCGCCCCTCGGGGCCGCCGAACGGTACGCCGAGCGTCGCCAGCAGCTGGCACAACAGCGACGTGCCCGAACGGTGCATGCCGGTGACGACGATCACGTGGGCGTCGCTTTCGTCTCGGCCGCCGGGCAGTTGCAGGTGCGTTCGATCACGTAGGCCGGCCGATGCTCGACCTGGTCGAGCACGCGGCCCAGGTAGAAGCCGAGCACGCCGATGCCGATGAGCTGGGCGCCGCCGACGACGAGGATGGCGACGATCAGCGCCGAGAAGCCCTGCGGCGCGGTGCCGTAGACGAAGTGCCAGATGACGACCTTGAGCGCCCAGACGAAGCCGAGGCCGGCCAGCAGCACGCCGAGGTGGATCGCCAGCAGCAACGGCAACCGCGACGACGACAGCACGCCGACCGCGGCGAGGCGGAACAGGCGCGACCACGTGTACTTCGACCGGCCGCTGCAGCGCGCCGGCCGATCGTAGGGGTGGCCGACCTGCGGGAACCCCACCCACGCCCGCAGCCCACGCAGGAAGCGGTTGCGCTCGGGCAGACGGTTGACGGCGTCGACGGCCCGCCGCGACAGCACCGAGAAGTCGCCGCTGTCGATCGGCACCGCCGGCTCGCTGACCAGGCGCAGCAGCCGGTAGTAGACGGCATAGCAGGCGCGCAGCACGAGGCCGCCGCGGCGCCGCCGCCGCACCCCGTAGACGACGTCGTAGCCCGACTCGGCCCGCGCCAGCATCTCCAGCAGCACCGCCGGCGGATCCTGCAGGTCGGCGTCGAGCACGCCGACGAACTGCCCCTGCGCCGCGGCGAGGCCGGCGGCGAGGGCGCTCTCCTTGCCGAAGTTGCGCGACAGCCGGATCAGGCGCAGCGTCGGCCTCACCACGATCATCTTCTCGACCTCGCTGGCGGTGCCATCGCTCGACCCGTCGTCGACGACGACGACCTCGTAGCCGCGCGGCTGGCCGTCGAGCGCCGCGAACAACGCCGCCAGCGAGCCGGCGATGGTGTCCTTCTCCTCGAAGGCGGGCAGCACCACGGACAGGTAGGTCTCGGCCATTGCTCGGGCGGGATGGTACGATCCGATATCGGCGCAGCGAAGCACCGAAATGCTGCCGCGGCAGAACCCGCTCACCCAGCTTCCCGCCGCCGGCCGCCGGCGTAGAGTCCCGCGGTCCCCATCGCCCCGAAGGAGCCCCGATGACGCTTCCCTGCCGACTGCACGGCCTCACGTTCGCCGCCCTCACGCTCGCCCCCACCACGCTGGCCCAGAACGTCGGCGCGCGGTTCGACCCCAACGTCGACGGCTACCTCGAAGTGCCCTACTCGCCGCAGGTCGTGCCGCAGAGCGGCATCACCATCGAAGCCTGGATCACCTACGACGACGCCACCCTGCCGAGCGGCTGGCGATACCCGACGATCGTGCGCCAGGGCCTCAGCGTCGGCGGCAGCGAGGACTACTTCCTGCGCATCAACGCCGACAACTCGAACCTCAAGATCCTGCGCTGGAAGGTCGTCACCAGCAACGGTGTCGCGGTGACCTGCAACTGGACCTTCACGGCCGGCGCGCTCTCGACGTGGACCCACGTCGCCGCGACCTACGACGGCACCGCCGCCAACCTCTTCGTCAACGGCAACCAGGTGGCGACCGCAGCCGGCAATGGCCTGCCGATCCGCGACGTCGGCAACGAGGTGTTCCGCATCGGCAAGGGCAGCGATGTCGCCACGCCGATCGAGGTGTGGAACGGGGAGATCGACGAAGTGCGGCTGTGGTCGTTCGCGCGCACGCAAGCCGACATCCAGGCGACGATGAACCAGCAGCTGATCGGCGTGCCGGGCTACGTGTCGACCTGGAACCTCGACGGGCACCCGCTCGACACCAGCGCCGCCGGCCTGCACGCGACGCTGAACGGCACCGTCGTCTACAACCCGAACCCACTGAACCTGGCGATCCCGGCGCTGCCGCTCGCGGTCGGCAACAGCACGCCCGGCTGCCTCGGCGAGCTGCGGCAGATGCCGTCGGCGGCCGCGCAGCTCGGCAACCTCGGCTTCTCGCTGCGCTGCGCGCGCACGCCGCCGTCGAGCATCGCCATCTACGCGGTGTCGCTGGCACCGCTGCCGTTCGGCGTCAACGTGCTCGGCGTCGACATCTGGCTCGATCCGACCGTGCTGGTGACACCGACCGCGATCGCCGACGGCCTCGGCGTGTTGTCGCTGCCGTTCCCGATCCCGGCCACGGCGCCGCTCGGCTTCTCGTTCGCAACCCAGTGCCTCGTGCTCGATCCGTGCGGCCCGCAGGGCTTCACCGCCTCCGACGCCCTGGTCGTGACCACACAACCGTGACCGAGGCGCCGCCGTCGCACGGCGGCGAGCCCGGAGCTGGCGCCCCCGCTTCGAAGCTACGACCCGGCGCCGGCACCGAGTAGGCTTGCCGGTCACGTGCGACTCACGTTCGTCGTCCACCAGTACCCGCCGCGCTTCTTCACCGGCACCGAGCAGTACGCCCACGCCGTCGGCCGCGAGCTGCAGCGGCGCGGCCACGACGTCGACGTCTTCACCCTGCAGCCGGACTTCGCCGAGGCGAGCGGCCCGTGGCGCGAATCGCGCGAGGTCGTCGACGGGCTGCCCGTGCGCCGCATCAACCACTGGATGTGGCTCGGTGCCGACTGGACCAGCCTCGAATACCGGCACGCCCGCATGGCCGAGGTGTTCCGCGGCCACCTGCGCGAACGCCGCACCGAGCTCGTGCACAGCTTCCACCTGCGCCACGTCGGTGCCGACCTGCTCGACGTCGCACGCACCCACGGCGCTGCGGTCTGCGTCTCGCTGACCGACTTTTGGTTCTTGTGCCCGCGCGTGATCCTGATGCGCGGTGACGGCGCCGCCTGCTCGGGACCACCGGCGACGCCACTCGGCTGCGTGCCGTGTGCGCACCCGGAGCTGCACCAGGAGGTCGAACAGAGCCTCGCCAAGGACGAAGTGCTGGCCGTGGCGCAAAGCCGCCGGGGCGCGCCGCCGCCGCCGGCACCGGCGCTCGCCGCGCGGCTCGCCAGCGCCCTCGACCGGCCGCGCTATCTGCGCGAACGGCTGCTCGCCGCCGACGCGATCATCGCGCCGACCCGCTTCCTGCAGCAGGTGTTCGTGCAGAACGGCGTGCCCGCGGCCCGCATCACCTGTTCTGGCTACGGCATCGACACCGCTGGCCTCGCGCCGGCGCCCCCAGCGCCGCGGCCGCTGACGTTCGGCTTCTTCGGCACCTTCGGCCCCCACAAGGCCCCGCACCTGCTGGTCCTGGCCATGGCCAAGGTGCGCGGCGATTGCCGGGCCGTGCTGCGCGGTCGCCAGAGCGACTTCCCCGACTACTCGCGCGAGCTCGTCGCCGCCGCCGCCAGCGACCCGCGCGTGCGCATCGAGCCGCCGTTCGACCGCCAGGGCCTCGCCGCCGCGCTGGCGTCGATCGACGTGCTGGTGGTGCCGAGCACGTGGCACGAGAACGCGCCGTTCGTCGTGCTCGAGGCGCGCGCCGCCGGCCTGCCGGTGCTGGCCAGCCGCTTCGGCGGCCTCGTCGAGGTCGTCGACGACGGTGTCGATGGCGAGCTGTTCCCGCCCGGCGACAGCGACTCCCTCGCCGAGCGCCTGCAGCGCTGCCTCGATGAGCCGGCGCGACTCGCGCGCTACCGCAGCGCGGTGCGGCCGCCGAAGACGCTGGCCGTGGCGGTCGACGACTTCGAGGGGATCTACCGCGGAGCCCGCGACCGGTGAGCGCCGCCCCGACGGTGCCCTGGCCCGGCCATCCGCGCGCGCTGGCGCCGCTGGCCGCGATCCGCGCCGCGCGCAAGGCCGGCGCCGCCGAGGTCGTCGACGACACTGGACGACCGGTGCCGTTCGGCCCGGCGCGCTTTGCCTATGAAGCGCTGCGCACCGCCTGGCACACGCTGCTGCGTGGGTCGCTGGCGGGCTTCGCCCGCCTCTGCACCGGCCGCCGGGCTCCGGCGGTGCAGCCGGCGCAGCCGGGCTCCGGACCGGTCGTGCTCGTCTTGCCGGTGCTGCCCGACCTGTCCCACACCTTCGTCTACCGCGAAGTGCTCGCCGTGCTGCGGCGTCGCCCCGACTGGCGCGTCGTCGTGCTCGCGCGCAACGACGCGGCGCCGCGCCACGCCGAAGCCGAAGCGCTTGCCGGTCGCGCCACCTGGCTCGGCCGCGACGGTGTGACCCGGGCCTGGTGGCGGGCCTGCACCTGGCTGCTGCGGCGCCGCGGCCGCGCCTTCGTCACCTTGTTCCGCGCCGAAGGCGGCGGCCCGGGCGAGCTGTTCGGCAAGCTGCCGCTGCGCGACCCGCGCCACCCCGGCAATGCCTTCCTGCTCGCCGACCTGCTGCGCCCACTGCGGCCACGGCACGTACACGTCTACGCCTCGACCTGGCCGGCGAACGTCGCGCTCGGGGCCTCGATGCTGCTCGGGGCTCCGTTCTCGATCTCGAGCTACGTCGACTTCGAGTTCCCGTACTCACACCGCTGGCTCGCCACCAAGGTGGCGCGCGCGACGTTCTTCCGCGTCGTCACCGCCTGCTGCCAGGCGCGGCTCTGCGCGCGCCCCGAGCTGGCCACGAACCCGCCGCCGGCGGCCCGCGTGCCGGTCATCTACCTCGGCCTCGACCTCGACCACTGGCGCGACGAAGTGGCGCCACCGGGCCGCGGCGTGCTGGTCAGCGCCGCGCGGCTGGTGCCGAAGAAGGGCCTGCAGTTCGTGCCGCCGGCACTCGCCGTGCTGCGCCGCCGCGGCGTCGCCTGCCGCTGGCGCGTGCTCGGTGACGGACCAGGGCTCGGGCCGCTGCGCGCCGACTGCCAGCGCCTCGGCGTCGCCGACCTCGTCGACTTCCTCGGCCCCGTCGACAGTGGCACCGTGCGCCAGGAGCTGCTGCGGGCGGACCTCGCCGTGCTGCCGTGCATCGTCGCCGACGATGGCGAACGCGACGGCATCCCGATCTTCCTGGTCGAAGCGATGGCGCTCGGTGTGCCGGTCGTCACCACCCCGATCTCGGGCATCCCCGAGCTGATCGTCGACGGCGACACCGGCTTCCTGGCGGCGCCAGGGTCGGCCGATGCGCTCGCCCAGACCCTGACCAGGGCGCTGCAGGACCCGGCCGCCGCCGGCATCGGCCGCCGCGGCCGCGCCGCCGTGCACGCGCGCCTCGACGTCGACGACGCCGCCCGGCAGCTCGTGGAGGCGATCGAACGATGAACGTGTTCGTTCGCGCGCTGTGGCTGCTCACGCTGCCGGCCTTGTGGCTCGGCGCGCTGCTGTTCGCGGCCCTGCTGCTGTTGATCGACCTCGCCTGCTGGCCGTTCGTCGCCGCGCGCCGCCGGCCCGACGCCGACCGGGCGCCGCCGACGCGCAACGCCTCGATCGTGGTGCTCAACTGGAACGGCCTCGGTTTCCTGCGCGACCTGATGCCGTCACTGCAGCTCGCGGTGCAGCGCTGCCCAGGCGACCACGAGGTGATCGTCGTCGACAACGGCAGCGACGACGGTTCCGCCGAGTGGCTCGCCGCGCACCACGCCTGGGCCGTGCTCGTGCGGCTGCCCGAGAACCGCTTCTTCATCCGCGGCAACGCCGCCGGTGCTGCGGTCGCCAGCCGCGACATCCTCGTCTACCTCAACAACGACATGCGCGTCGAGCCCGACTGGCTCGTCGAGTTGCTGCGCCCGTTCGGCGACCCCGACCTGTTCGCAGTCAGCTCGCGCATCGAGATGCAGGCGCCCCGCAAGGAGACCGGCTTCACGCGCTGCTTCGTCAAGCACGGGGAACTGCGGCTCGTACAGCCCCCGGGCACGGCCGGCGCGCCGACGCCGGTGCTGTGGGCCGGCGGCGGCAGCAGCGCCTTCGATCGCCAGAAGCACGACGACATCGGCGGCTTCGAAGAGCTCTACGAGCCGTGCTACGTCGAGGACGTCAGTCTGTCCTGGCAGGCGTGGCGGCGCGGCTGGCGCACGGTCTACGCGCACGACAGCGTCGTGCACCACGCCCACCGCGGCACCTCGACGCGCGTCTTCGGCCGCGAACCGCTCGAACGGCTCAACTGGCGCAACCGCGAGCTGTTCTTCGTGCGCAGCATCACCGACCCCAGGCTGGTGCTGCAGCACGCGCTGTTCCTGCCGTGGAACCTGCGCAAGAACGCGCGCTACGCCGGCGTGCCCCTCGCCCACGCCGTGCGGGCGATGTTCGCCGCCGTGCCGCGGCTCGGCGCGGCGATCGCCATGCGGCAGGCGATGCGCCGGGTCGCCCGCCGCAGCGACCGGCAGGTGCTGGCGCAGGTGCCGCTGCCGGCGGGCGGCGAGCCACGCCCGCGCCGGCCGCAGCTCGCCGCGCTGCGGCCGCGTCTGAGTCACGTCATCGCCACGCACGACGACCTCGACCTGTCGCTGCTGCCGTCGTTCCTGATCGTCGGCCCCCAGCGCACCGGCACCACGTGGTTGGCCCGCAACCTCGGCCAGCACCCGCAGGTGTTCGTGCCCGCAAGGGAGGAGATCCACTACTTCAACAACCTGCGCCACCGCGGCCGCTGGCACCCAGCACACCTGCCGCCCGTGCAGCAGGACCTCGCCTGGTACCTGGATCAAATGCGCGTGCCGCCCGCCGAACGCGCCCGGCGGGAACGCGACTGTCTGCGGCGCTTCGGCCGCGGCTTCGATCCGGTGATGCGCGGCGACGGCACCGCCAGCTACGCCGCGGCCCTCGACCACGAGGTGCTCGGCGACCTGATGCTGCTGAACCCGGACGTCAAGGTCGTGCTGATGGTGCGCGACCCGGTCGAGCGCGCCTGGTCGCACGCCAAGAAGGAGTTCGTGATGCTCGGCCGCCCCATCGCGACGGTGCCCGACGACGAGCTCATCACCTGGCTGGACGGTGACTACGTGCAGCGCTGCGGCCGTCACCGCGAGCTGCTGGCGACGTGGTCGGCGCAGGTGCCGGCGCCGAACCTGTTCGTCGGCCGCTTCTCGCAGCTGCAGCAGCGGCCGCGGGAACTGCTGCTCGAGCTGTTCCGCTTCCTCGGCGTCGACGCCGACCCGCGCTTCGTCCCCGCCGACGCCGGCGCGGTGGTCAACGCCAGCCCCGAATCCCCGCCGCCACCCCGCGTGCAGCAGCACCTCGCCACGATGTTCGCCGACGAACGTCGCTGGCTCGCCGAACACGGGCTCAGCTGAGCGCCGTGCGCACGTGCTGGCGCAGCGCCACGATCGCGGCGTCGTGACCGTGCTCGGCGACGACCAGCGTGCGCGCGGCCGCCACCAATTGCGCCGCCTGCCCGCCCAGCACGTCACGCAGCGCCGCCAAGCCTTCGGTCGGCGTCTCGAAGCGCCGCCAATGACGGCCGCCTTCGCCGAGCCCTTCGGCGCCGAGCGCGGTCGACAGCACCGGCCGGCCGAACGCCCACGCCTCGAGGATCTTGATGCGGGTGCCGCCGCCCTGGCGGATCGGCAGGTAGACGGCGTGGCTCGCCGCGTAGTGCTCCGCCAACGAATCGACGGCGCCGATCGCCTCGACGCCCTGCTGCCCGCGGTAGCCGGCCAGCGCGGCGTGCGGGTCGCGCCCGACGAGTCGCACCACGAGGCCGGGCAACGCCGCGCGCAGCACCGGCAGGTGCTCGCGAACCAATTCGTGCACGGCGGCGAGGTTCGGCGGATAGTCGAGCGAGCCGACGAACAACAAGCGCGGCGGCCCAGGCGGCGGCGGCGGCAGCAGCGGTGCAGCGGCGAGTTCGATGGAGTTGGGCACCGTGACGACGTTCGCTTGCGGCGCCAGGCGCAGCGCGCGCTCGCGGTCGCCGGCGCTGACCGTGATCGTGCATCGACTCGCCGCGATCGCCGCCGCCTCGGCGGCCCGCATGCAGCGCCGCTCGATGGCCGTGGTCAGCCGGGCGCCGCAGCCACCACGCAAGCTGCCGAGCGCCGCGTGCTCGAGGTTGTGCAGGTGCAGCAGTCGTGGTGCGGACGAACCGGCAACCAGCGGCAGCACGAACGAACTGTCGAGCACCGTCAGCGCCGGTTCGACGCTCTGCCGCAGCGCGACGACCGCCGCCGCGGCGCCGGCCTGCCAGCGGCGGCCCAGCAACTCGGACCGCCCGCGCAGCCAGGCGCCGAGCTTCGCTCCGGGCCACGGGCGCACCGCCGGGCGCGCCGGCAGCGCGTGGGCGACGACCCCGAGCTGCTGCGCCATCGACTGCAGCCGCGCACGTTCGGCCTCGTCGACGACCGCCGCGGCGACGTGCAGTTCCCCCTCGGCAGCCAAGGCCCGCAGCAACACCTGCGACCGCATGCTGCCGCCGTGCGTCGCCGGGAACGGCACGTACGGGCAGAGAACGAGGAGCTTGCGCATGGGCCGGCGTTGCGGGGCGCGGCGCAGGGTATAGTCCCGCCCGTGACGCCGCCACCTCCGGATGCCAGCCAGTCCGCGCTGATGCGCATCGCCGACGAACTGCAGGGCCTGCGCGAGCGCATGGCGGGCATGGAACAGCGGCTCGGGCACCTGCTGCAGCAGAACACGACGCTGCAGCAGCGCCTCGACGCCAGCGAGGCCGCGCGGTCGGACCTGCTGGCACAGACCGAGCACCTCGTGCGCCTGCTCGACACCTCGCGCCAGGAGCTGCGCAAGCTCTGGGCACAAGCGAAGGCCTGAAGCCACCGGCGGCGTGCCCCCGGTCGCGCACTTGGGAGTTGCAAACATGCAATCCCCGCACGACCGGCTGTTCTCGTTCACCTTCCGCCATGCGCAGCACGCCGCCTGCTGGCTGCAGTCGGTGCTGCCGCCGCTGCTGACCGCGGCGATCGACTGGACGACCCTGACCCCGCTGCGCGAACGG
>JAEUHT010000228.1 GCA_016793265.1 Planctomycetota bacterium
CAAGCGCGTCGGCATCAAGCCGCTCGAGCTCAAGAGCTCGTCGTCGACGTCGCTGTCGGTCGACGTGCACTGGCAGGGCCTGCGGCTGCGCTACGGGGGCCAGAAGCAGAAGGTGGTGCCGCAGTTCACCCCGGGCAGCTCGTTGGTGGCCGAGGCGTTGTTGACGCCGGCGATCAAGGAGGTGATCACCGAGCAGAAGCGCAAGTTCGGCTACATGGAGTGGCCGGCGATGACGCAGGGCCCGCAGGGCGCCCAGGGCATCGGCTGGAACCTGGTGCGCAGCACCGAGGGCGTGGCCAAACGCTACGAGTTCCAGAACCTCAAGGACGAAGACGGCGCCCTGCTGCCGCCCGACATCGACACGCTGCTCTTGTTCCGGCCGAAGGACCTCACCGACCGCCAGAAGTACGTCATCGACCAGTTCGTCATGCGGGGCGGCACGCTGGTGGTGTTCGCCGATGCCGCCGAATACGCGATCGGGCCGCAGCGCACCTTCATGAAGGTGCCGATGCAGATCGACGCCGCCGGCAGCCAGCTGCCGTTCGTGAGCCAGCTGGCGACCTACGGCCTCGACTGGCGGCCGAAGCTGGTCGCCGACATGCTGGCCAACACGCAGCAGCCGCGGGACCCGTTCCGGGCGCCGTTCGAGTACTTGTGCCTGCAGCAGCAGAACGCGTTCGGCCAGATGCAGAACGTGCCGGCCCCGTATGGCTGGTTCTTCCACGCCATGGCGCAGCCGTGGGCGACGCACGCCGACCTGTTCGCCCGCAACGACAAGGGGGAAGTCGACCAGGCGGTCGCCGCCGAGTACCGCAAGCGCTTCGTGCCGGGCATGCCGAGCGACGCGTTCCTGTTCTCGGCGTTCAAACAGCTCGGCCGCGGTCCCGGGTTCTACTGGCCGACGTGGGCTGGCCTGCGCGAGAAGGCCGATGGCGTGCCCGACCTGCCGGCCGGGGTGCGCGGCTCCGTCATGTTGTGGTCGAGCCCGGCGGCGCTGGTCGAGGACCCGCCGCAGATGGTCAACCCGCTCGGCTTCGGCACCGCCTCGCAGCGTAAGGACGCCTACGACAAGTTCAGCAAGCAGATGGCCGAGCGTTACCAGTCGGCGCCGCGGCTGCAGGCGCCGCTGATGGCGGAGGTGCAGGGCGAGTTCGTGTCGTGCTTCGCCGGCAAGGAGCGCCCCAAGCGCCCGAGCCAGATCAAGGAGGAGGAGGCCAAGAAGGTCGCGGCGGCGACGCCGAAGGACGAGCCGCTGAACCCAGACGTGGGCCCGCTGTCGCCAGATGCGCAGCAGCAGGTCGAGCCGGCGAAGGGCGGGGCCAAGGACGCGGCCAAGGCCGTCGTCGCCGAAGCCGACATGCTGGCGAAGAGTGGGAAGCCTGGCCGCATCGTGCTGATCGGCGACGCCGACTTCCTGCGCGACGACTTCGTGCGCGGCGACTACATGCAGGGCGGCGGGCCCTACTCGTTGTTCGCGGGGCCGTTCTGGTCGCAGTTGTTGGACTGGATCGCCGAGGACCAGGACCTGGTCGCGCTGCAGACGCGCGGCGTCACCGACCGCACGCTGCGGTTCGCCGACGAACTCGACGGTCCGAAGCAGGACCCGCGGCTCGCCGAGCAGCGGCTGCGCAGCAAGACGACGCTGCTGCGGCTCGCCAACGTGCTGGTGCCGAGTGTGCTGCTGGCCCTGTTCGGGCTGTCCGTGCTGCTGGTCCGCCGCGGCCAGAAGCGCTCCTTCCTCGCGGCCCAGAACTGACAACACGAAGGCAAGCCCGATGAACCTAGCCCGACGCAACCTCGTGCTCGCGGTCCTGGCCGGCGCCCTCGCGGTGCCGACCTTCCTGCAGCTGCAGAAGGACGCCGAGACCTTCGTCGACCTGTCGCGCATCCCGCTCCTGTTCGACGGCTTCACCGCCGACAACGTCGCCCACGTGGTGCTGGCTCGACCCAAGGACGAACAGCCGGCGGTCGACCCCACCAAGCCGGACAAGAGGACCGTCGCCTACGACACACTGGCGCTGCAGCGCACCGACAAGGGCTGGGTCGTCGGCTCGATGCCGGGCCAGCAACCGGGCGAGAGCGCCGGGGCGCCAGTGCAGGCCGAGCGTGTCGAGAGCGACGTGTTCCATCACCTGCGTTCGATCCGCAAGGACCGCGAGGTGCTCGTCTGCGCCAACGCCACGCCGGAGCAGCTCGAGCAGTACGGCCTCGACGAGGGGCACGCCTTCGTGCTGCGCGCCCAGGACGCCAACCTGCAGATCGTCGCCGAGCTGATGGTCGGCAAGGACGCCGGCGCCGGCCAGACCGGCAGCGAGGCCGTGCGCGGCGTCTATCTGCGCAAGAGCGACAGCACCGACGTCGTGCTGTACGAGTTCGACAAGGGCTGGCGCCGCGACGTGCAGGTGCAGGGCTGGTTCGATCGCACGCTGGCGCGCATCGACACCGAGAAGGTGACCCGCCTGGCGCTGCGCAACGCCGCCGGCTTCGGCACCACGTTCACGTTCGCGCGCGAGCAGGGCAAGGCGGCTTGGGTGGCCGTCGACGCGCCGGCCGGTCTCGGCGCCGTGCGTCAGTCCGAGGTCGAGAACCTCGTGCAGCGTCTGCGCTGGCTGACGGTGACCGAGTATGTGAAGCCGCTGCAGCGCGCCGGCAATCTCGAGCCGTTCGGCCTGGTGCCGCCGCAGGTGCAGGTCGAGGTCACCTACCAGGAAGGCGACCAGCAGAAGCTGCTGAAGCTCACGATCGGCAACAAGGTGCCGGACAAGAACGAGAACTACGTCGCCAGCTCGACGTCGGCGTTCCTGATGACCTGGGCTGCGAGCATGACGACACCGTTCGAGGTCGACGTCAAGGCCCAGTGGTTCGACCCGGCGTCGCCGCCGAGCGCGCCGCAGGCCCCCGGCGAGAAGAGCGACACCGGGCAGACGCCGCCGAAGTGACGGCTCGGTCGCCGCGGGCCGGCGACCTTAGGGCGCCGCGCGCCGCGGTCCCGGCGCGGGACTTGCCGCCGATCGCGCCGTGGCAACGGTGCCGACCCGCCACCGGGGGGCGCGGCGCGGCTCGCTGTGCGCCGGCGCCGCCCGCGTCGCCGCCGGCCGCGGCCGAAACCGCAGCATCTCCTCCTTCTGAGTTGGCCGGGGTGGGGGTGCGTTGCCTCCACCCCGGCCGTTTTCGTCGCGCGCCGCGCGGCGCATGGTGCGGTGGTGACCGCTGCCGCGAACGTGCCCCCGGTGACGCCCTCCCAGTTGCGCGCCTTCGTGCGTCGCCTGTGTTGGCGCCGGCGCCTGAGCCTCGGCATCGGCGCGCTGCTGCGGGCCCTGCTGGCCTTGCTGGTGCCGGCGGTGGCGCTCTTGTGGTTGTTCCCCGCGGCCGTGGCCACCATCACGCTGGTGGTGGCCGCCGTGCTGCTGTTCGCCGCACTCGGTGGGCTGGTCTCGGCGGCCGGCGCGCGGGCGGCGCTGCTGCGCGGCATCGACCAGGTGAGCGTGCACCCCGCCGTGCTCGCCGACCTCGATGACGAGTTGCGCACGTGGCTCGAAGACGAACGCCCGGCCCAGAGTCCGGCCATGCGGGCCTGGCTCGGCAACGACGTCTGTGGTCGCCTCGCCACGCTGCCGGCGGCCGCGCTGCGGCCGATCGGCCGCCGTTCGCCGGGTCGCCTGTGGTGGTGCTTGCCGCTGTTGCTGCTGGTGCTGCTGGCGTGGTGGTTGTCGTGGTGGCTGGCGCCGCCTTGGCCGGGGGCGCTCGGCGGCGCCGCGAACCAGCCGGCCGCCGCCGGTCGTGCCGGAGGCGAGCGTGGTCATGGGAACGATGGCCGAGGCCAGGACGAACGCCGAGAGCCCGAGCCGCCGCCGCGGCCGCGCGACGAGGCGCGGTCCACACCGCCGCTGCCACCGCCGCCGAGCGCCGCCACGCCGCCGCCCGACGACGAACCGTCGCCGCTGCTGGCGTTGCCGGAGCAGCAGCACTTTGTGCTGCCCGAGTTCATCGACGACGGGCCGACGCGCCGCGCCCGCATGCGCGCGGCCGAGCTCGAGGCCGGGGCGCCAGCACAACCGACGGCTGCCGGGCTCGGGGATGGCAAGGCGCCGCCGCCGCCACCGCCGCGCGATGAGCTGTTCGAACGGGCGGCCGAAGCCGCCCAGCGCGCGCGGCACGTGCCGCCGGCGGAACAGGCGATGGTGCGCCGTTTCTTCGATCGCCTGCGGGAGGCGGGCCGGTGAAGCGCCGCGCCGTGACGCTGCCGCCGCCGCCGCCGGCGTTGTCGGCGCCGTTCCGCGAGCTGCTGCACGCGTTGCTCGCGCGCGGCGTGCGGTTGCGCGGCGAACGCACCGAGACGGCGCGCGCGCGGCGCACGGCGCTGAGCCAGAGCGGCACCTTCGTCGGCCACCGACCCTACACCCGCGGCGACGACCTGCGCCGGCTCGATTGGGCCGCCTACGCGCGCAGCGGCGAGTTCTTCTTGAAGCAGCTCGAACAAGAGGAGCGCCGCAGCGTGACGCTGTGGCTCGACCTGTCGCCGCGGCTCGCCGCCGGCTCCCCGCCGCGACGGCTGGCGGCGGTGCGGCTCGCCGCGGTGCTCGGCGGTCTCGCGCTGCGCCGGCTCGACGGCTTGACGGTGCTGGCGCCCGGACATTCGCCGCCGGTGGCGACGTTCGCCGGTGCCGCCGACCTCGACGGACTGCTGCGCTGGCTCGACAGCCTGCCCTACTCGATCAGCGCGCCCGACCGCGGGCCCGAACTCGCGCTGCAGCGGTCGTTGCCGGGGCGCGTCCACTGGCTGTCCGACTTCGCCCGGCCGAAGGCCTGCGAACGGCCGCTCCTGGCGCTGCGCCGCCGCGGCGTCAAGGTGACCGGTTGGTTGCCGGCGATCGCCGACGACCGCGGGCCGGTGGCGCGCGGTGCCCTTCGCCTCGTCGATCCCGAGAGCGGCGACGAACTGATGGTCGCGGTCGACGACGCGCTCGCCGCCGAGCTCGAACGCCAGCTGGCGACGCTGGCGCGGCAGCAGGATCGCCTGTTCGCGCAGGCGGGGTGCCGGCTCGTGCGCTGGCCGGTGCCGGCGGCGGACGATCTGCGGCTGGAGGCCTGGTCGGCGATGCTGACCGAGGCGGCGCGGTGACGCTGTCGACCCCGTGGGGGCTCGGCTGGCTCGCCCTGCTGCCGGTGTTGTACTGGCTGTCGCTGCCGCCGCGGCCGCGGCGGTTCGAGTTCACCGCCCACTTCGCCGAATGGCAGGCGGCGCTGGCGGCGCTGCGGCGGCGGCCGCGGCAGGCGGGGCTGCGCTTCGTGCTGCTGGCGTCGGCGCTGGTCGCGATCGCGTTGGCGGCGGCGGGCGCCGCGGTGCCGGGGCGGCCCGGGCCGCAGCGCCTCGTGGTGCTGCTCGACCGTTCGGCGAGCATGCTGGCGTCGGCGCCGGCCGGCAGCGCCTCCGCGCGTGCCGCAGCACGGCTCGCCGCCGCGTTCGCGGCGCTGCCCGAACCGGTGGAGCTCACCGTGCTGACGATCGGCGACGGCCTCGAACGTCGCCACGGCGCCTCGGCGCGCCACCTGCAGGACCTGCCGGCGCCGGCCGGGGGCCTCGACGTCGACCTCGCGGCGCTCGCGGCGGCGACGGCGACCGCCGACACCGCGGTGTGGACGTTGACCGATGGCCAGGGCCAGCGCGGTTTGCCGACCGTCGGCGCGCTGACGGTGCTGGCGGCGCGCGGCGACAACGCCGCGGTGCTCGCGGTGGTGGTGCAGGACCAGTGGCCGCTGCCGACCTTGCAGGTCGCCGTCGAGGTGGTGGGGTACACCGCCGCGCCGGCCGCTGCCGAACTGCTGGTCGAAGGGTCGGTCGAACCGGTGCCGCCGGTGCCGCTGCAGCTCGCCCCGGGCGAGGTGGTGACGCACACGCTGCAGTTGGTGCGTCAGCCGGCGGGCGGCGAACTGCGCTGCCGCGTGCGGCTGCCGGGCGACGTCCTGGCCGCGGACGATGGGCAGACGCTGTGGTTGCCGCCGCTGCCGGCGCCGCGCATCGCCGCGCGCAGCGACGGCGAGGCCGGGCCGTTCGTGCGCGCCGCCGCCGCGGCGCTGGCCGCGGAGGTCGCCGGTCAGGTAGTGGCCGCCGGGGCCGGCGACGACGTCGGCCTGCTGCTCGTCGACGGTGGTCGGGTGCTGCTGACGCCCGGCACCCAACGGGTGCTGACCTTCGGCACCGCCCTGCGCGCCGACGGCGAACTGGTCGCCTGGCGCGAACCGCGTGCCATCGATTGGGATCGGCGTTCGCCGCTGACCGCCGGCCTCGACCTCTCCGAGCTGCGCCTCGACACGGCGTGGCGCGGCGTATTGCCGGACGGCGAGGCGCTGCTGTGGGCCGAGCACGCTGGCCAGCGGGTGCCGCTCGCCGTCGTGGTCGGGGACGAACGCTGCGCCTCGGTGCACTTCGCCTTCCGCCTGCAGGACGGCAATCTGCCGCTCTTGCCCGCCTTCCCGCAGCTGCTGCGGCGCGCCTTCGTACGCTGCTACGGCGCCGGAGCCGCGCTGCGTGTGCTGTCGGCGCCGCCGGTCGTCGGCGAACTCGACCTGCGCACGGCGGCCGCGGCGCCCGACCGTGCGCTGCCGTCGTTCGCGACCCCGGAGCAGGACCTCGCGGCGTGGTGTGTGCTCGCCGGGCTGGCCCTGCTGGCGCTGCGGAGCTGCGTGCGCTGATGCACCAACATGCACGTCGCCGGTCTGCGCTCGCCCTCGCCCTCGCCCTCGGTCCCGGCGTCGCTGGCGCCATCGCGCAACAGGACGTGCGGGAGTTGGTCCTGTCGCCGATCGGCTGGCAGACGCACGAGGTCGGCGTCGGCGTTTTGCTGCGCCAGCGCTGGTTCCCCCGGTTGTTCACCGGGCCGCAGAGCGTGACCGTGCTCGACGTGCGGCTCGGTCCGACGGTGCGCTTCGGCCTCGCTTGTGCACCGCGGCGCGCCACCACCAGCCGGCTCGGCGAAGCGGCCTTTGCGCTCGCCGCGGTCAACGGGGGCTTCTTCGACATCCGCGGCGACGGCCATGCGCTCGGTCTGCTGCGGCGCGACGGCGTGCTGCTGAGCGGCGCCGACGCCGGCCAGGGGTGCCTCGGCTTCGCGGCCGATGGTGGCGTGCACGTCACGGCGCGGCCCGCCGGGGACTGGCCGGAGGTGCGTGATGCGCTCGGCGCCGGCCCGATGCTGCTCGTCGATGGCGCCGTCGTCGAGCACGGCGAACGCCAGGCCGGCATCCGCCACCCGCGCACGGCGGTGGCGGCGACCGCTGATGGCCGCGTGCTGCTGGTCACCGTCGACGGCCGCACGGCGATGGCCACGGGCATGAGCTTCGTCGAGCTCGCCACGCTGCTGCAGGCGCTCGGTGGCCAGCAGGCGGTCAACCTCGACGGCGGCGGTAGCACGACCTTGTGGCGGCGCGGGGCCGGCGTCTGCAACTTCCCGTGCGACAACAAGCGCTTCGATCACCAGGGCGAACGCGCGGTCGCCAACGCCGTGCTGCTGTTCGCGCCGGCGGTGGTGGTGGTGGACGACGACGCCGCCGACCTGATCGGCGATGGCTGGCACCCGGCCAATGACGGCCATGGTTGGCACGGCGCCGACTTCGCGCGCGCGACAGCGGCTGGCGCCCGGGCGGTGTTCGCGGCCGAACTGCCGTTCGCGGGGCGTTATCGCGTCTACGCCTTTGCGCCGGTCACGGCGGCGGCAGCGCCGGCCTGGTTGCCGGGCGGCCTCGACCTCGCGGCCGCCGGGGCGCGCGAGGTGCAAGCGTCGCCCGGGCAGTGGGCCTGGCTCGGCGAAGTGCAGACCGGCGCCGACCGCCGCGCCGCCGTGACGCTCGCCGCCAGCGGCCCGGGGCTGTGTGTCGACGCCGTGCGCTTCGAGCAGGTGCAGGCGGCCCCGGGCTCCAGCCGATGAGACCGGCCCGCTGGAACGGCCCGACTCTGCCCCGAAGCACCCTTGCTTCTGCCGCCCTCGCTCCGTAGCGTGTTCCGCCCCCAACAGCGTACGTAGCCCGCTGGCTGCTCGCGACCTGTCGCGTGCCGCCGGCGGCCGACCTCTTCGCCCCTGCTCGTCGCGCCCCGGCGCGACCCGATTCCCACATGACTGGAACCAAGACCATCGGTCTGCTCGGCAAGAAGCTGGGCATGACCCAGATCTTCCTCGCCGACGGCACCTGTGTGCCGGTCACCATCGTGCAGGCCGGCCCCTGCAAGGTGCTGCAGGTCAAGACCGCCGCCGCCGCCGAACTGCCCGAAGGCCACCGCACTGCCGCCAACAACCGCGGCAAGAAGGGCGGCAAGCAGCCGCGCCCGCGCCAGGCCGACGGCTACTACGCCGTGCGGCTCGGCTTCGAGAACAAGCCCGCGCGCCTGTGCAGCAAGGCCGAGCTCGGCGACCTCAAGCACGCCGGCCTCGACCACGGTATGCGCTTCGTCAAGGAGTTCCGGCTGACGGCGGCGCCGACGCAGAAGCCAGGCGATGAGGTCAACGTCTCGGTGTTCGACGGCGTCAAGTTCGTCGACGTCACCGGCGTCACCAAGGGCCGCGGCTGGGCCGGCACGATCAAGCGCTGGAGCTTCAGCCGCCAGCCGACCTCGCACGGCAACTCGCTCAACCACCGCACCGGTGGTGGCCTCGGTCGTCAGCACTCGATCAGCAGCGGTGTGCCGAAGGGCAAGCGCATGGCCGGTCACTACGGCTGCGAGCAGGTCACCGTGCAGCGCCTCGAGGTCGTCAAGACCGACACCGCGCGCAACCTCGTGTTCCTGAAGGGCGCGGTGCCTGGCTTCACCAACGGCTACCTCGTGCTCAAGAAGACCATCAAGAACGAGCGCCTGATCGAGAACAAGCCCGGCCTCGTCGTCAAGAATGCCGCGGCCAAGTCGATGGCCAAGGGCAAGTGATCCCCACCTGCTGAACCCGGCGCAACCCACAACTTCCAAGGAGACTCCCCATGGCACGTTCCCGTCGTAAGCACGGTGGTCCGCAGCGCGGCAAGTTCCGGCTCAAGAAGCTCGGCAAGGGCTACGCGACGGTGCGCAAGCAGACATCCGGCAATCGCCCGGTGCTGCGCATCACGGAAACCGAACCGGCCGCCAAGGCCTGATCCCGCGCCGCGCGCCCGCCGGCCGCAGCCCTGCAGCTGGCGGCCGGGTGCGCGTGGTGCAGCCGCGCCCAATGCAGACGCACCGCGAGGTGCTCGTGGTCGGCGCCGGCGCGGCCGGCCTGATGGCGGCGATCCACGCCGCCCGGCGCGGTCGCCGCACGCGGCTGCTGGAGAAGAACACCCGCGCCGGCCTCAAGATCCTGATCAGCGGCGGCGGCCGCTGCAACCTGACCACGACCAAGGTCGGCGCCGACCTCGAGGCCCAATACGGCAGCCGCCGCGGCCGCTTCTTGCGCCACGCGCTGCGCGCCTTCCCGCCGCCGGCCCTGTGCGCGTTCTTCACCGCGGCCGGAGTGGCGCTGCAGGAGGAGGACCTCGACAAGATCTTCCCGGTGTCGCAGCGGGCGCGCGACGTGCTCGACGCGCTGCTGCGGCTCGCGGCCGACAGCGGCGTCGAGATCGTCCACGGGGCGCCAGTGCAGCAGGTGCAGCGGCAGGCGAACGGGTTCCTGGTGACGACGCCGCGCGGGCCGATCGGCGCCGATCGGCTGGTGCTGGCGACCGGGGGCCTCAGTTACCCGAAGACCGGCGCCACCGGCGATGGTTACGGCTTTGCGCGTTCGCTGGGCCACACGGTGACCCCGACCTGGCCGGCGCTGGCGCCGCTCCTGGTGACGGCGCCGTGGCTGCGGGCGCTGCAGGGCATCGTGCTGACCGGCGCCGCGGTGGCGGTGCTCGACGGCGACGGCCGCGAACGGCAGCGCCGCCGGCGGCCGATCCTGTTCACCCACCAGGGGCTGTCTGGGCCCGGGCCGATGGACCTCGCCGGCGACGTCGAGGAACTCGGCGGCTCTGCGGTCGTGCGCTTCGACCTGGCCCCGGACACCAGCGCCGACGAGCTCGAGCGCGGCCTGCTGGCGGCGGCCGCCGCGCACGGCGCCCAGAGGGTCGTGCACGCCTTGCCGCTCTTGCTGCCCGAACGGTTGCGCACGACGCTGGTGGCGCTGGCGCAGGCCGACACCACGCTCGCCAACCTGGCGCGGCCGGCGCGGCGACAGCTCGTCGCCACCATCAAGGACCTGCGGGTGCCGGTGGCCAGGAGCCTCGGCTTCGCCCACGCCGAGGTCACGCGCGGCGGCGTCGCGCTCGACGAGATCGACCCGCGTACGATGCAGAGCCGGTGCTGCCCCGGGCTCTACGTCGTCGGCGAACTGCTCGACGTCGACGGCCCGATCGGCGGCTTCAACTTCCAGGCGGCCTTCGCGACCGGCCGGCTCGCCGGCCTCGACGCGTGAACCGGTGACGGCATGATCGGCGACACCATCGTCGCCCAGGCTTCGGCCGCGGGCAGCAGCGAACGGGCGGTGCTGCGGCTGTCGGGGCCGCAGGCGCTGGCGGCGGCGGCGCTGGTGTTCGAAGGCGACCTGCCGAGGGTGCGGGCCCAGGTCGACGGTCGGGTGCGCACCGCCGCGGGCAGCGTGCAGGCCCTGGCGCTGGTGATGCGCGGGCCGGCGTCGTTCACCGGCGAAGACACCGTCGAGCTGCACCTGCCGGGCAGCCCGTTGCTGCTGCAGCTCGTGCTGGAGACCCTGCTGCGCGACGGCGCCGCGCGCGGCGTGCGGTTGGCGTTGCCGGGCGAGTTCACCGCGCGCGCCGTGCGGCACGGCCGACTCGACCTGGCCCAGGCCGAGGGCCTGCTGCTGCTGCTGCACGCCGCCGACCAGCACGAAGCCGCGGCCGCCGTGCAGTGGTTGCGCGGCGGCATCAGCCAGGGCGTCGCCGCCGCCCGGGGCCGCCTGCAGGACGCGTTGGCGCTGCTCGAGGTCGGGCTCGACTTCAGCGACGGGGACACCGGCGAGGTGCCGCGCGCGGTCTGGAGCGAGCCGTTCACCACGGTCGAAGCGCAGCTCGCCGGCTGGCTGTCGGCGCTGCCGGCGGCGGCGGTGGGCGGCGAGGTGCTGCTGCTCGGCCGCGCCAACGCCGGCAAGTCGTCACTGGCCAACGCGCTCGCCGGTCGCGACGTCGCGCTCGTCGACGCCAGCCCGGGCACGACGCGCGACCTGCTGCGCATCGAAGTGGCGCCGGGCGTGGCGCTGTGGGATGCGCCGGGGGACATGGTGGCCCCGGGCGCCGCCGACGCCGCGGCGCTGGCGCTGCGCGACCGGCTCACCGGCCGCGCCGC
>JAEUHT010000230.1 GCA_016793265.1 Planctomycetota bacterium
CAGCAGCAGCAGCCAGGGTTTGGTGCCGAAGCGTTCGTCGAGCCACAGCCCGCCGTAGGCGAACAACCCCACCGAGACCGCCAGGGTCAGGCCGGCACCGAGGGTGCGCGCGCTGTTCTGGTTGTCCGGTTTCGAGTTGCCCATCCCAACCGCGTGAGAGCGAGGTCGACGAGGGGCAAAGATGCTAGCGATCCCCTGGCCGCCGACGCAACTCGACGCTCGCCGATTTTTCGCAGCTTCCCGGCCCGAAATGACGGTCGCGAACCCACTGCCTCTGCGGCGCGCCGGGTGGTCCGGCCCCGCCTAGGAGGATCGGAATGTCGCGCTACCTGCTGTTGTCCGTACTGGCTCCGCTCGCCAGCCTGCCGCTGTCCGCCCAGACCGTCGTGTCTCCCGCCGACCGCGCCGAACTGGAAGGCAGTTCGTTCACCCACTTCCCGCTGGGCCGCGCCAGCACCCGCATGCAGACGCTGCACCGCGACCTGCCGGGCGGCACGCTGCTGCTCGGCCACGCCTACCGCCGCGATGCGATCCAGGTCACCGGCGCGGTCGACCCGATGGCGATCGACCTGCAGGTGACCGTGTCGATGTCGCCGAACGCGCCCAACCAGGCGTCCGCGACGTTCGCCAACAACGTCGGCCCCAGCCCCGTCGTCGTGCTGCCGCGCACGGTGCTGACGCTGCCCGGCACGGCGCGCCCATCGCTCGACCCGGCGCCGGGGTTCGAGTTGACGATCCCGTACTCGGTGCCGTTCCAGGTGCCGGCCCAAGGTGGCACGGTCTGTATCGACGTCGAGATCTTCGGCAACGTCACCTCCGCCGGCGCCGACAAGAACGTCAGCGTCTACCTCGACGCGCACCAGCAGTACTCGGACGGCCGCTGTGAACAGCCGGCGTTCCGCACCTTCCTCGGCTGCCCGGCGCCCGGCTCGACGACCAACAGCTACGGCACGATGTCGTTGTGGCGGCTGACCGGCAGCTCGCAGCTCGACCTCTCGATCCGCTACGGTGTGGCCGATGCCGGCAACGGCCTGACGCGCGCCTTCGTGCTGCTCGGCACCGGGCTCGACGGCTCGCCGTGGCCGCTGCAGCCGAACTGCCCGTTCTGGAGCTCGGCCGAGGTCTGGTACGCGATGCCGGGCACCATGGACGCCAGCGGCAACTACGACGGCACGCTGACCGGACTCAGCCTCTTGCCACCGGGCTACCGGCTGTGGTGCCAGGCCGGCTCGATCGACCTCGGCACCGCGGCGATGGCGTTCACCGACGCGCTGACGCTGGTGACGCCGCCGACCGGCCTCGTGCCTGTGGCCGCGGCGCGCGTCGCCAACAGCACGGATCACAGCGCGGCGACCGGCACCGTCTCGCTGGCCGTGCCGGTGATGTCCTTCTTCTGAACGGACGGCCGGCTGCGGTGGTCAGTTCGCGAGGCTCCTGCACTCGGGGATCGGCGAGTTCGGTCCCCAGGTCTCGATCGGCGGCGCGTTCTTGTCGAAGTCGCCGAGGCTGAAGCGCTCCTTCAGGTCCGGCCAGCTGTAGCTGCGCACGGCGCCACCGCCGAACAGCACGTTCACGGTGCCGTCGGGGAAGCTCGGCAGGCCCTCGTTGTCGTTGGCCATCCAGGCTTCGTTCTCGCCCATCGTGGCGCTCTTGATCTTGTCCTTGGCGCGGCCGACGTAGTGCGTGTCCTGGGTGCGCGTCGAGTTGAGGTCCGGCCACGGATCGGTGCCCTTCTCGATCTGGCCACGCGCGAGGCGGTAGTCGGGGTCGTTGTCGCGCAGGCCCGGCGTGAAGTACTTGTCGAGGTTCTCCTCGGTGTGGTCGAAGGTCTTCTCCGTCCACGTCGACAGCACGAACTTGTAGCCGCCCTCCATCGGCAGGGCCTGCTTGTGCTTGCTCTGGTAGATCTGCAGCCAGCTGAAGTGTGTGCGCAGCTGGGCCTGATCCGCGGCGATGTAGGCCTGCACCTTGTTCGAGGTCAGCGCCGGCAGCAAGGTGGCGGCCAGCAAGCCGATGATGGCGATCACGATCATCAGCTCGATCAAGGTGAATCCGGATTGGGTTCGGCGCATTGGGCTCGTGGGACGGAGGTCAGAGGGGCCCGGAGTCTAGTCCGGTCCCCCCCTGGAGGAAACGCCCCGTCACCACGGCCATGGGGTTGCCGCCGGCCCGCCAGCGCGGCTCGCCGCCGCGGGCTCGCCTCAGCCCTTCGGGGCGGGCGTCAGCACCGGCACCTCGACGCCCTTCTCCTGGTTCGTTGCCGGCTGCGACGTCGCCTCCGGGTTCGCGGGTTTGCTGTCCGGGGTCGACGGCTCGACGTTCGTCGCGCCATCCGGGTTGTTGCCCGGCGCGACCTGCGTCTCACCCATCGGCGCGGCCACCTGCGGCGCCAGGTTGTTCTGCTGCTGGTAACTCTGCGCGAAGTAGGCGTCGCCCGACTGGTCGCTCCACCACTGCCGCCAGCGCAGCACCGACAACTTGAGGTCCTGCTGGTTCTGGTTCAGGTGGTCGTAGCCGAAGTCGCGACCGCTCGCCGTCTTCAGCGCCTCGTGGCACAGGTAGCGCACTTCCTTGCGATCGCTGTCGAGGCCTTCGATCAGGTTCGGCGTCCACTGCAGATCGCCCATCAGCACGAGCGAACGGGCGACCTCCATGCGCACGCCCTGCTCCGCATCGCGCATCGCCAACTGCAGCGCCGGCACCGTGCGCCGGTCGTGCAAGCGGCCGAGCACCCAGGCGCACGAGCTGCGCACCTTCGGGTCCTGGTGCTGCATGCCCTGCAGCAGCGCCGGGATGGTCTGCTCGCCGGTCTGGTTCAGCCACAGCAGGTTCTCGAGCAGCTCTTCCCGATGCTGGAACGGGATCAGCTCGACGCGGCGGTTGATCTCCGCCGCCATGATCGAGTTGGGCTGTTCGTAGGGACTGTCGCTGACGGGCTTCGTCGTCGAGCACGACGCGAGAGCGAGCAGCAGGGCGGCGCCGGTGGCCAGAATCCTCATGGTTTCCTCGTGCGTTCGGGGGATCGGGGAGCACGACGCTCCCGTGGGCCCGACATCGGCGCGATGGCATCGGCAGCTTGAGTCGACTTGCTGCGGTCGCCGGCGACGCCTCGGGCCTTGCCTCGCCGCCGACGGGCGCCGTAACGTCGCCGTGCCCCCGGCCCATGCCCCGCCGGGCCACCCGTCAGGAGGGACCATGAACAAGGCAGACCTCGTCCAAGAAGTGCAGAAGCAGCTCGGCGCCGAGTGCTCCAAGGCCCACGCCGAACGGGCCGTCAACGCCCTGCTGGCCGCGATCCAGAAGGGCCTCAAGAAGGACAAGCAGGTGCAGATCGTCGGCTTCGGCACCTTCGTGGTGAAGGCGCGCAAGGCCCGCATGGGCCGCAACCCGCAGACCAACGAACCGATGCAGATCCGCGCCTCGCGCACCGTCGGCTTCCGCGCCGGCGCGACGCTCAAGGACAGCGTCTGACGACCCGTCCCGGCGCCCCGGCGCCGCCGACGACCGACGCAGACCCGCGCGGCAGCCTCAGACGACCTTGATCAGCATCAGCGTGACGTCGTCGTCGTAACGATCGCGCCCGGCGAAGCGGGCCAGCTCGGCGCGCACGACCTCGAGCAGCTTGCCGACGTCGCCGCGGCCGTGCTCCATGAGCACCGACACCAGCCGTTCGTCGCCGAACATCTCGCCGTCGGTGTTGCCGGCCTCGGTGATGCCGTCGGTGTAGAGCAGCAGCACGTCGCCGGACTCGAGCCGCGTCGAGAACGAGCCGTAGTCGACCCCGGTCACGAAGCCGAGCGGCGGCCCGTGCGATTCGATCGTCTCCACCACCCCGCTGCTGGCACGCAGCAGGTACAGCGGGTTGTGCCCGGCGCTGCAGATGGTCAGCATCTTGGTCTCGCGTTCGAGCCGCACGAACGCCGAGGTGATGAACATGCCGGTCGGGCCGACCTCGTTGCAGACCTCGTCGTTGAGCCGGGCCGCGACTTCGTTCGGCTCGCTCCACGGGGCGTTGCTGCGGTAGTTGGCGCGGAACGAGCTCATCAGCAGCGCCGAGTTGATGCCGTGCCCCGAGGCGTCGGCGACGATGCCGTAGAGGTCGCCGAGATCCGACGGCAGCAGGTCGAGATAGTCGCCGCCGATGTTCTTCGCTGCGATCGACACCCAGGCGAACTCGTATTCGTCGGTGGTCGGCGACCGGCTCGGCAACAGGCGCTTCTGGATCGTCTCGGCGATCTGCAGCTCGCGCGCGATCGACTGGCTGTTGGCGGTCAGCGCTTCGAGCTGCAGACGGTGCAGCAGCGCGGCGGCGAGCTGGGCGAAGCTCTGCAGCCGACTCAGGTGGTCGCGCGCGTTCGCGGCGTCGAGCACCGGATTGAACAGCAGGCAGAGACCGGCCTGTACACCGTGGTAGCGCAGCGGCAATACGACGAGGCTCTGCAGGATCGGCGGCACCGAGGCCGGGTCCAGCATCGCCATGGGCATGGCGTCGTCGCGGCTGGCGAGGTGCGCGGGTTGCTCCAGCAGCACGTCGGGCCACACGCTGCCGTCGCAGCCGCGGAACTGGCCGAGCAGCGACTCGGGCATGCCGAGCACCTGCTCCAGCCGCAGGCCGGATTCGACCTTGCCGACTTCGTTCAGCACGAACAAGGCGCCGGCCGCGGCCTGCACCATGCCCGAGGCCAGCGACAGCAGGCGCGCCATCACCGCCGCCGGGTCCTCTTCCTGGAACAGTACGATGCCCTCCTCGAGGGCCTGCAGGCTGGCGCAGTAGTTCTCGGTGGCCTGGCGCGACTCGAGGTTCAGGGTCAGGTTGACGAGCGCGGTGCCGTAGTGCACCAGCGCCTGCTCCAAGAGCCCGCGTGCAGCGTCCTCGGGGGCCCCACCCAGGAACAACACGCCGAGCACGTGGTCGCGGAACGTGATCGGCAGCCGCTGTTCGGGAGCCAGCGCCCAACTGTCGTAGCCGACGCGCTGCCCCGGCACGAACGGGCAGCCGCCGCTGCCGCCGACGAGGCTGACCCGCAGCGTGGTGTCGCCCTCGGCGGCGAGACAGACGGCGAAGTCGAGCCCCGGCAGCAGCTGCTCGATGCCAGAGCGCAGGCACTCGTCGAGTTCGTGCTGGGTGCGGAACGAGTGCAGCTCCGCCAGCGCCGCCGCGCTCACCCAGGGCCGTTGGTCCACGACGCGCACTTGGTCGTTCTCAGCTGCTCAGGGTGGCCATGGCGGCGACGGCGTCGTCCATCGTGACGACCAGTTCGTCGCGCACGGTGGTCCACGACTCAGGGGCGATGCCGAGCGCCGCGAGGTCACCCGGCTGCACGACGTCCTTCGGCGCCGCCCCCGGGCGGTAGCCCGTGCCCCGCTCGTGCGCGACGGCGTCGATCAGCCGCACCACGGCGATGTCCTTCATCGTCGCCGAGCTGTCCTGGTTGATCTCATGATGCGCCTTGATCACCTCCTGGATCTCGACGGCGAGGTTCCACTTGGCCGTGACCAGGGCGCCGACCTCGGCGTGGTCGAGGCCGACCGTGGCCCGCTCGAACAGGAACGAGGGTCTGCCGGCCGGCGGCTTCTGCCCCGACTCGTTGAGGTAGGAGACCAACAACAGCTTGCCGATGTCGTGCATCAGGCCGGCCACGAACAGCATCTCGCTCTGGTTGGCGTCCATGCGGCATCGCCGCGCCAGGGCGCGCGCGCCGGCGGCCACGGCGACCGAATGCAGCCACAGACCCTTCGGCTCGTGTCCGTAGCAGGCGTAGTCGCGCTGCAGGAACTTGGCCGTGCTGGCGGCCAGCACCAGGCTGCGCACGCCGCGGAAGCCGAGCACCATCACCGCCTCGCGCACCGTGCGCACGGCGCGGTTGAGGCCATAGAACGGCGAATTGACCATCGCCAGCATCTTGGCGACCAGCACCTGGTCGTTCTGCAGCAGCGTCTCGAGGTCCTGCGGCTCGGTGTCCTGCTTGTTGAGCAAGGCCAGCAAGCGGACCACGAGGTCAGGCAGCGGCGGGATCAAGTCGCTCTTGTGCAGGATCTCACGGCGGGTCTTCTCCTGCAGGGCAAGATGAGAGAGGGTCGAGTGGTTCATGGCTTCGGGCGTGCCGCCTGGCGAGTGCGACCCTCTGGATTTCGGAGAATCCCCTAGGCCAACTTGACCCATTGAGGTCGTTTCCGCGACAGCTCCGCGACCTCCCCGATGCCACGGGGGAAGGCGAACGTCAGGACGGCAAGCCGTCGATCGGGCCCGCCGCCGGCCCGCGGCGGCGCGGGCATCAAGCGGCCCACGACCCCGGCCGATACAGGCGCCATGTCATCGGCCACCGACCGGCACGAAGCCGTTCCCGCTGCGACCTTCGTGCTGTCGAACCGGCGCCGCCGCCGCAGCCACGCCGGCCGCTTCCTGCTCGATGCGCTGCTCGGCGCCAGCCTGATGGTGGTCGTGCACGTGTTCTTCATCCAGGTCTCCGTGGTGAAGGGCAACTCGATGGAGCCGTGCCTGCACGACGGCGACCGCCTCGTCGTCGACCGCGTCAGCTACAGCCTCGGCGGCGTCGGCCGCGGCGACGTGGTGGTCATGCGCTACCCGCGCAACCCCGACGTCGACTTCGTCAAGCGCATCGTCGGCATCCCCGGCGATCGCATCGCCATGGACGACGGCGTGCTCTACGTCAACGGCGCCCCGTGCGACGACTACGGCAGCATCCACGACCGCCAGGACCTCGCCGAGTTCACCGTGCCCGAGGCCCAGTTCTTCGTGCTCGGCGACAACCGCCCGATCAGCTGCGACAGCCGCGAATTCGGCCTCGTCGCCCAGGACCTGCTGAAGGGCAAGGTGCGCGTGCGCTTCTGGCCGCTGGCCAACGCCAGCGTCTTCTGACCCGGCGAGCACCCGCATGCAGCTGCGGGACACGAGGCAGAGAGAGAGAGAGAGAGAGAGAGAGAGAGCAGAGCAGAGCCCCCCGCGCGACCCAGCCTCTCGCCGTTGCGCCGCGCCCGTTGCGGGCGTCGGCTCCAACTTGGCGGGCGAAGCCCAGGATCCGCCCCGTTCCTCAGTAGCGGTAGTGGTTGGCCTTGAACGGCCCGTCGGCGCTGATGCCGAGATACTCGGCCTGCTTCTTGGTCAGCTTGGTCAGCTTGACGCCGAGCTTGCCGAGGTGCAGCCGCGCCACCTTCTCGTCGAGGTGCTTCGGCAGCGTGTAGACCGCCTTGTCGTAGCTCTTGTGGTTGTTGAACAGCTCGATCTGCGCGATCGTCTGGTTGCTGAAGCTGTTCGACATCACGAAGCTCGGGTGGCCGGTGGCGCAACCGAGGTTCATCAGGCGGCCTTCGGCCAGCACGATGACGCCGTGACCGTCCGGGAACAGCCAACGATCGGTCTGCGGCTTGATGTTCTGCTTCTCGATGCCGGACACCTTGGCGAGACCGGCCATGTCGATCTCGTTGTCGAAGTGACCGATGTTGGCGACGATGGCGTTGTTCTTCATGCGCTTCATGTGCTCCACGGTGATGACCTGGTAGTTCCCGGTCGCCGTGATGAAGATGTCCGCGTAGTCGACGCAGTCCTCGACCGTCAGCACCTGATAGCCCTCCATCGAGGCCTGCAGCGCGCAGATCGGGTCGATCTCGGTGATGATGACGCGCGCGCCCTGGCCCTTCAGCGACTGCGCGCAGCCCTTGCCGACGTCGCCGTAGCCGCAGACGACGGCGACCTTGCCCGACAGCATGACGTCGGTGGCGCGCATCAGGCCGTCGGTCAGCGAGTGGCGGCAGCCGTAGACGTTGTCGAACTTCGACTTCGTCACGCTGTCGTTCACGTTCATCGCCGGGAACGGCAGCTTGCCTTCCTTCTGCAGTTGGTAGAGGCGGTGCACGCCGGTCGTGGTCTCCTCGGAGACGCCGCGGATGCCGGGCAGCATCTTGCTCCACTTGCCCGAGCCGATCGAGTTCTTGAGGCACTTGACCAGTTCGACCCAGTCCTCGCCGTCGTCCTTCTTGAGGCCCGGCACCTTGCCGGCCTTCTCCCACTCGGCTCCCTTCATGACCATCATGGTCGCGTCGCCGCCGTCGTCGAGGATCATGTTGGGCCCGTCTGCCGAGGGCCACGTCAGCGCCTGCTCGGTGCACCACCAGTACTCCTCGAGCGTCTCGCCCTTCCAGGCGAACACCGGCACGCCCATCGGCTTCTCGACGGTGCCCCTGCTGCCGACCGCGACCGCCGCCGCGGCGTGGTCCTGCGTGCTGAAGATGTTGCACGACGCCCACCGCACCTCGGCGCCGAGTTCGACCAGGGTCTCGATCAGCACCGCGGTCTGGATCGTCATGTGCAGCGAACCGGTGATGCGCGCGCCCTTCAGCGGCTGCTTCTTGCGGTACTCGTCGCGGATCGCCATCAGGCCGGGCATCTCGACCTCGGCGAGCTGGATCTCCTTGCGGCCGAAGTCGGCCTGGGCGAGGTCCTTGACCTTGAAGTCGGCGGCGCCGAGCACCTTGCCCGCGGCCTTGCCGGCCGGGGCCTTCGTCTTGTTCTTCGGAGTGTTGGTAGCAGTCATGGCATCGATCGGGGTTGGGGAATCAGGCAGTGGCAGCCGCCGCGGGCTTCTGCCCGCGCACGACGAACATCGGGAATTCGGTGACACGATCGCGGCTCGCGGCGACGCGGTAGCGGTCCTGCAGCGCCTCGCTGGCCAGCTCGACGAAGCCGGCGCGCGCCAAGGTGGCGATCAGCGCCTCGGGGCGCAGCCCGAGCCGCAGGTCGCCCATCTGCTCGCGCATCCACTCGGCATCGTGCGGGGCGAGATCGGAGACGACCACGCAGCCGCCGGGCCGCAGCACGCGGAACACCTCGCGCGCGGCCGCGTCGTGGTCGGCGACGTGGTGCCAGACCAGGTTGCCGAAGGCAACGTCGACCTCGCCCGCGGCGAGCGGCAGCGCGTCGAGTTCTCCACGGCGGAACGTGACCGGAGCCTGGCCCGCGCGCGCCGCAGCTTCGGCGAGCATACGTTCGCTGTGGTCGACGGCGATCACGGCGGCGCCGCGCCGCGCCAGCCAGTTGGCCAGGAAGCCGGTGCCGCAGCCGAGGTCGGCGACATCGCGGCCACACGGCCAGGCGTGCGCGAGCACTTCCTGGCGCAGCGTGCCGAGGGCGAAGTCCTCGCCGACGTCGCTCCATCGCTCGGCCAGGCGGTCGTGCATGTCGCGGCTCTTCTGCCGGCGCTGGTCGAGCACCGCCGACAGCGCCAACAGGTCCCGTTCGCCCTCCTGGGACTCGAGGTACGAGGCGACCGTCGCGGCATGCAGCGATGGCGTCAGCGGGCCGTGCGCTGCCGGTTCGACCAGGGAATGGAAGCTCCACGTGCCGTCGCGCCGGTCGCGCACGAGCCGCGCCCGCTTCAGCAGCGACAGGTGGTTGCTGATGCGG
>JAEUHT010000280.1 GCA_016793265.1 Planctomycetota bacterium
TCGAACGACCCCAGCACCACGCACCGCGATGAGCACCGAACCGGGCCAGAAGAACCTGTTCGAACCAGCAACCGAGACGATGGCAGCCAAGAAGGAAACCCCGGCCAAGGAGCCGAAGTCGCCACCGCGCAGCGCCGAGACCGCCGAATCGATGGCCAAGCGCCAGCGCGAGATCTCGGTCAGCGAGTTCTTCACCAAGAACCGCCACCTGCTCGGCTTCGACAGCCCGCGCAAGGCCCTCTTGACCGCCGTCAAGGAGGCCGTCGACAACAGCCTCGACGCCTGCGAAGAGGCGCGCATCCTGCCCGACATCGTGGTCACCATCGCCCGCATCGGCCAGAGCGAGAAGCAGTTCACGATGACCGTCGAGGACAACGGCCCCGGCATCGTCAAGGCGCAGGTGCCCAACGTGTTCGGGCGACTGCTCTACGGCAGCAAGTTCCACCGCCTGCGGCAGAGCCGCGGCCAGCAGGGCATCGGCATCAGCGCCGCCGGCATGTATGGGCAACTCACCACCGGGGCGCCGGTGCGGGTGCGCAGCAAGCCCGGCAAGCGTGGTCAGGCGATGGCGTTCGAGATCCGCATCGACACCGCCAGGAACCGCCCCGACTTCACCGAGAAGGCGATCGAGTGGGAGAAGGACCACGGCACCGAGGTCTCGATCGACATGGAGGGTGAGTACCGCCGCGGACAACGCAGCGTCGAGGAGTTCCTCAAGCTGATGGCGGTGGCCAACCCGCACGTGCAGCTCGTATTCAAGGACCCCGACGGCAACGTCACCGAGTACCAGCGCGGCACCAAGGAGCTGCCGAAGGAGGTCGAGGAGATCAAGCCGCACCCGCACGGCGTCGAGCTCGGCATCCTGCTGAAGATGATCCAGGAGAGCGAGAACCGCACCGTCAGCGCCTTCCTGCAGCAGGACTTCTCACGGGTCGGGCCGAGCGTCGCCAAGGAGATCTGCGCGACCGCGAACGTCAACCCCGACAGCAACCCGCGCCGGCTGGAGACGCCGGCCGTGCAGCGGCTCAAGGCGGCGATCGACGCGACCAAGATCATGGCGCCGCCGCTGTCGTGCATCGCGCCGATCGGCGAGCAGCTGATCATCGCCGGCCTCAAGAAGGAGGTCGAAGCCGACTTCTACGTGGCCACCTCGCGCAAGCCGGTGGTCTACCGCGGCCACCCGTTCGCGATCGAGGTCGGCATCGCCTACGGCAAGCCGGGCGACACGCTGCACATGACCGACGCCGGCAAGATCGTCGAGGTGGCGGCGAAGAAGCCGGAGAACCAGGAGCAGCTGATGGGCAACGCCGACGAGCCCGTGCGGCTGATCCGCTTCGCCAACCGGGTGCCACTGGTGTTCCAGCAGAGCGCGTGCGCGATCACCAAGGCGGTGATCAACACCAACTGGAAGAACTACGGCCTGCAGCAGCCGCGCGGTGCTTTGCCGATCGGCCCGATGGTCGTGTTCGTGCACATCGCCTCGGTGTGGGTGCCGTTCACCTCGGAGTCGAAGGAGGCCATCGCCTCCTACGACGAGATCCTCGAGGAGCTGCGCCTCGGCCTGATGGAGGCCGGTCGCAAGCTCGGCACGCACGTTCGCAAGGGCAAGAAGCTCGCCAACGAGTTCAAGACGCGCAACTACATCGAGACCTACATCCCGCACCTGGTGGTGGCGCTGCAGGACATCCTCAAGCTCGACGACGGCGAGGCGACCAAGGCCCGCGACAACCTGACCACCGTGCTGGAGAAGTCGCGCAAGCTGTGAGCCCGACGGCCGTCCCCACCCACTGAACCGCACCCTCCCCGAGACCATGGCAGCCAAGAAGTTCACCCCGAAGCCGCAGCCGAAGAAGAAGGAACGCGGCGCGTTCAGCGACCTCGACAAGGTCACCCTGCGCGAGATCAAGGACTGCGCCACGCAGGTGCACGCCGCGATCAAGGCGCTCGGCAAGCCGGAGCTCAAGTTCCCCGACCGCTCGCTCAAGAACGCGCGCTACGACAAGAAGGACGGCTACTTCGTGATGGGCCGCTCGCGCGTCGAACGCACGCTGTCGGTCAACACCGTCAAGTCGTTCGCACAGACGCTGAAGATGATGGCGCTGTCGCAGCAGCTCGTGAACGAGGACGACTTCGCCACCAAACGAGAGGCCTACTACGTCTCGAAGAACTGGGAGGAGGCGAAGTTCGACGAGCAGCCGGAGAGCGACGCGGCGATGGACGACATCGAGGCGCTGTTCTCGCTCGAAGGCGTGATGCGCGAACACCTGCGCTTCAAGGCCGACGAACACGGCGGCAAGGTCGCCGGCCAGCTCGTCGTGCTCGACCGCGACCGCGACTCGGGCCGCGCGCTGCGCATCGACTGCACCGGCTTCGGCTCAGGCGCCTCCTCGATCCCGTCGTCGGTCGAGCACCTCGGCTTCGAGGCCAACGCCAAGTTCGTGCGGGTGCTCGCGACCGGCGGCATGGTCGAGCGCCTCTCGCAGCACAACTACTGGAAGACCGCCAACTGCATCCTGATCGGCACCGCCGGCGTGCCGACGCGAGCGACGCGGCGCTTCGTGCGCAAGCTCAGCGACGCGAACAAGCTGCCGGTGTTCGCCTTCAACGACTGCGATCCGTACGCCTTCAGCAACATCTACCGCACCTTGAAGGTCGGCTCGGGCAACGCCGTGCACCTGAACCAGTTCTTCTGCGTGCCGCAGGCCCGCTTCCTCGGTGTGTCGCCGCAGGACATCGTCGACTACGACCTGCCGACGCACGACCTCAAGGACGTCGACATCAAGCGCGCCCAGGACATGCTCAAGAACGACCCGTTCTTCCAGGCGCACAAGGAGTGGCAGAAGGCGATCGAGATGATGCTGAAGTCCGGGCAGCGCGCCGAACAGCAGGCGCTGGCCAAGCACGGCCTCAACTTCGTCATCGAGGAATACCTGCCCAACAAGCTGCGGGAAGCGAACAAGTTCCTGCCCTGACGGGGACCGCGAGGGAGCCGGTTGCAGCAGGGGCGCGGCAGGGCGGCTCTGAATTTCGTTGGCCGATGCGACGGAATCGTCGCCTTTGCCCGCGGAGAACCCCCACATGCACCTGCGCATCACCTCGACCGTATTCGCCCTCGCCGCCACCGCCGCGGCCCAGCTCCCCGCCCCCACCCTGATCCAGCGCGCAGCACCACGCGCCGCCTGGAGCATCGTCACCAGCGCCGGCACCACCACCGGAGTCACCACGACTCCGCCGACGATCAATGGCACCTTCCGCGCCGACAACCCGGGTGCGGTCGGCAACGACAAGCTGTGGATCTTCGGCGGCTCGCTCGGCAACAACACGAACTACACCGCCAACGACCTGTGGGCCTTCGACCCGGTCGCTGGCACGATGACCCAGTTGATCGCCGACGGCGCCGCCGGCTCGCCTTCGCACCGCGGCCGCAGCGCGATCGCCTGGAACCCGGTCAACAACAAGCTGACGGTGTTCGGCGGCAATACCCGGGGCGGCACCACCGGCGTCGGCACCGCGACCCTGCTCGGCGACACGTGGGAGTATGACCCCACGACCAACACCTGGGCTGATGTCACGCCGGTGACCGGCAGCCCGTCGCCGCGCCAGTACGCGTCGATGACCTACGACCCGGTCACCGGCGGGCTCGTGCTGTTCGGTGGCGAAGTCGCGCTGACGACGCCCCCGACCTACAGCAACGAGACCTGGCTCTGGCTCGCCGGCGGCTGGGTGCCGATGGCGACGACGACGACGCCCCCGGCGCGTTCCCAGCACTCGCTGGTCACTCGCACCGATTCCCACCAGGACGTGGTGATGTGCTGCGGCATCAACAACGCCATGGCCACGCCGGACCAGGTGCGGTTCCTCGACGTCTGGAAGTGGACCGGCGGCGACTGGGCGCTGCTCAGTGACTGCGACGTGCTGACCAACCCCACCGGCGCCGGCACGACCTGGCCGGCCAGCACGGTCGGCAACCAAGCCATCTACGACCCGCTGCGCCAGCGCATCGTCGTGCAAGGAGGCAATGGCATCACCGTCGCGGCCAACACGACCTATGTCTACGGCCCGAGCTATGGCGGCTCGCCGACCAACTTCACGAGCGAGTTCGACAGCCTCAGCAACAGCTGGTCGATCTACGCCAACCCGACGACCGGCACGACGCCGTGGAACAACACCGACTCGGTGATCGGCCGCGTCAGCCGCTACTTCGCCGGCTTCATCCCGGCGACCGGCAAGATCTACAAGGCCTGTGGCCAGGACCCGACCAAGTCGGGTTCGAAGCCGACCTACAGCGTCTACGCGTACCAGGCCAGCACGCTCGCCGCGGCGACGACCGTCGGCGCCGGCTGCACCGGCCCCGGTGGCCAGCTCACGCTGACCGCGAACGGCGCGCCGTGGACCGGCCGCACCTGGACCGCCACCTGCACCAACCTCGGCCCGCTGTCGTTGTCGATGCAGTTCTGGGGCTTCAACACGGCCTCGTTCCCGCTGAGCGTCGTGTTCCCCATCGCGCCGCTCGGTTGCGACCTGCTCAACACGGCCGACCTACTGCTCGGCCCGGACGTCGTCGCCGGCGGCCAGTCCACGGTGTCGCTGCCCATCCCGGCCACACCCTCCCTCGCCGGCGCCACGCTGCACGTGCAGATCGCCGAGATGGAGATGGACCTCGCCTTCAACTGGATCGGCCTCTACACCTCGAACGGGATCAGCCTGACCGTCGGCGCGCTGTGAAGGGCCATTCCGTCGCGTAGAGTGCGGGGCATGGACCTCGCCCTCCGCGACAAGGTCGTACTGGTGACCGGCGGCGCGAGCGGCATCGGCCGCGCGATCGCCGCCGCATTCGCGAACGAAGGCGCGCGCGTGGCGGTCGTCGACCGCGACGACGCGCGCGCGGTCGCCGGCGTCTTGCTGGCGGTGACCGGCGACCTGGCCGATGCGGACACGTGCTGCCGCGCGGTCGACGAGACCGTCACACGGCTCGGCCGACTCGACGTGCTCGTCAACAACGCCGGCCGCAACGACGGCGCCGGCCTCGACGCCGGCCCGGACGCGTTCGTGCGATCGCTGCAGCAGAACCTCGTGCATGCCTACACGATGCTGCACCACGCGCGACCGCACCTGATCGCCGCCGCGCGGCAGCATGGTGATGCCGCGGTCGTCAACATCGGTTCGAAGGTCGCCGTCACTGGCCAAGGCGGCACCTCGGGCTACGCGGCGGCGAAGGGAGGGCTGTTGGCGCTGACGCGCGAGTGGGCGCTCGACCTGGCGCCGGCCGCCGTGCGCGCCAACGTGGTGCTGCCCGCCGAAGTCTGGACCCCGCTCTACGAGTCATGGCTCGCGACCCAGGCAGACCCGCAGGCCGAGAAAGCCCGCATCGAGCGTTCGATCCCGCTCGGCCGCCGCTTCACGGCGCCCCAGGAGATCGCCGCCACGGTCGTCTTCGTGGCGTCGCCGCGCAGCGCGCACACCACCGGGCAGTGGTTGTTCGTCGACGGCGGCTACACGCACCTCGACCGCCGGGGCACCCAGTCCGCCTTCCCCTTCAATCTAGCACGAACGGCGGCTTGTCGTGGCGCCGCCGCAGCCGGTCCAGGTAGC
>JAEUHT010000305.1 GCA_016793265.1 Planctomycetota bacterium
GGCCACCGCCCCGCGGGCGCCTGGGTGTGGGGGCGGGGCCCGCGCATCCAGGGGCGGGTTTGCCCCCGGGCGGGCGGGCCCGCGCCCGCCGCGACCGTGCTGGCTCTGGGCGAGACCCTGACCACGGATGCGGCGGGGCACTTTGTCTGCGAGCACTTCGTCGCCGGGTCGAACGTCTCGTTCGCGGCGCCGGGCCACGTCGACACCGAACTCGGCTACGTAGATGCCGCCGCAGCGCTGCGCGTGCAGCTGCCGCGCGCCGCGGCGCTGCGCGGGCGAGTCGTCGGTGGCCGCGGTGTGGTGACCGTGCGAGTGGAGCCCGCGTCGCATCCTGCCGACGATGCTGCCGCTGCGGCGCCGTGGCGCCTGCTGATGGAGGACCTGCCGGTCGCCGAGGACGGCAGCTTCGTGATCGAAGGGCTCGCGCGTTCGGATTACGAGGTCACCGCGCGGGACGCCGAGGGCAACGTCGCGGCGCCGTTGCGCCTCGCGCTGCGCGAAGACCAGGTGATCGAACTGCGCGTCGATCAGGGCCAGCAGCTGCTGGTGCGCGTTCGCGACGCCGGCGGGGCGATCATCGAAGGTGCGGCGGTGATCCGCAACGACGGGGTGCGTGACTACCCGGCGTTGTTCCGGCCGGAGGCCCCGGACTTCGTGGCGCGTGTGCTCGGCCATGGCGCCGCGGCGCCGCGCCGCTGCGAGGCCGGCGACGTCGGCCTCTGGGTCGGCAAGGACCAGCCGGTGGCGTTCGTCGCGCGCGCGAAGGGCTGGCTGCCGCAAGGGCGCATGTTCGCGGCGGCGGCGGTACCCGGGCAGGTCGATGTCGTGCTCGAACGGGCGGGGTCGTTGCTGGGCCGCGTGCGTGGCGGCGACGGTGTCGCCGTGGCGCGCAGCGTGCGACTCGCGCGGCGCGACCGGGAGCCCGACGACCCGGGCGAAGGGCTGCGGCTCGAGGTCGATGCCGACGGCAGCTTCGAAGCGCCGACGTTGGTGCCGGGCCCGTATCGGGTGCAGCTGGTGCTCGGCAACCGCGGCGTCGTCGGCGGCCGCCCCGACGAGCAGGTCGGTGCCGTGCCGATGATCGACGGCGGCAGCGACCCGCGGGTGACCGCCGAGGTCGAGGTCCGAGCCGGCGCCGAGGTGCAGGTCGAACTCACGGCGGCGCCGTTCGGCGAACTGCGCGGCGTCGTGCGCCAACGTGGTGCGAAGGTGGCTGGCGCGATCGTGCTCGCGGTGCGACCCGGCTACCAGTCGGGTCCCTGGTTCGGGAGGCAGACGACCGACTGGGACGACGACCTCACCTACGGCTCCGTCCCGGGCCAACGCACGGCCGCCGACGGCGCGTTCCGTTTCCTCTACCGCGAAGCCGGCGCGGTCGAGCTGCGTGTGCGCGGGGCGAACGGCGCGGCAACGTCCCCGCCGACGACCGTGCACCTGCCGCCGCCCGGCGAGGGCGCGCACTGCACGCTCGAACTGCCGTGTGGGGTGATCCGCGGCCAGGTGCCGATCGAGGCGATCCCCGCCGCCGACCGCGGCTTCTACCAGATCGTGTTGTTCCCGCTGCACAAGGTCGCCGACGACCCGATGTACTCCGGCGACTGGTCGTTGCCGATCACCACCAACTGCGCCAAGGCCGAGCATCCTGCCGACGGGCGCTTCGCCTTCGAGCACGTGCCGGCCGGTCCGTGGCTGCTGCGGGTGTTGCCGTTCCACTGGCATGGCAACCGCGAGTACCTGCATCGGGTGGTGGACGTGCACGACGACGTCGTCGACCTCGGCGTGCTGTCGCTGCCGACGCCCGTCGCGGCCAGGCTGTCCTGGAACTGGCGAACGGCGCCGACGCTGCCGGGGGAGGTCGGCGGCGGCTGGATCCGGCAGCGGGTCGGCACTGCGCGCGAACCGGCGTGGGTCAGCACGAGCGTCGCCGAGCAGGGCACGATCCCGCTGCTGCTGCCGCCGGGCGACTACGAGTTCACGGCGTTGGAGCTGTGGCACGGCAACGGTCTGCAGGCGCCGACCGGGCAACCGCTCGCCGAGCCCGCCCCGTTCACGCTGCGCGCCGACGGTCGCATCGAGCCGGCGACGCTGCAACTCACGCCGCTGCCGGCGGCGAAGTGAACCTCACCGCACCTGGCGATAGAGCAGTTCGACGAGCGGATCGAGCAGCACGTTGTCCACCGGCCCGTCGATCGTCACGCGCTGTTGCCGCTGCTCGATGCGCACGCGCGTCTCCTGTCGACCTTCGCCGGTGCCGGTGCGCAGGCGCAGCCAGAACGTGAACGGCTCGCCCTTCTGCACCTGTTCGACGACCAGCGCGTCGCCGTCGGCGCGCACGCGCAGCTCCGGGCAACCGACGCGGTCGAGCCACTGCGTGAAGAACCAGCCGAGCTCGCGCTTGGCCACGCGTTCGACCACGGCGACGAAGTCGCTCGTGCGCACCGACTGGCCGCGGAACTGCTCGTAGTAGGCCTTCACCGCCGCGAAGAACGTCTCGTCGCCGAGCTCGCCGCGCAGCATGTGCAGCACCCAGGCACCCTTCGGGTAGGTGTTGCTGTTGAGGGCCCGGTCGGGATGCGAGAAGCGGTCGTCGCGCACTGTCTTGGTGCGGCCTTCGAAGCTCTGTCGCCAAACCGCGCGCGCCTGCGCCATGCTGTCCTGCAGCGGCGGTCCGCCGGCCTCGGCGTGCAGCCAGGGCCCGAAGTAGGTGGCGAAGCCCTCGCTGAGCCAGACCTCGTGCCACTCGGCGTAGCCGACTGCGTCGCCGAACCACATGTGGGCGAGCTCGTGCGCCAGCGTGCCGGTGCCGGCCTCGGCCTGGTCGAACAGGCTCTCGGCGAGCTGCACGTTGCCGGGCGCCTCGAAGCCACCCCAGCGCGTCGGGCACTGCACGGTCGTGTACTTGCCGAACGCGTAGGGGCCGAACGTCTGCTCCATCGTGCGCAGCCAACCTGCGTGGTGCACGAGCAGGGCCTTGGCCTTGTCGACGTCCTGCGGGTAGACGAAGTGGTCGATCAGCCGCGGGTCGCCGTCCTCGTGCACGCGCGCGAACGGCCCGACCGCGATCGCGAACATGTACGGTGGGATCTCCGTCGCACTGTCGAGGTAGGCGCCGCGACAACCTGCCGGCACCGGCGGCGCGCCCGCTGGCACGTTCGCCGGTGCGCCGTAGCCGATCGCTTCGCTGCCCGTCGGGTAGAACAGCAGCAGCGAGAAGCGGGCGCGGTCGGTCGGGTTGTCCTCACACGGCAGCCAGCCGCGGGCGCGGATCGAGTAGTGGTCGGTGAACGCGAGGCGGTCGCCGTAGCGGTTGTCCTGGAAGTAGAAGCCGTCGACCGGCGTGCCGTCGAGTTGCGCCACGAACTGCACGTCGCTGCCCTTCGCCGCTGGTTGCGGCAGGGTCAGCGTGACGTGGTCCGACTGCCACGTGGCCGGCAGCTCGGTGCCGTCGGGGGTCGTGAAGCGCACCTGCCATGCCTCCGAGCGCTGCGCGTCGAGCCGGATCGTCGCCAGGTCGTCGACCGCGGTGATCGTGTAGCGCACGTCGCCGCGCAGCCGCCGTTGCTGCAGGTCGACCTGCAGGGTGATGGCGTAATGCCGCACGTCCTGGCTGGCGATGTCGGCGAACGGCGAGACGCGCGGCGGCGCTGCCGCCGGCGCGGGCGTCTGGGCAGGCAGCAGGAACGCGGACAGCAGGAGGCAGGGGGCGGTGCGCTTCACGGCGCCAGTAGACCAGACGCGCCCGCTGGCACCAGCGCTGCGGCAAGGCTCCGCGCAACTGCCCCGTGCACCGGCGGCGTGGCCCGGCTAAGACGGGGCCATGCCGATTCCCGAGTTGATGGCCGGCTGGCAGCGCTTCCGCGGCGGGCGCTTCCGCGAGCAGCGGGAGCTCATCGACCGCATCACGCGCGAAGGCCAGCAGCCCCGTGTATTGATGATCGCCTGCTGCGACTCCCGCGTCGATCCGGCGATCCTGTTCGACTGTGACCCCGGCGACATCTTCGTCGTGCGCAACGTTGCCAACCTGGTGCCGCCCTACGAGGAGACCGGGCGCTACCACGGCACCAGCGCGGCCCTCGAGTTCGCGGTGGTGGTGCTGGGCGTGCAGCACGTCGTCGTGCTCGGCCACAGCCAGTGCGGCGGCATCGGGGCGCTGATGCGCGGCGATGGTGAGACGACGCCGCCGATGCGCTTCCTACCGCTGTGGGTGGCGCTTGGCCAGGAAGCGCGCACGGTGGCGCTCGCAGCCAGCGGGCTCGAACCGGCGGCGCGAGTCGACCTCTGCAGCCGCCTCGCCATCCGCCTTTCGCTGCGCAACCTGATGACCTTCCGCGGCGTGCGCGATCGTGTCGAGAAGGGCCGGCTGCAGCTGCACGGCTGGTTCGTCGACGTGCGCCAGGGGGAACTCAGCATGCTCGACGAGGCCGTGGGCCGCTTCGTGCCGCTGGGCTGCGGGGCGCCCGGTGGGCCCGGGGACCGCGGGGTCGGCGGCGACGCCGCACCGCAAGCGGCGGGCAGCTGAGCCCGGCATCCCGGCGACGCCCGGAATCGTGTGTTTGCGAGACCGCGACCGCTTGTTATGGTCGCGCCGAATCGTCTGCGGAGGTCCGGTCATGGTCGTCAACCGTCAGCTTCGTTCTTCCTGGTGTCGTCCCCTGGCTCTGGTGGGCCTCGTCCTGGTCGCGGCCTGCCAGACCGTGCCGCCGGTCACCGTGACCGCCAACTTCGTCGCCACGCCGGCGATGGCGACGCGCAGCCCGTCCCAGGTAGCCGTTCTGGCCGTAGAGGACGGCACCACCCAGCGGTTGTCGGACCAGTTCCTGGTCTTCGTGCGGCAGGAGGTCATGCGGCAACTGCCGGATCGCCTCTATTCGCCGCTGCGCCCCGACAAGGTCGATGCCGAGATGCGCAAGCTGCCGCCGGCCGCTGGCACCGAGTCGATCATCGCGCCGGCGACGCTGAAGAGGTTCGCCGGGCACGTGCAGGAAGATGCCGTGCTGGCGCTGCGCCTGGGCCACTGGGACGAGACGCGCCTGATGGTCGACCGCACGGTGTCGTTCCAGGTCGAAGCCACGCTGCTCGGCAGCGACGGCGTCACGCTGTGGAGCGGCAGCATGCAAGGCTCGGTGAAGGCCGGCGGCGTCGGCGCTTCGCCGCGAGACCGCGAAGCCGCCGCCCGCAACTGCGCCGAGTTGGTGGTGCGGGAGATGGTCCTGCGCCTGCCGATGCGCCTAATCTGAACTGATCCCTTGAGTGTGGTCGCCAGAGAATTCACCCCCAGACTGCGACCGCTGGGGGTTTCGGGGCACATGTGCATTGACCGCGCGGCGTGGTGCCGCGCTGAGGAGGTGCACCGTTGGAGTTCGTGCCGCCGTTCTGCCCCAATCGTGACTGTGAGCAGCACCAGCAGCCCGTGGC
>JAEUHT010000010.1 GCA_016793265.1 Planctomycetota bacterium
CTCGACAACTACTGCTGGGGCAACACCCGCGACCCGCAGGTGCTCGGCGAACTGGTGCGCGCCACCGATGCGCTGTGTGCGCTGGCGCTCACCTACCGCACGCCGTTCGTGTCCGGCAAGGACTCGCTGCACAACGAATTCCGCACGCCGCGGGGCACCATCCGCATCCCCGGCTGCATCCTGGTCACGGCGATGTCGATCGTCGCCGACGTGCGCCGCACCACCAGCAGCGACCTCAAGCGCGCCGGCGCCAAGCTCGTGCTCGTCGGCGTCACCAAGGACGAACTCGGCGGCAGCGTCTACTACAAGACCAAGGGCCAGCTCGGCCGCGACGTGCCGCGCGTCGACCACCAGCTCGGCCGCGACGTGCTGCTCGGCTGCCACCGCGCGATCCAGGCCGGCTGCGTATTGGCCGCGCACGACCTCGCCGAAGGTGGCCTCGGCGCCGCCGTCGCCGAGATGGCGATCGGCGGGCGCCTCGGCGCGCGCGTCGACCTCGACGCCGTGCGCACCGCCGGCGTCATGCACCCCGAGCGGGTGCTGTTCAGCGAGTCGCAGAGCCGGCTCCTGTTGGAAGTGCCGGCCGACCGCCTCGACGACCTGCGCGCAAACCTGCACCAAGTGCCGTTCGCGGTGATCGGCGAGGTCGTGACGGCGCCCGAGCTGACCTTCGTCGGCGGCGGCGCCCCACCAACCAAGGTGCTGCTGGCCGCGGCCGAACGCGCCTGGAAGGCGCCGCTCGACCTCGACGGCACGCTGCTCACCGCCAGCGGCGCGGAGGTGCGCTCGTGAGCTTGCCCAAGGTCCTGATCCTGCGCGCCCCCGGCATCAACTGCGAGCGCGAGACGTTCGACGCCTTCCAGCGCGCCGGCGGCCGCCCCGAGTACGTGCACATCCAGCAACTGCTGCAGCAGCCCGAGCGACTCGACACGTTCGCCGCGCTGGCGGTGCCCGGCGGCTTCTCCTACGGCGACGACATCAGCTCGGGCCGCGTGCTGGCGCAGGAGATGAAGCAGCGCCTCGGCGATCGGGTGCAGCGCTTCGTCGGCCGCGGCGGCCTCGTGCTGGGCATCTGCAACGGCTTCCAGGTGCTGGTGCGGCTCGGCCTGGTGCCCTGCACGCAGGGCCGCCTCGAAGAAGAGGTGACGCTGACCCACAACCTGTCCAACCACTACGAGTGCCGCTGGGTGACGATGCGCACCACCAAGTCGCGCTGCGCGTTCCTGCCGGCCGGCCTGACGCTGCGTTGGCCCGCCGCCCACGGCGAAGGCCGCCTCGTCGCGCGCACGCCGGCGCTGCAGCGCCTGCTGATCGACGAGGGCTACGCCACGCTGCTCTACGTCGACGAGCGCGGGGCCCCGACCGAGCGTTATCCGCAGAACCCGAACGGCGCCCCGCTCGGCATCGCCGGACTCACCGACCTGCGCGGCCGCGTGCTCGGCGTGATGCCGCACCCCGACCGCAGCTACTTGCCGACGCACATGCCCGACTGGCGGCGCACGCAGCTTGCGCAGGGCAGCCTGCCGCTCGATGGCGACGGCATGGTGGTGTTCCGCGAGATGGTGAAGGTCGCCGCCGCCGAGGCCTGACCGGGCTCAATCGCGGTAGCCGGCGCTGCGGATGCCGTACTTCTGCATCAGCTTCTGGAACGCGCTGCGCGCCATGCCGGCCTCTTCGCTGCAGTGCGTGACGTTGCCCTTGTGCTTCTTCAGCAGCGACTCGACGTAGCTGCTCTCCATCACCGCGATGCGGCGCGCCTTCATCGCCGCGAAGGTGCCGCCGGCCGCTTCGACGTCCGCCGCGGGCTCAGCTGCCGGGTCGGCCAGCAGGTCGGGCGGCAGGTCCACGACCTGCAGCTCGGGCGGGTGGCCGAGCGCACAGGCGCGTTCGATCGCGTTACGCAGCTGCCGCACGTTGCCGGGCCAATGGTGTTCGCGCAGCACCGCCGCCGCCGCCGCCGACAGCCGCTCGATGCCGACCGGTCGGCCGAAGCGTTCGAGGAAGTGCTCGACCAGCACATCGACGTCGCCCGGGCGATCCCGCAGCGGCGGCACCGCGATGCGCACGACGTCGAGGCGGTAGAACAGGTCGGCGCGGAAGCGGCCGTCGTCGACCTCCCTCTGCAGGTTGCGGTTGGTGGCGGCGACGATGCGCACGTCGACCGGCACCTGCTCGCTGCTGCCGACCGGACGCACGCAGCGCTCCTGGATGGCGCGCAGCAGCTTGGCCTGGAACGCCAACGGCAGCTCACCGAGTTCGTCGAGGAACAACGTGCCGCCGTCGGCGACCTGGATCAGGCCGAGCTTCTGGCTGCCGGCGCCGGTGAAGGCGCCCTTCATGTGCCCGAACAGCTCGCTCTCGAACAGCTCGGTCGGGATCGAGGCGCAGTCGACCGGCACGAACGGCTTGTCGGCGCGCACACTCTTGTCGTGCAGGTGGTGCGCCAGCAGCTCCTTGCCGGTGCCGCTCTCGCCGAGCAGCAGCACCGAGGCGTCGGTGCGCGCCGCGCGTTCGAGCATGGTGACGAGGTCGCCGAAGCCCGCCGAACGGTGGATCAAACGGCGCCCGGCGACCCCGGAGCGCAGCCGTTCGCGCAGCCCGGCGTTGCCGTCCTTGACGCGGCGGTGCGCCGCGGCCTTGGCGACCCGTTCGAGCAGGTCCTTCTCGGCGTAGGGCTTGGCCAGGTAGTCGAAGGCGCCCTGCTTGATCGCCGCCACCGCCATCTGCAGGTCCGGGAAGCCGGTCAGCAGCAGCACCTCGATATCGGGATCCCGCGCCTTGATCGCGGCCAGCAGCTCCATGCCGCTCATGCGCGGCATGCGCACGTCGCTGACCACGACCTGGAAGTCCAGAGCGGCGAGCAGCTGCAGCGCTGCATCGGCCGACGCCGCGCCGCGGGCCTCGTAGCCGGCGCGCTCGAGGAACCAGACGCAGCTCTCCACCAGGTCGCGCTCGTCGTCGACCACCAGCACACGCGCCTTCGCCACTCAAGGCCCCTTCGCCGCGCGCTGCGAATTGCCCGCGCGCTGGCAGGCCCGGCAGTAGCCGTAGAGGCGCAGGCTGTGGCGCAGCACCTGGAAGCCGAGCCGCCGCGCGGCGAGCAGCTGGCGCTGTTCGAGTTCGTCGTCGTGGAACTCGAGGATCTGCTCGCAGCCGAGGCAGACCATGTGGTCGTGGTGCTCGTGGCCGAGCACGTGTTCGAAGCGGCGGCCACCGTCGCCGGTCTCCAGCCCTTCGACGAAGCCCTCCTGCTCCAGCACCGCGAGCGTACGATAGACGGTCGCCCGCGACACCTTCGGGTCCTCACGGCGGCAGATGTCGAGCAGCTGCTCGGCCGTGAAGTGGTCGTGGGTGGCGAAGGCCATGCGCACGATCAGGGCGCGCTGGTTGGTCCAGCGGTGGCCCTTCTGCCGCAGCTGGGCTTCGACGATGCCGTGTTCCTGGTCGGGCTTCATCGCGAAGTCAGGATACCGCTCGACGTCATGGCCGCAACCGAACCTCGGGCGCCCACCGAACGGCGCCGCACGGAGGTCACCTGCACGCCGCCTCGCCGCTCACGCCTTGAGGCCGATGTCGCGGCGATAGTGCTTGCCGGAGAACTCGATGGCGTCGAGCGCGGCGTAGGCCCGCTGCCGCGCCGCCGCGGCGTCGACGCCGAGCGCGGTCACCGCCAGCACGCGCCCGCCCGCCGTCAGCAGGTCGCCACCACGTTGCGACGTGCCGGCGTGGAACACCTGCAGGTCCGGGCCGGTCGTGACCTTGTCGACCCCGAAGATCGGCACGCCCTTCTTGAAGTCGCCCGGGTAGCCGCCGCTGCAGGCGACCACACACACGGCGACGCGCTTGTCCCAGACCGGCGCCGACTGCTGTTCGAGCTTGCCTTCGGCCGTGGCGAGCAGCAGCGGCAGCAGATCACTCTGCAACCGCATCAGCAGCGGCTGCGTCTCCGGGTCGCCGAGCCGGCAGTTGTACTCGAGCACCCGCGGCCCCTGCGTGGTCAGCATCAGCCCCGCGTAGAGGAAGCCCTGGTAGCGGCGGTTCTCGCGGTTCAGCGCGTGCACGGTCGGGAACACGATCTGGCTCTCGATCTGCGTCGCCATGCGCGGCATCAGCGGCACCGGCGTGATGACGCCCATGCCGCCGGTGTTGGGGCCCTTGTCGCCGTCGCCGACGGCCTTGTGATCCCGCGCCGGGTCGAACGGCACGATCGTGCGGCCGTCGGTCAGCGTGATCAGCGACACCTCGGCGCCTTCGAGGAACTCCTCGAACACCACGCGCGAGCCGGCCTCGCCGAAGCGGCGCTTCTCGAGGCACTCGCCGACGGCGGCGCGCGCCTCCTCGTTGTTCTTGCAGACGGTGACACCCTTGCCGGCGGCGAGGCCGGCGGCCTTGACCACGATCGGGCCGTCCGGCCGGTTGTCGAGGAACGACCGGGCCATCGCCAGCTCCTCGAACACCCAGAAGCCCGGGCCCGGGATGCGGTGGCGGCGGCACAGTTCGCGGGCGAACGCCTTGTTGCCCTCGATCTCGGCCGCGGCCTTGTTGGGCCCGAAGCAGAGCAGCTTGTGCTTCTGGAACTCGTCGACGATGCCGGCGCACAGCGGCGCCTCCGGCCCGACCACGGTGAGGTCGACCTTCTCGGCGGCGGCGAAGCGCACCAGGCCGGCGATGTCCTCGGCGCCGATGTCGAGGTTGTCGGCGAGGTTCGCGGTGCCGGGGTTGCCCGGCGCGCACCACAGGCGGGTGACCAGCGGCGACTGGCGGATCTTCCAGGCCAGGGCGTGTTCGCGCCCACCGTGACCGACGACGAGTACTTTCATGGCAGCAGGGCGGAGAAGGTAGGGACTCGGCCGCCGCGGGGAAAGCAACATCGGCCACGCTGGCGCCGACGGCCGCCGTCGCGCACAGTGCCGCCATGGATACGATCGTCTTCCTCGGCCAGGACCAGATGGGCCACGGCGACCGGGCCCTCGGTCAGAAGATCCTCGGCACCTTCCTGAAGAAGGCCATCGCGCTGCGCGACTTCACCGCCATCGTCATGGTCAACAGCGCCGTCAAGCTGCTCGCCGCCGACTCGCCGGTGCTCGCCGAGATGAAGCTGCTCGAGGAACGCGGCGTCGACCTGCTGCCGTGCGGCACCTGCGTCGCCCACTTCGGCATCACCCCCGCCGTCGGCAAGGTCTCCGACATGGACACCATCCTCGCCGAGCTCGGCAAGGCCGCGAAGGTCCTCAGTATCTGAGCCGCCGCACGCCGCCGTGCTTGCCGCTGATTCACGGCAACGAAGTGGAGACCGGCGGTGGCATCTGTACAACCGACGCCACCGTCATTTCGGACAACTGCAGGTGACCATGAACATCGCCAAGAAGCTGCTCTCCCTCTCCTTGCTCGCCGCGCTCGCGCTGATGGCGAGCTGCTCCGCCACGGGCAAGTTCAAGCCGATCGGCCGGCCGCCGGTCTGGCAGGACAACACGGAACTGCCGCCCCCCACGGACGGCACGGTCGAGCTCGGCACCATCAGCGTCACGCTGCAGTGCCCGACCATGGAAGAGGATGACGAGTACCTGGCCCAGCTGCGGGAAGCCGTGGTCAACCAGTGCCGCCAGGCCGGCATGGGCGACGTCAAGTTGCTGCCGCGTGGCACCGGCAAGAAGTCGCAGTACGAGATCCTCGTCTACGAGGCCGGCGAGGACGGCAAGTTCGAGTTCAACAGCGAGGCCGGCATCTGGGCCGGCGTCGGCACCGGCGTGGCCACCGGCATCCTGACCGAGAGCGTGGGCACGGGCGTTGCCGCAGGTGCCGGCGGCGCCATCGTCGCCGGCCTCTTGTTCGGCGAGAAGAAGGAGGTCTACGCGTTCGCGGGCTTGTGCCGGCAACGCACCTCGCTGTCCGCCGACAAGACGGCGAGCGGCAACAGCGACACCAACGCCCAGTCGGGCGGCGGCATCAAGGACCGGGACATCGGCTCGACCACCTCGGGTGGCACCAGCGACGCCATGCTGACCCGCACGCACTGGAACCTGAAGACGCAGAGCTACGACTTCCCGTTCATGTTCTCGATCGCCGTCGAAGGCGGTTCGATGAGCAACAAGGCGACCCGGGACGCTGCGGCGCGCGAGGTCTTCCTCAAGAAGTTCCCGCGCTACGTGACCGGCGGCACGGCTCTCTGATCTCGCGCGCCGGCTGATGACCGCACCGCCGAGAGGCCCGCGCCCCCTCCAGATCACGCGGCGCCTGCTGTCGCTGGCGCCGACGCTGATCGCGGTGCTGTGGGTCGCCGGCGTGGCGCGTTTCCGTGGCTACGAGCTGGCACCGCGCGAATGGGCGGTGGTCGTGGCCATGGCGTTCGCGCTGCACCTCGTGGTCAGCCGCGGCCAGCGCCCGCGGCCGCTGCCGCGGCTGCGCCCCGACACCAACCCGGCGACGCTGGCGGCGATGGCCGCTGTGCTGTTCACCGGGGTCGCGGCCGCGATCAGCGCGCTCATCGAGTGGCTGCTCGACTCGGCCGAACCGCCGACGACGTCGCTCGGCCTGCGCGTGTTGTGGCACGCGAGCTGCTGCTTTGGTGCCTGCTACTGCACGTTCCTGCCGCGCCTGCAGAGCGCGGTCGCCAACCAGCGCCGCGCCCCGCCGGGTTGAGCGCCAGCCGGCCGCGGCCGCCGGCACATCGGCTCACTCGGCGAGCAGCTTCATGCCGCCCTGGGCGACGCCGATCTGGCTGTCGGCGCCGGTGCGTCGCGCGAGCTCGGCCGCGTCGATGCGCCCGGCCAGCAGGTCGCGCCAGGCGCCGATCACGGCCGCCACCACCGCACCCGATTCGCGCACGAACTCGACGCGGAAGCGCAACACGCCGGCGGCCACGAGCTTCGGCGCCCACGCCGCCGCCTGCTGCGGCGCGTGGTGGAACACCGTGTTGCGGCAGCCGACGTCGACGATCACCGGGTGCTCGCGGCCGAGGTGATCCCGCAGCGCCACCTGGTGCCGTTCGCACGGCCGGCCGCAGCCGTGGAAGTCGCGGCCGTTGCTGAGCAGGTGCGAGTAGACGCAGTGTTCGGTGTGGAAGGTCGGGATGCGGTGGTGCACGACCACGGCGAGCCGCCCCTTCGGCAGCGAGCGCTGCATCGCCGCGAGCTGCGCCTCGTCGAGGTCGAACGCCGCCGTCACCGTGCCGAGGCCGAGTCGCAGCAGGTGACACGCAGTCAGCGAGTTGGTGGCGTTCAGCGAGAAGTCGCCGTGCAACACGAGGCGATCGCCGGCGGCGACCCAGTCGCGGGCGCGCATCAGCGCCCCGAGGTGACGCACCAGGAGGCCGTCCGGCTGCAGCCGGCGCAACCGTTCGAGCAAGGCGTCCTCCCCGGGCTTGCCGACGCGCGTCGTCGCCACCGTCACCACGAGCCCGGCCTGACGCGCGCGCGCGAAGGCCTGGCCGAGGCCCACCAGCTCCATCCAGTCGAGTTCGACCTCGCGGCAGCCGGCGGCGATCGCGGCATCGAGCTGTTCGTCGGTGCGCAGCAGCGGCACCACGGTCGGCGGCCCCGGCGGCGCCGGCACGAGGTCGGCGAACGTCGCCGTGAGCCGCGGCAACGCCGGGCTGGCGTCGACCGTACGCACCGGGCCGCGCTCGATCTGCGGCAGCAGCGCCTGCACGAGTTCGCGGCGCAACTCCTTGAGTTCGCTGGCCGGCACGTGTCGTCCCGCGGCGAGGCCGGCGAGGTCCAGCTCGCCGAGCCGGAACGGCGTGCCGCCGAACGCCGCCAGCTTGTCGGTCAGGATCGAACGATCGAGGCCCTGGCCGCGCGCCGGCTGCAGCGCGCTGCGACTCGTGGCGGCGGCGGTGAAGCCACGGCAGCGAGCCAGGACCTGCAGGGGCGTCCCCGGCCCGCCGCGCACGACGAGGTCGACCACGTTGCGCCCGCCCGGCTCGACGTTCTCGCGCACCGCGGCCAGAGCCTCGCTCTGCTCGGCGGGATCGCTGGTCGCGAAGACGCGGTCGCCCGCAGCCACGCGCGACAGGTCCGGCCCCGGCGAGCCGAACCCGAGCCACAGCTCGTGCCCCCGCACGTCGACTGCGAACAGCGGCCCGCCGGGCTCCTGCCTGTCCTCGGGATCGCCCTGATCGAACACCACGCCGAGCCCCGGTCGCAGCTGCAGCGGCGCCGCGTCCCCCGCCGCCGGCAAGGTCACACTGCGCTGCCCCACCGGCCCGACCGGCCGTTCGTCGAGCGCGAGCGCGCCGGTCCACGGCCGCCCGTCGGCAGCCTCGCGCACGACGACCTGGTCGCCGACCACGCGCACGACGCGGCCGACGAAGACGCCGCGGTGCTTCGGAAAGCGCCCTTCGACGAGCGTCTGGTGGTCGCTGCCGCCGAGGAAGCCGTCGCCGAAGCCGCGCGTGTAGGCCAGCGACATCGACAACAGATCCTGCGCCAATCGGCGTTCGGCGGTCTTCGCATCGGCGCCGGACGTGAGCGCGTCGACCCAACGCCGGTAGCCGCCGGTCGCGGTGGCGACGTAGACCGGGCCCTTCTGGCGGCCTTCGATCTTGAGGCCGTGCACGCCGAGCCGCAGCAGCTCGGGCACGGCGCGCGCGCCGGCGAGGTCCTTCGGGCTCAGCAGGTAGCGTACGTCGCCGAGCGGGCGCAGCTCACCGTCGACGACGAGCTCATACGGCATGCGGCAGCTCTGCGCGCATTGACCGCGGTTGGCGGAACGGCCGCCCCAGGCCTCGCTGGTCAGGCACTGACCGCTCCACGACACACACAAGGCGCCGTGCACGAACACCTCGAGTTCGGCGGTGGTGGCGGCGGCGAACCGCTCGATCTCGGCGATCGACAACTCGCGCGGCACGACGATGCGGGAGACGCCGAGCGCGGTCGCGAACGCGGCCGCCGCCGGTTCGGCGATCGTCATCTGCGTGCTGGCGTGCAGTTCGAGCTCGGGGCACAGCACACGCGCCAAAAGGCACACGGCCGGATCCTGCACGATCACCGCGTCGACCCCCGAGGCCGCGATGGCGCGCAGCACCCGTTCCATCGCCGGCAGCTCGGGCTCGAACACGAGCGTATTGAGCGTGACGTAGGCGCGAGCGCCGGCGCGGTGGATGCGCGCGACGACGGCGGGCAGCGTGGTGAGGTCGAAGTTGGCGGCGCGGGCGCGCGCGTTGAAGCCGTCCTGCAGGCCGAAGTAGACGGCGTCGGCGCCGTGCTGCAGGGCCGCCAGCAGCGCCGGCATGCTGCCGGCCGGCGCCAGCACCTCGGGTTTGGTCGCGCGCGTCATCGGCGGCCGTCGTACCCGCCGCCGGCAGCTTCGGCAACGCGCGCCGCGCTCAACGCAGTTGCTGCAGCAAGGACGCCGCGAGCTGGTTGTCGGGGCGCAGGCGCAACGTGGTGGTGAGCCAGCGCCGCGCCGCCTCACGCTGGCCCGCGAGCAGGTAGAGTCGCCCGAGGTTGCAGGCCGCCTGATCGCAGGCCGGATCGACCACGAACGCGCGCTGCCAGGCCTGCTCGGCGGTGCGCACGTCGTCGAGGCTCGCCGCGGCGGCGCCGAACGCGAGCAGCACCGCGGTGTCGTCGGGCCGTTCCTGCAGCAACGGCGCGAACGCGGCCAACGCCGCCGCCGCCGGCACCAGCCGGCCGTAGGCAGCGGCGAGCGCCTGGCCGAGGCGGGCGCTCGGGCCGATCGTGCGCTGCAGCGCCCGGGCGGCGTAGAGCGGTCGCTGCAGCCCGCGCAGCGCCGCCACGAAGTGATCGTGCGCGGTGCGATAGGCCGCGTTGCGCGCCGCCGCGTCGGTCGCCCGTTCGGCCGCCGCCAGCGCCTGATGGCCGGCCATCGCCAGCACCTCGGGGTGCCGCGGCACGCGGCGCCGCGCCGCCGCCACCACCGCGTCCTGGTCGCGCCACGCCGGCACGTGGGCCGCACTGACGACCGCGGCCACCAGCACCAGCACCGCCGCGAGCCACGGCCGCGTGGCCCCCGCGGCGACGAGCACCGCCGCGTAGGCGAAGGCGGCGAGGTAGGCGTAGCGGTCGACCAACGGCCACGGCCCGGCCCGATCGGGCGCCAACAGCACCGGCAGCAGGCTCGCGGCGAACCCGACCGCGGCGACGAACGCGAGGCCGCCGTGGTGGCGGCGGGCGACGCGCCACGCCGACACCGCCGCGGCGAGCGCGAGCAGCGGCCACGGCAACGCGCGCCACAGGGCCGCGGCGTCGGGCGGGATGCTGCGGTACGGGGTGATGCCGAACCAGCCCGATGGCAGGCCGACGAAGGCCGCCCCGAGGTAGAGCCGCAGCAGCGCGCCGGTGCCGGCATCGAGGCCGAGCCCGAGGTCGCCGCGGTCGAAGCCGGCGGCGAGGTCGCCGAAGACGAGGCAGCGCGCGCCGTACCACGACAACACGAGCGCGGCGAAGCCGAGCCCGGCCCGGCGCCGGCCCGGCACCACCTCCTGGCGTCGCACGATCTCGATCGCGGCGAGCCAGGGCAGCACGAACAAGCCGTTCTCCTTGGCCGCGAGCGCCAGCACGAACCACAGCCACGCCGCCCACGGCGCGCGCGCCCCGCCCCGATCGCGCCAGCGAAGCCACGCCGAGACGCAGCCGAGCGTCGCCATGCCGGCCAACGGGTCAGCGAGCGCGGCGACCCAGGCCACCGCTTCGACCTGCGTCGGCAGCACCGCGAACGACGCCGCGCCGAGCCAGGCCAACGGCGCGCTGCAGCCGAGTTGCCGCAGCAGGCGCCGCACCAGCACCGTCGCCACCGTGTGGGCGAGCAAGGCCGCCGCGTGCAGCAACCACGGCGAACCGCCGCCGAGCCAGTGGCCGAGCCCCATCACGAGGCTCGTCAGCGGCCGCCAGTAGGGTAGCTCGTAGCCCCAGAACGGCGACACCACGGCCGCGACGAGCTGGCCCGGGCCACGGAACGCGGGGCTCGTCGTCATCAGGTCGAGGTCGTCGTCGACGTAGCCGCCGGCGAGCGCGGGGCCGAACACGGCCAGCACGAGCGCCGCCAGCGCGAGGCCGGGCAACCAGCCGCGTATGCTGTGGATCTGGGCGTCGCCGGGCACAGGGCGCAGGCTAGCCGCCGGCGCCGACCGGGTCAGCGGGGTTTCGCGCGCCTCGCCGCGGTGGTATCCCTCGCCACATGGAGCCGGAGCTCACCCGCCTGCGCGCCGCGATGGACGCCGTCAACCAAAGGCTGGTCGAGGCGCTGCACGACCGCGCCCGCCTGTGCCGCCGCATCGCCGCGCTCAAGCAGGCCCACGGCGCCACCGCCTACGACCCCGACCGCGAAGCCACGATGCGAACGGCGCTGCTGGGCTCGGCCCCCGCCGATGGTCTCCCGGCCGCGGCCCTGGCGCCGCTGCTGGACGCCGTCTTCGCCGCTTCGCGCCAGCTCGTCGAACAGCTCTGCGAACGCTCCACCGGGCCCGATCGCGGCTAGCATGGGCGGCCCCATGCGGTCGCTCGCCACCTTGCTCATCCCGCTGCTCGCCGCGGCTCCGCTCACCGCCCAGCAGGCGCTGTTCTTCCGCCTCGACGACCTGGCGCCGGTGCCGCCGCTGCACGGCTCCGCCGCCGATGCCGTTCGCCATCTGCTGACCGGGCCGACCCCGGCCGAAGCCGCGGCCGGCTTCACGAGCCGCGTGCCCGCCGGCACGACCCTGCTCGCCGACCACCGCCAGGGCAGCCGCGTCACGCTCGTGTTCGACGAGACCCTGCTGCAGACGCCGGCCGGCGCCTCGTTCGAGGACGCCGTCGAGCAGATCGACAAGACCGCGCTCGGCGAACCGGGCGTCACCGCCGTGCGCATCCTGGTGCGCCGGAGCGACGGCCGCGAGGTCGACCTGCGTACGGCGCGAGGCGAAGGCGCGCCGGTGGCGCTGCCGCTGCAGCCGCCGGCGCCGATCGTGTCGCTGACGCTGCCGTTCGGCACGCTGAGCGGCAAGCGCATCGCCATCTCCCCCGGCCACGGCTACTACTGGCACTCGACGCTCGGCTGGACCACGCAGCGCGGCCTCATCGACGGCCTGATCGAGGACATCCACACCGCCGAGATCGCCAACCAGTACCTGATCCCGTTCCTGCAGAACCTGGGCGCCGAGGTCGTGTTCTGCCGCGAACACGGCGAACGCCCGGTCGACGCCCTGCTCGACAACGACCAGGGCGCGCCGGCCTACGACGAGACCGGCAGTTGGACGACGTCGGCCTCGTCGGGCTACGCCGGCGGCGGCTACCGCTTCGTAGCCACCAACCCGAGCGTGGAGACGGCGACGGCGACCTGGCACCTGCCGATCGTCCAGGACGGCCTCTACCCGGTCTACGTCTGGTATCGCGCCAGCAGCAACCGCACCACCGCCGCCAGCTACCGCATCCACCACCAAGGCGGCGTCAGCACGGCGGTCGTCGACCAGACCGTCGACAACCTCACCTGGGCCCACCTCGGTGACTTCTGGTTCACGGCGGCAGAAGGCGCGCAGATCGTGCTCTCCAACCTGTCCGCGGCGAGCGGCGTCTGCATCGCCGACACCGTGCGGCTCGGCGGCGGCATGGGTTCGATCGTGCGCGGCACCGGCCCGAGCGGTCAGGCCCGCTGGCGCGAATGCGCGCGCTACTGGGCCCAGTTCAGCGGCGCGCCGAGCACGGTCTGGGATTCGATCAGCACCGGCAACGACAACGACGACGACGTCACCGCGCGGCCGCGCTTCGCCGAGTGGCGCACCGCCGACGCGTTCGTCTCGCTGCACACCAACGCCGGCGGCGGCTCCGGCACCTCGACCTACATCTACGACGGCGGCGCCACGCCGGGCTCGACCACACTGAGCCAGACCGTGCACACGCAGATCGTCAGCGACCTGCAGGCCTACTGGAACGCCGGCTGGACCGACCGCGGCCAGCTGCAGGCCAACTTCGGTGAGGTGCGGCTGCTCAGCACGATGCCCGGCATCCTGGTCGAACTCGCCTTCCACGACACGCCGGGCTCACTCGACCACGGTTCGCTGCACGACCCCGACTTCCGCTACCTCGCCGCGCGCGCCATGGCCCGCGGCGTGCTGCGCTACTTCGCCCCGCTGGCGCCGTTCCCGCCCGAACCGCCGACGGCCCTGCGCGTGACGCAGGACGGCAGCGGCGGTCTGCGGGTCGCCTTCGACGCCGCCGCCGGCGCCACCCAGTACACCATCGAACAGAGCCTCGACGGCAAGGGCTTCGCCGAGGTCGCCACCGTCACCACGACGAGCTGGTCGACCGGGCCGCTGCCGCCGCACAGCACCCGTTCGTTCCGCGTGCGGGCGAACAACAGCAGCGGCCGCTCGTTCCCGACCGAAGTGCTGACCGCGGGCACCGACCACCTCGGCCAAGCGCAGGCGCTGCTGGTGCAGGGCTTCGACCGCCTCGACCGCTACGTGAAGGGCCCGCAGAACACGCGCGACTACCTGCCGCGGCTCGGCGACGCGCTGCGCCGCGACGCCGCCTTCTCGCTCGGCTTCGACGCCGCCAGCAACGAGGCGGTCGCGCTCGGTCGCGTCGTGCTCGGCGGCTACGGCGCCGTGCTCTGGTCGCTCGGCGAGGAGAGCACCGGCGACGAGACGTTCAGCACCATCGAACAGGCGTTGGTCGGCAGCTACCTGGCCGGCGGCGGTTCGCTGCTGGTCAGCGGCGCCGAGGTCGGCTGGGACCTCGACGCGATGGGCAGCGCCACCGACCGCAGCTTCTACCGCAATACGCTCGGTTCCACCTGGGTCGCCGACGACGCCAACACCTACACGCTGCAGGCCGGCATCAACGGCACCGTCAGCGCCGGGCTCGCCGCCGGCACCTTCGACAACGGCAGCGGCCCGACCTACGACGTCGACTACCCGGACGTGCTGGCGCCGACGAACGGCAACGGCGCAGTCTGCCTGCGCTACGGCAACGGCCTCGCCGCCGGCGTGCAGATGGTCGACCCGGTCAGCGGCGCGCGCGTCGTCACCTTCGGCCTGCCGCTCGAGACGATGCTCGACGCCGGCCAACGGGCGCAGCTCGTGCAGCAGAGCCTCAACTTCCTGCTGACGCCGATGATGGTGCAGGGCCCGCGCAGCCTGCTGATGGGCGTGCCGACGCCGCTGCCGATCACGCTGCCGAGCGAGGCCGGCATGCCCTACATCTTCGCCATGAGCGAGAGCAACTGGCCCGGCGTCGTGCTGCCGCTCGGCCACTTGTTCCCGCTCAACCCGGGTCTGTTCCTGGACCTGAGCCTGACGCCGGGCAGCCCGTTCTTCGTCGACTTCGTCGGCACGCTCGACAGCCAGGGCCGGGCGACCCCGGTGCTGACGGTGCCGCCGTTCGCGCTGCTCGACGGCTGGTCGTTCTACTTCGCCGGCCTGACCACCTCGCCGGTGGTGCCGATCGAGCGGCAGGTCACCAACTGGATCCGGGTGACCTTCGAGCTGTGATGGCGGCACCCCACCCCGACACGCGCTGCCTGTTCCTCATCGGCTCGCAACGCTCCGGCACCACCATGCTGCTCGAGGAGCTGACGGCGCCGCCCGAGCTCGAGGCGCACGGCGAGGGCAGCCCCGCACTGATGCACGACTACCGCCTCATCTCGGTGGAACGGCTGCAGGCAGTGCGCACGGCCTCGGCAGCGAGGCTCCTGGTCTGCAAGCCGCTCTGCGATTCGCAGTGGGCCGATCGCCTGCTGCAGCTCGTCGATGCCAGCCGCGCGGTCTGGGTCTTCCGCATCTGGCCGGACGTGGTCAACTCGATGCTGCGCATGTGGCCGGGGCACTTCACCGAGGTCGCCGCTCGATTCCGCGCCGGCGACGAGGCTTGGCTGAAGTGGCGCAGCGAGCGTATCGATCCGACGACACGCCGGCGCCTGCTCGATCTGCTCGACGCCGCCGGCACCGACGAGGCCGCGGCCGCCGCCGCATTCTGGTGGTTGCGCAACCGCCTGTTCTTCGACCTCGGCCTGCAGCACCGGCCGGAGTTCGTGCGCCCGCTGCGCTACCGCGACTTCGTCCACGACAGCGCCCTTTGGCTGCGGCGGCTGCTGCGCTTCGCCGGCAGCGACGCCACGGTGCGGCCGACTCTCCGGGTGCACGCGCAGAGCCTCGGCCGCGACCCGGCACCGGCGGTACCGACGTCGATCCGCGACGCCTGCGACCGTCTGTTCGACGACCTGCGCGAATGCGCGGCCGCGGCGTGGCGCGCCGACGCCAGCTGACCGCGCGCGGCCGCAGCCGGGCTCAGCTCTCGCCGATGGCGGCGGCGACCAGACAGCCCTTGGCGACCGCGGTCAGGGCCTCTTCGCTGCGGAAGATGCGACCGACCGGGATCGGGAAGTCGATCTTGGCGAACTCGTCGCGGAACACCTCGATGAAGCCGCCGACCATCGACGTGCCACCGGCGCAGGCGATGTCGATCGGCGTGTTGAAGCTGGGCATGTTCTGGCCCGACTCGAAGCGCGACTTGATGTTCGAGAGCACGTAGCTGATCAGGCTGCGGTAGTAGATCGCCACCGCCTCCTCCTCGCGGCTCTTCGGGTCGCGGATGTCGATGCCGCGCTCCTTGATGTGCGTCGCCTTGCTGCGCGGCACGCCGAGCACGTTGGCGACGTTCTTGTCGATCCAGTCGCCGCCGCGCGCCACCGAGAACGACAGGCACGGGATCGACTTGTAGGCGATGCAGGCGTTGGCCATGCCGCCGCCGAACGACAGGCCGATGCCGGTGAAGTCGTTGTCGGCGAGCTCCGCGAACACCACCGCGTGCGCCTCGTTGATGGCGTGCGCCTTGTAGCCGAGCTTGTTGACCAGGCTCTCGAACAGGCCCTGGTGGTAGACGATGTTGTTCTCGACGTCGAGCGACGGCGCCGGCACGCAGAAGTAGCAGTTCTCGCCCTGCACGCGCGGCTCACCCAGGATCTTCTGGATGATCATCTTCATCATCGGCAGCGCGTCCTGCTCGTTCGGGCTGATCAGGCCGTCGCACATCGGGCGGCGTGTCTCGCGACCGAAGACGTTGGCGAGCTCGAACGCGGCCTCGCCGATCACCACGAGCTTGCCGTTGTGCACGATGTAGGGCACCTTCAGCTTGGTCAGCATGTTCTTGCTGTAGGTGTCGCTAGGGATGTCGAGGAACGCGTTGCGCTCCACGGTCACCGTGATGCCGCCTTCGTCGTTCTGCACCGCCGCCGCGAGGTTGGCCGTGCCGACATCGAGGCCCTTGCCGAGCGCCACGGCAGTATCGGCGCCCTGCTCGTTCTTTGGATCGTACTTGTCTTGCGTCATTGGTCTCCGCCCTCTGTTCCCGGGTTCGTCCTTGATCGCGGCGCGCTTCAGTCGCCGCCCTTGAGCTTCTTCAGTCGCGCGAGGTTGGCGGCGATGCCGCCGCCGGCCTTCTGCTTGACCTGGATGTTGTCCATGTTGGACTCGAGCGACTTGCCCGCGTCGCGGAACAAGCCGCCGAAGTCGGTCGGCGCCGAGTTGTCGACGGCCGCGCTGACGCCCATCTTCTTGCCCAGCGTCTCCAGGCGGTCGTTGAGCGAGCCGGTCAGCTTCTCGATGGCGGCCGAGAAGTCCGGCACCACCATCTGCGGCTGCTGCGGCTGCGCCTGCTGCGCCATCATGTTGGCCTTCAGCGTCGCCATCTCCTGCACCAGCGACAGGATCAGCTCGCTGCCCGGCATCGCCGCCGGCGCCGGCGACGCGGCGGGAGCCTCTTGCGCGGCTTCGAGCTGCTCGCGCGTGGCGTCGAGTTCGTGCCGCAGCGCCGCCATCGCCGACACCAGCTCCTGATGGCGGTGGCGGGCGGCGTCGAGCTCGTGCTCGCGTTCGGTCAGCGCCTGTTCGACCTCGTGCATGCGCTGCGCCTCGGCCTCGCGCTCCTTCAGGATCGAACGGAACTCCTGCCGGCTCTTCTCGATCAGCGAATCGACCTGCTCGGGCGCCAGCAGCCCCGAATGCTCGATCGCAGCGTGCACGGCCTCGGAGATCATGGCGGCGACGTGCTCGGCCCGGATCAGCCGCACCCGCTTGCGGCCTTCGCTCTTCAGTTCATCGAGCGTGGCCGTGCGCGAACGCGCCGAGAGGGCTTCCTTGATGTCGTTGACCGTTTCCATGGGCTCCACGCGGCGCCACGCGAGGCACCACGACGGAAGCAGTTTCGACCTCGCCGAGGGCGAACTTGAGACCGGCCCGGATACGGGATGTCCCGAACGCAGACCGGCCCGGGCCAGCGCCCGGTGCGGTTCAGCCGCCGCCGGCGATGGCGCGTTCGACGGCCCAGGCAGTGCGGAAGGCGGCCGCGTCGTGGGTGCGGATCCAGCGCGCGCCGTGGCGGGCGGCCCACAGCTCGGCGGCAAGGCTGCCGGGCCCGCGCCCGGCGACGGGCTGGCCGGTGATCTCGCCGACGAGCGACTTGCGCGACACCGAGACCAGCAGCTCGACACCGGCCGGCGCCAGCGTCGGCAGCTCGCGCAGCACGAGCAGGCTCGGCGCCGCGGTGCGGCCGAGGAAGAAGCCCATGCCGGGGTCGATGACCAGGCGGTCGGCGGTGACCCCGGCGCGCGCGAACGCCGCGACCCGCTCGACGGCGAACGCGCGCAGCTCGGGCAGGAGGCCGTCGAGCTCGTCCTCGGGGCGGTCGGCGCGCGGTCCGCGGCAACGCGAGAACATCGCCACGAAGCGTGTGGTCGGCGGTGCGGCGGCGACGACGGCCATCGCCGCCTCGCTGCGGAAGCCGGCGACGTCGTTGATCCACTGCACGCCGCGCGCCAGCAGCGCCGCCATCACCACCGGCTTCACCGTGTCGATGCTGAGCACGGCGCCGCGCGCCAGCAGCGTGTCGACGACCGGCGACAGCCGCGCGATCTCCTCGTCGGCCGGCACGTCCTCGGCGTCGGGGTGGGTCGACTCGGCGCCGAGGTCGAGCACGTCGGCGCCGTCGGCCAGCAGGCGCTCGCCGTGCGCGATCGCCGCCGCCGGGGCGAGGAAACGGCCACCGTCGGAGAACGAGTCCCGGGTGACGTTGACGATGCCGAAGACGCCGACGGTCATGGTCACCGCTCCCAGCGCGATCGCAGGCACGACTCGCAGCGACCGCACGGCTCGGCGCCCCCCTCGTAACACGACCAGAAGTCGGCGGCGGTGAAGCCGAGCCGGCGCGCCGCCGCGACGATGCCGGCCTTGTCGAGGTCGAGCGTCGCGCTGACCACCCGCACGCCGTTCTGCGTGCCGAGCCGCAGCATCGTGGTGCAGGCGTCGACGAAGGCGGCCGAGTTGTCGGCGAAGGTCGCCGCTTCTTCGCGGTTGAAGCCGGCGACCACCGTGCTGGCGCCGAGCGTCTCGGCGTGCGCGGCGGCGATGGCGACCAACACGGCGTTGCGCGCCGGCACCCAGACCGCCCGGGCCGAGGCCGCATCCCCGGGCACCGACGAAGTGCCAACCGGCAATTCCCCGGTGCCAGCCAGGAGCCGGCAGCCGGCACGCTGCGCGAGTTCGCCGAGCCACGGCAAGCCGATGCGCACGAACGGCACCTGCCACCGCGCCGCGAGCCGCATGGCGGCCGCGGCCTCCCGCTCGCGCGCCCGCTGGCCGTAATCGCCGAACAAGCAGGCAGCGAGGCGCTGGCCGGGCACCGCCGCGAACAACCCAGCCGCGACCGCGGAGTCGAGCCCACCCGACAACAACACCACCGCGCTCGTCATCAGGCTCACTGCACCGTGAACTGCACCGATTGGGAGCGGCTGTAGAGCACTTCACTGCGGAAGCGCTCGCTCAGCATCAGGTCGTCGTTGCCGGCCAGCGAGTTGGAGATCGTCAGCCGCGCCTCGGCGACGACCGTCCAGGTGCCGGCGGCGAGGCCGGTGACGCCAGCCGTGGCCAGGTCCGGGAACTGGAAGGTGTCGCTGCCGCCCGCGGCGTCGCGGTCGGTGCAGATCAGCAGCCAGTTGCGCCCGGCGCCATCGGTCGCGGTGAGGTCGAGCAGCGCCTCGCCGACGGGTGCCCCACCGATGACGATCGACTCGTCGAGCACGTCGTCGACCGTCACGGCCGGCGACCCGGTGCTCGGCCCCCCCGGCGTGGTGATGGCGGGGATCGCCTGCGCCTCGAGGGTGTCGACGACCTGCGATCCCGAGATCAAGCTGCGGTGTCGGCTGACGCGGCCCGCGGTGTCGCGCGCCTCGGCGACGACCCAGTAGAGCGGGTTGAACAGCACGAACGCGGCCGAGACCGCGGTGCCGAAGTTGGCATTGAACGAGAAGCTGCTGCCGGTGTTCGCGGTGACCGTGCCGATGCCGGCGAGCGCCTGCCCGGAGAAGCCCGGCACCGACATCGTGACGCGCGTCGACAGCGTGCCGCCGACGAGGTTGCCGGTGTCGAGGCCGGTGGCGAAGGCGAAGTCCTTGGTGATCCCACCGACGAGCCCGAGCACGCTGCCGCCGGTGTCGATCGCCGAGAGCACCTGCTGTGAGACCGAACCACCGGGCGCCGGCGCCACCGGCGGCATCGGCGTCAACAGGGTAGGCCCGAGCATCTGCACACCCTGGTAGCCGAACGTCGGCAGCGCCTGCGCCTGGAAGGTGCCGCCGAACGTGGTCACGATCTGCGGCCGATTGGCCAACACGGCCGTGTCGGGGATCGTGTTCGGCGTGTTGGAGGCCGTGCGCACGCCGAGCGGGGAACGACTCGCGACGGCGCTGTTGCCGACGATCACGGTGGCGCCGGTCGGCGCCGTGATGACGCTGCCGTTGGCCGAGGCGAACGCGACCGTGCCGCGGAAGGTCGCCGTCGCGTTGCTGGTCGGCCGCAGCGGCAGCGACACGTGCCCGGCCTGGGTCGCATACAGCGTCACCAGGTCGTAGCCAGCTCGCACGATGGTCACCGTGCGGGCGCCGCTGCCGAGACCGGTGAAGATCGCACGGCCGTCGCTGCCGGTGGTGCCGACGAGCTGGCCCGTCGCCGGCCGCGTCGGCGTCGCCGGATCGACCAGCACGGTGGCCCCGACCAGCGGCAACAGCGTGGCGCTGTCGTAGGCCTCGACCGTGAGCTGGCCCGCGGTGCCGGTGATGAACTGGCCGCGCATGCGGATGTTGCCGGTTGCGGCGGCGGCGATCATGTTGCCGGCGCGGTCGGTCAGGATCAGCGAGTACGGGTGCGGCGTCGCCTTGCGGCCGACGTCGACTGGCAGCATCAAGAAGCTGCCGTCGTCGCTCGACGCAAACAGGTTCACCGTGCTGGTGCCGTCGGTCAGCGTCGCCTCGGCGATGCCTTCGCTGGCGACGCCGTAGAAGCTCACCGACTCGGTGTCGCTGAACAGGTCGGTGCCATCGACCGACGCCGGCGGCCCGGCGTGCAGCAGCGTCGGCGGGGTGATGTCGAACCGCGCGTTCTGCACCGTGGTGCTGAGCAGGAAGCCCGAGTGCTCCGAGCCGTGCTGCAGCTGCACCGCGTAGGTGATCGCACCATCGTCGAACAGCGGCTTCGACAGCGTGCCGAGCGCCGCGCTGAAGTCGACGTCGACATCCTGGGCGCCACCGGTCGGCAGCTCGATGGTGCGCTGGGCATAGACGAAGTCACCGGCGGCGGCGCTGCCGGCATCGCCGCCGTAGATGCGCGCCAGCACCCGGTCGCCAGCGACCGCGTCGGCCGCGGTGGTCACGCGCAACCGCGCCGACAGCGCGTTGTGGGCGTTGATCTTGTCGTCGAAGCCGGCGTCGGGGTTGCCGAGCACGACCGCCGTGGGCGCTGCCGGCGCTACGGTCGTGAACCGCGAGAACGGCGTCTTGTTGCCGAAGTCGAGCGCCGAGTCGGTGCCGAAGGTGATGTCCTCGGTGACGACCAGCTCGTACCGTTCGGCGGCGGCGAGCGTGTCGCTCGGGGTGAAACGGGTGACGCGCGTGTCCTCGACCCCGGCGGTCGACAGCGGCTGCTTGAGTTCGCCGGGCACGGCGACGCCGCCTTGTGGCCGCAGGTAGAGGTTCTCGACGCGCAACGTCGAGGCGTTGGCAGGGCGATCGAACACCACCACGAGGCCGGTCTCGCGGGTGGCGTCGCGGGCGTTGTCCTTCGGATACACGGCGAGGATGCGACCCGCGCTGACCGACGCGTCCTGGTTGGCCTGGAAGGTGGTCAACACGGTGCCCTCGGCGTCGACCTGGAAGGTCACGCCATCGACGTCGCGCGCATCCGGCAGCAGCACGACCTCGTAGTTGGCGTTCGGCGGCGTGTTGAGCGTGCCGATCGGACGCATCAGCAGGAGGCGCCCCTGGCCGAGGAAGTCGTAGGCGCACGGCAGCGCCTGCGTCGAGCCCTGCACGCGCAGGATGATGCGACCGTCGGTGCCGTTGGCGCTGGTCGGGGCGATCGACGACTGGTTGACGCTCTCGCTGAACTCGATCAGGATCGGCACCGTGCTCGGCCAGCCGGCGCCGGACGGATACGACGACTTGACCTTGGGCCGGCCTTCGCGCGCGTCGCCACCGCGCGGCACCACGGCGACCGAGGACTCCGCCGTGCTCGGTGGGCCGACGTCCGGATCCCAGGCCCGACCGATGTTGTCACAAGCAGCCGTGCAGAGCAGCAACAGCGAGCAGATGGCGGCGAAGGGTCGGAGCATCGGGGGTACGGTGGACACCGGGCGGCCGGGGACGGCGCCGGGCCGGCGATTATTCCCGCCGCAAAGCGCTGCGGCCAGCGCCGCGCCCGTTGTCCCGGTGCAGCACGCTCATCTCGCCGGATCGCGGCGGCGCGGCCATGCCAGGATGCCCACCGCGAACGCGACCAGGCCGACGCTCAGCGTCTGCCCCATCGTCAAGCCGAACAACACCGTGCCGACGGGGCCGAACTGCGCGTCGGGCTGACGCACGTACTCGAGCGAGAAGCGCACGGCCGCATAACCGAGCAGGAAGATCGCCGCGTAGATGCCCGCCGGCAGCGGGCGCCGCCGCGTCAGCAGGTAGAGGCCGAACAGCACGAGGCCGAGCACGAGCCCCTCGCCGAGGCCCTCGTAGAGCTGCGACGGGTGCCGGTACGGCACCAGCAGGTTGCCGTTGGCGTCGGTCAGGTGGCGCACCTTCTCCCAGTCGAGGTGCTTCTGCACCGACTCCCAGACGATCTGCTTGCCGTCGGCGTCGACGCTGCTGAGCTGGTCCTTCACCGCGGCGAACTCACGCCGGCCGAACGCGACCTGGATGCAGAGTTCGCGGTCGCGCATCGTCCACGCCGGCGACAGGCCGAGCAGCCGTTCCGCCATCGGGTCGGTCGGGAACTGCATCGCCCAGCCGACCCCCTTCTCGGTGACGCGGCCGAACAACTCACCATTGATGAAGTTGGCGATGCGCACGGCGAGGATGCCCGGCGTCACCGCCAGCGCGCAGGAGTCGGCGACGCGGCCCCAGCCGATGCGGTAGCGGCGGCCGAACAACCAGGCGGCGACGGCGACGCCGACCAGGCCGCCGTGGAAGGCGAGACCACCCTTCCAAACCTGCACGAACTGCAACGGGTTCAGCAGCGCCTGGTCGTAGAACA
>JAEUHT010000012.1 GCA_016793265.1 Planctomycetota bacterium
GCGAAGCTCACGCCGGACGCCACCATCACCTCGGCGACCGCGGCCGGGCCGTTCGTCAACTTCCGCTTCGACCGCGGCGCGCTGGCCCGCGAGGTGCTGACCGCGATCCAGGCCGGGCGCGCGCCGTACGGCCCCGCCAGCCCGACCGGGCAGGTCGTCTGCATCGACTTCAGCTCGCCGAACATCGCCAAGCCGTTCCACATCGGCCACATGCGCAGCACGGTGATCGGCAACGCCCTGTGCCGCATCCACCGCCACCAGGGCGCCACCGTGCACGGCATCAATCACCTCGGCGATTGGGGCATGCCGTTCGCCAAGATGATGACGGCCTACATGCGCTGGGGGAACGAGCAGGAGCTGCACCAATCGCCGATGCGCTACATGTTCGAGCTCTACAAGCGCTACGGCCAGGAGGTGAAGCAGAACCCCGCCCTCGACGACGAGGCGGCGGCGCACTTCCGCGCGCTCGAGAGTGGCGCCGACAACCAGGAGCGGCGCATGTGGCAGCTGCTGCGCGACGAGTCGCTGAAGGCGTTCCAAGGCCCGTACGCGCGCCTCGGCGTCACCTTCGATCACATCACCGGCGAGTCGTTCTTCGAGGACAAGATGTTGGCGGCGATGGCGCGCGTGCGCGCGGCCGCCGTGCTCGAGGAGAGCGACGGCGCCCAGGTCGTCTGGCTCAAGGAGCAGGGCATCAAGGAGCCGTGCATCCTGCAGAAGCGCGACGGCACCACGCTGTACCACACGCGCGACCTCGCCGCGGTGTTCTACCGCGAAGCGACGTTCCACCCGCATCGCATCCTCTACGTCGTCGGCGCCGAGCAGAAGCTGCACTTCGCGCAGCTCGCCGGCGTGCTGAAGAAGATGCAGGAGCCGATCGCCGCGGCGGTCGAACACGTGCCGTTCGGCCTCGTGCTGTCGAAGACCGAGGACGGCAAGTGGGAGAAGTTCGCCTCACGCGCCGGCAACGCCGTGTTCCTCGACGAGATCCTCGACGAGTCAGTGGCGAAGGTGCGACAGGTGATCGAGCAGAAGAACCCCGAGCTCGACGACAAGGACAAGGTCGCCGAGCAGGTCGGTGTCTCCGCGATCGTCTTCAACGACCTCAAGAACTCGCGCATCAAGGACGTCAAGTTCGACTGGGACGCGATGCTCGCGTTCGAAGGTGAGACCGGCCCGTACGTGCAGTACGCGGTGGCGCGGCTCGGTTCGATCCTGCGCAAGGTGGAGCAGGCGGTGCCGGACGTCGCCAAGGTCGATTGCAGCCTGCTCGCCGACGCCGAACGTGTGCTGCTGACCATGCAGGACTTCGGCAGCGCGGTGCAGCGCGCTGCCGAACAGAGTGAGCCGAGCCACGTCACCGGCCACACCATCGCGCTCGCCGGCGAGATCCACAGCTACCTGCGCGAGCACTACGTCGTCAGCGCCGAACCCGCCGTCAAGCAGGCACGCCTCGTGCTCGTCGACGCCGCGCGGCGGCTGCTGACCACCGGCCTCGCGCTGCTCGGCATCCCGGCGCCCGAACGCATGTAGCCGCCACCGCGCCGCAGGCGAGCTGTCGATCAGAGCGGCTGCGACACCCGCCGCCGCAGCCACGCCGTGCCGAGGTAGAAGAACGGGGTGTCGAGCAGCGCCAGCAGCGCCTTGAACAACCACAGGTCGCCGATCATGCCGAACAGCTCGTCCGCCGGCCGTCTGCCCCAGAACAGCACCAGCACGACGAGCGCCGAGTCGAGCAGTTGCGACAGGATGGTCGAGGCGTTGTTGCGCAGCCACAGGTGGCGGCCGTCGGTGAGTTCGCGCCAGAAGTGGAACAGCTTGACGTCCACGAACTGCGCCACCAGATAGGCCACCATCGACGCCGTGATGACCCGCCAGCTGTTGGCGAAGGCTGCGCGATAGACCTCGTCGCTGACGGGACTGCCGACGATGGCCGGGAACTGATCGCCGAGCCACAACGTGCCCATCGTGAACACCGAGGCGAAGAAGCCGGCCCAGACGACGAGGTTGGCGCGGCGCCGGCCGTAGCCCTCCGACAGCAGGTCGGTGGCGAGGAACGTGATCGGATACGGCAGCGAGCCGGCGCTGACGACGAACACCTTGCAGCCGAGGTCGACCGTCACGAACTTGTTCGCGATCAGGTTGCAGACCACGAGCGCCGCCAGGAACAAGCTCGCCAGCACCAGGAACAGGAAGTCCACCGGGCGCCGTTCGGGGTCGTCGGCGAGGGCGGCCCCGGGCGGCAGCGGCGAGCGGGTCGGGCGGTCGGACATGCGCCAGTAGTGACACCAAATCCCCGTCGCCTGCAACCCTCGACCGCGGCGGGCCGCGGCGGCCGCGCCGATTCCGAGCCACCTGCCGGGGTCGCGCATTGACCCCGGTTGCCGCCGCGCGCACGCTTCTGCGGCGATGAGAGTCTCCCGTGCGCTGCTGCTGCTGCTCGCACTCGGCTTCGTGTTCTGGAGCCTGTCCAGCGCCGAACCCGGTGCCGAGCCGGCGCCGCAGCCGGCAATGGCGCCCGGTTCGCCGGTGGCGACCGAGGTCGCTGCCGACCCCGCGGTGACGACCACTCGCCGCGAGGCTGCGCCAACCGACGTTGCGCCGACCGCTCCGCCCCCCGACGCGGTGACCCTGCGCGGCACGCTCGTGCTCGACGACGAATTCGGCGTCGCCCATGCCCGGGAGAACGGCACGCTGACGATGCGGTGCATGCGCGGCATCCACCGCGGCCCGGTCCAGTTCGAAGACGGCGAGGCGCTGGTCGTCGACGGCACCTGGACGGCTGTGCTGCAGCACCAGCCCGACCGTTTCCTGGTCACCGACGCCTGGCTCGGCGGCCGCCGCGCCGTGGTGCCGCGGCAACACGACGTCGACCTCGTGGCGCCGCACGACCTGCGCGGCGTCTGGCTCACGACCATGCGCCTGCGCGTGCTCGGCGCCGACACCGGTTCGGACCTCGGCGACCTGCGTGTGGTCACCGGGCCCGGCGACGGTGGCTACTGGCGTCGCTTCCCCGGCGGCGACCCGCGCCTCGAGGTGCTGGCCGACGGCGCCCGTTCGCCGCTGGCCATCGACCCCACGGTCAGCGACGTCTCGCAGCGCGTCTGGATCAGCGCCGCCGGCTACGCGTGGCAGCTCGTCGAGCTCGACACCCGCGAACCGGGCGAACGCACCGTGCAGCTGCGGCCGGGCGGCGACCTCGACCTGCACGCCGTCGGCGGCACGCCGCCAGCGGGCTCGGTGCTGCGTGTGCTGGGCAACCTGCAATCGTCGCCGGTGGCGGAGTTCCCGTTCGACCCTAGCCGCGTGACCCGAGTCGACCGCCTGCCGGCCGGCACCTGGCGGCTCGTGGTGCAGAAGGGCGCGTGGCACGAGGACCCGTTGACGCTCGGCGAAGTCGACGCGACCTTCGTCGCCGGCAGCACCACCGCGGCGACGATCGTGCTGCGCGGGGGCGTGGCCCAGCCGCGTGCCGTCGTCGCCGCCGGCACGCTGTCGCTGGGGGAGGCCTGGGGTGCTTCGATCACGCTGGGGGTCGAAGCGCGCGGCACGACGCGCACCTGGCAGACGCAGCTCGTGCGCATCACCCTCGACTCGATGCCGCCGATCGGCGCCGGCGTGCGCCGCTGGCACGCCGGCGAGCTGCCGCCGGGCAGCTACCGCTGCAGCGTCGCCGGCGCGGCGTGGCAGTCGGAGTTCGAGCTCGGGCCGAACGGGGACGAGCAGATCGCCGTGGTGGTGCCCGACCCGTGCCGGGTGCGGGTGCGCTGCATCGACACCGACAGCGGCGCGCAGGTCCCGCCGGGCAACTGGGGGCTGCGTTGGCGCGCAGCCGCGACCGAGACCGGAGCCGCCTTGGGCTCGGCCGCGGCCAGGCAAGGTGCCGACGGCACCTTCGAGCTGCTGGCGCCGCCGGGAGCCATCGAGCTCGACGCCCAACCACACGGCTACCAGTGGACCCACCTGCGTGTCGCCGTGCAGCCGCCGGGCAACGAAGTGGTGATGCTGATGCGGCGTGAGTGTGGCCTGCTGATCGACGTCGTCGACGATGCCACCGGCCGTTCGCTGCCGTTCCGCCCCGCGTTCGCGCTCACCGACGCGAGCGGCCGCCCGATGGTCTCCTACACGGGCCCCGACCGCCTCGCCACGCGCGAGCCGGGGGAGTTCCGGCTGCAGGTCGCCGAGGTTCCCGGCTACCGGCCGCCGCCGCCGCGCACCGTCACCGTGACCGCCGGCCAGTGGACCCGCGTCGAAGTGCGCCTGCGCAAGGTGCCATGATCCGCCGACTTCGCCTTGTGGCTTGCTGACGGCGACCGGCGGTGGCGGTTAGCCTGCTCGCCCCGCTTTCGAGAACACCCATGCGCGACAAGGTTCGGATCGGCTACGGCCAAGGCTTCTGGGGCGACTCCATCCTCGGCCCCGTGCGCCTCGTGCGCGAAGGCCCGCTCGACTACCTGGCCCTCGACTACCTCGCCGAGGTGACCATGAGCATCATGCAGAAGCTCAAGGGGCGGAACCCGAAGGCGGGTTACGCCACCGACTTCGTCGCCATGCTCGACCGCACGCTGCCCGACATCACCGAGAAGGGCATCAAGGTGGTCGCCAACGCCGGCGGCGTGAATCCACAGGCGTGCCTCGAAGCGGTGCTGCAGCTCGCCCGCAAGAAGGGCATCCAGGGCCTCAAGGTCGGCATCATCGAGGGCGACGACATCCTCAGCCGCGTGCCCGAGCTGCTCGCTGCCGGCCACAACCTGAAGAACATGGACGACGGCCGCCCGCTGGCGGACGTGCAGTCGAAGCTGCTGAGCGCCAACGTCTACGTCGGCGCCTTCGCGGTCGCCGAGTGCCTCGCCGCCGGCGCCCAGATCGTCATCGGCGGCCGCCTCACCGACCCGGCGCTCGTCGCCGGCCCGATGATCCACGAGTTCGGCTGGAAGAGCGGGGAGTGGGACAAGCTCGCGGCCGGCACGATGGCGGGTCACATCGCCGAGTGTGGTGCACAGTGCACCGGCGGCAACTACACCGGCTGGCGCGAGGTGAAGGACTTCGTGCGCATCGGCTACCCGGTCATCGAGGCCAGCCCCGACGGCACGTTCGTGGTGACCAAGCACGAGGGCACCGGCGGACTCGTCAACCGCAACACGGTCATCAGCCAACTGCTCTACGAGATGGGCGACCCCAGGCGCTACCTCGGCCCCGACTGCACGGCGGACTTCACCTCGGCGAAGGTCGAGGAGGTGGGCAAAGACCGCG
>JAEUHT010000030.1 GCA_016793265.1 Planctomycetota bacterium
ACCAGTACGCGCCGGTGGCGCAGCCCACCGGCGCTCTTGCCGGCGAGGCGGACGAGCGGCGCCTTGACGGCGTCCGGCACGGCCTTCTTGTCCATCGCCGCGACCTCGACGGTGACGACCTGGTCGAAGCCCTTGTCGGCAGCCGCGGCCGCGGCCAGCGTCACCTGGACCGGGCCTTTCGGCTCGATCGCCGCGGCCTCGGGCAACTGCTCGGCCAGCGGCTCGAGCGTCGGCAGCTCGTCGGCCAACGGTTCGAGCGTCGGCAGGTCTTCGGCGATCTCGTCCTTGGGGTTGCGTGCAGGACGCTTGCGGGGCAGCCCGTGGCCGTGCTTGGTCATTCGGTATCCGGTGTCTTCGCGGAGAGGGGGTGCCGAAGTTACCCGCCGTTCGCCCCCCGCCAAGCGCGATCCCGGAAGCCCGCCCGCCGGCCAACGACACCGGGAACGGGTGCTGCCCGGGGCCACCGCGGCGCGGGCGTTCCATGGCCACCGCCGCCGGGTCCGCGAGCGCTCAGCGACCGCCGCCAGCCGGCGGCTGCGGCGCCGCCGGGAACTCGATCGTCGCCGTCTGCTCGACGCCGTCGCGCAGGAACGTCACCGTGTTCTTGGCCGGCCCCGCGTTCATCGCCGGCCGCAGGTCACGCTGCTCCTTGATCACCGTATCGCCGATCTTGAGGATCTTGTCGCCCGGCTTGAGCCCGGCCTTGGCGCCGACACCATCCGCGGTGACGGCGTCGATGGTGACGCCGTCGGCGCGCATCATCACGCCGAGCAGGCGGCCGCGCGGACCATCCCCACCACCGGCGCCGCCGCTGAAGCCGCGCTGCACCTTCATGTTCTCGCGCGTCAGCAGCTCGGGCAGGTTGGCGAGGCCGAGCGCGCCGGTGGCGATGACCACCGCGCTGTGGCGTTGGTACTCGGGGATCGCGGCGTCGTAGGTGTCGTACTGGGTGTGGTGCGTGTGCGTGTAGTTGGCGCGGCCGGCCTGGTCCCAGAAGAAGCCCGGCACACCGGCGGCGGTGAACGACTCGTGGTCGCTGCCGATCGGCCGGAACGCCTCGATGTCGCGCACGCGGAACGGCAGGTCCTTCGCCAGCTCGAACACCGGCGCGAACGCCGTCTCCAGCTGTGGCCGCATCTCCACCATGCCGGCGATGCCGGAGACGTAGTTGGTGCCGCCGTCGTGCACGAGGCAGGCGCTGTACTTCGCCATCTCGTCCTTGTGCTTCTGCACCCAGGCGCGCGAGCCGAGCAGGCCCTGCTCTTCGCCGCTCCACAGCATGAAGCGGATCGTGCGCCTCGGCTTGGCCCCGATCGCCATCAGGATGCGCGCGGCTTCGAGCGTGGTGGCCGTGCCGGTGCCGTTGTCGGTGGTGCCGGTGGCGCCGTCCCAGCTGTCGATGTGGCCGCCGACGACGACGTACTCGTCCGGGCGCTCGCTGCCAGGCAGGTCGGCGATGACGTTGTAGAGCGGGATCGGCCCCTTCCGGAAGTGGTTGCGGATGTCGAACTCGACCTCGACCGCCTTGCCGTCGTCGAGCAGGGCCTGCAGCTTCTCGTAACAATCGCTGCGCAGGCGCACCATCGGCAGCGTCGGCAGCTTGTCGAAGGCGACGCGGCTCGAACCGCCGGTGAGCAGGAGGTCGCTCTCGCCGCGGCCGCTGCGCGCGGCGCGACCGGTGACGAAGCCGAAGCCGCCCTCCTCGCGCAGCGCCGTGCTGAGCGCTTCGAGCATGGCGAAGTCGGGGTTCAGCAGCCAGACCCCGGCGAGCCTGCCCTGCAGCGCGGCGAGCGCCTCGGTGGTCTTCGGCGCCGGCAGCAGCGGCCCGCGCGACGGCATGCGCGTGCCGGCGGTCCAGGAATCGGTGTTGCAGATGAGCTCCATCGGCTCGGGCTGGGTCATGCGGCCCCACCACGGTCCGCGGTTGAAGCCGACCGGGAACTCGCCCCACTGCTCGAGGTGCACGTTGGTCAGGCCGAACGACCTGAAGGTGTCGGCGGCCCATTCGCAGGCCACGGTCAGGTTGTCCGACGAGGTCAGGCGCGGGCCGATGCGGTTGACGAGGTGGTCGAGGTGCTGCATCACCTGCGAGCGCTCCAACCCTTCCTGCTTGATGCGTTCGAACTGCCCGGGGGGAACCTGCGCCAGCAGCGTGGACGCGGCGGCGACGAAGACGACGAGGAGACGCGGGGAGACCATGGGTGGCGCACGATACCGACCGCCGGGGCGCGGCCGAGCGCCGCGCATGTCCCAGGTGCGTCGCGCGGCCGCCGCCAACCGCTGGCGTCGGCGGCATGCGCCGGGTAGCAACTGCGCCATGCTGGCCTCCGCCGACCCGCTGCTGCCCGCCTTCGGCATTACGCTCGCCGGGCTCCTGCTCGGCGCCCTGCTGCTGCGCCTCCTGACGCGGCAGGACCACCGCACCTGGGTCATGGCCCGGGCCCCGTTCCTGCCGGTGCGCACCCTGGCCGTCGGCGACGACGCCTGGGTGCGCGGCACGGTGCAGAGCGCGCAGCCGGTCTTGTGTCCGTGGTTCGAGGTCGAGTGTGTCGCCTACTCCTACCGCCGCGAACGCGAACACCACTGGACGACGAAGGACAAGGACGGCAAGACGAAGCACCACCGCGAGTGGCGCACGGAGCACAGCGAGGCGCGCGCGATCGACTTCGAACTCGACGACGGCGGCGAGCCCCTGCTGGTGCGCATGGCCGGCGCCGACAACGAGGCGCTGGACGCCCTGCCGACCGACTACGAGACGTCGCGGCTGCGGCATTCGGCCTCGGTGATCGAGCTCGGCGCCGTGGTCAGCGTGCTCGGCGTCAAACACGACGACGGCGGCTTCGGCCACCAGGCCGAGGTGCCGTGTCTGGTCACGCGCCAGCAGCGTCACGAACGTGTCCAGAGCAGCGCGAGCAGCGAGACGTCCCTGTTCTTCTCCGCCGGCTTCTTCGCCTTCGCCGGCGGCGCCGGCGCAGCGGCGTGGTGGCTCACCCACGGGGATCCGGCGCCGCTGCCGGTCGAGTGGGCGTGGCTGCTGCCGTGCGGACTCGCGACCTGGCTGCCGATCTGGTGGCTCGGCACCAACAACCGACTGGTGCGGCTGCGGCAGCAGGTGCAGGCGGCGTTCCGCCAGGTCGACGTCGACCTCGCCGTACGCGCCGGGTTGGTGCCCAACCTGCTGACGGTGCTGCGCGCCCACGCCGCCCACGAGCAGGGGCTGCTCGAACGGCTGGCCAGGCTGCGGCGCGGCGACGGCGCCGAGGCGGCGGTCGCGGCCGAACGGGAGTCGGCGGCGGCGATGCGCACCGTGCTGGCGCTGCACGAGGCCTACCCCGAGCTGCGCGCCGACACGCTCTACCGCGACCTGCACGAACGGTTGTGGGCGGTCGAGGAGAAGCTCGCGCACACCCGGCAGCTCTACAACGACATCGCCACCGAGTGGAACGACCGCATCTCGCAGTTCCCGGCCAACCTGATCGCCCATCTGCAGCGCTGCCGGCCGGCGCCGTGGTTCGCCGGCGACGACGCGCCGCTGCCGCCGCGGCTCTCGGACTGAGCCGGGCCCGGCCTGGTCAGCGGCCGAGCCGCGCGCGCACTTCCTTGGCCAGCTTGGCGAAGTCCGCCTTGCCGTCGATGTCGCGCAGCAGCGCTTCGTAGTCGGCGCGGGCGCGCACGGGGTCGCCGAGCTGTTGCCGCAGGTCGGCCGCGGTCATGCGCAGTTCGGCGCGCGTCCACTCGGTGGTGGCCGGGCTGCCGACGACGGCCTCGGCCTGCTGCAGCGCCGCCTGGGGTTCCCCCTGGGCACCGAGCGTGTAGACGAGCTGCGCCGCAGCCGCCACACCACGTTCGCTGCCGATGCCGTTGGCGTCGAGCACCGCGCGCAGGTTCTGCGCCGAAGCCGCGAGCATGGCCTCGCCGCCGCAGAGGCGCTGCATGGTGGCGAGTTCGGTGCGCGCCGTGTCCCGCGCCGCCGGGTCGGTGGCGCGCTGCGCGAGCAGTTCGAGCGCCCGCACCGCCGCCGCGCCGTCGGCGTTGGTCTTGTAGCTGCGCCACGCCAACTGGCGCAGCTCCTCGTCCGTCATCGCCGAGAGCTTGATGCGCTCGACCTCCTGCTGCGCCCGCAGCAGGGCTTCGGCGTCGATGACGACCGGCGCGGGCTCGGCCACGGGCACACGTTCGCCGCGGGTGAGCACGCGGTCGAGCTTCGCCTCGACCGCCGACAGCCGCGCCGCCAGCGACTCGAGCAGCGCCCGCGACGACGCATCGGCCGGGGCCGGACCAGGCGCTGGCCCCGCCGCCACGAAAGGCGCGGGCGCCGACACCTCGACAGGCGGCGGGGCGGCGGCCGGCGGCGCCGGCCACAACACCACGGTGGTGATGCCGGCGCCGGCCAATGCCCCGAGCAGGTAGCGGCGCACGTCGCTCGCCGGCATCAGTTGCCGATCGTCATGCGCAGGCCCGGCGTCGCCGCCCAACCTTCGCCGGTCGCGATCGGGTCGAGCGGGATCCAAGCCTGCCAGAAGGTGGTGGCGCCGTTGAGGCTCGGCTCGGGCGGCAGCACGACCGGGAAGTCGAGCTCGCCCTGGTCATCGAGCGCGAACAACAGGATCTGCAGCGGATTGACCAGCACCGTGCCGCCGTCGAACGGCACCACGATCGCGCTGTCGCCGTAGAGCAGGAGGCCGAAGCTGAACGGCAGCGAGTCGGCGACGTGCAGGTTCCACGTCGACGGCAGCGTCGGCAGCGACGCCGAGATCGCCGGCACGCCGAAGCTGCCCGCCTTGCCGGCGCCGTAGGTGCTGACCGCCGCGGTGGCGAAGCCGTTCTGGATGTCGCCGTTGGCGGCGACGCCGAAGCCCTGCGGGCCCTGCGGCACCAGCGCGCCGATCACCTCGATCGTCCAGGTGCCGGCGACCGGCGCCTGCACGGCGACGCGCTCGACGTTGTTGATGGCGTCGACGGTGGCGCCGTTGGCCACCGACCAGCCGCCGGAGAAGTGGTTGCCGCGGTAGACGGTGCCGTCCGGCGCCGTGACGCGCAGGTCGAGGTCGTTGATGACCGGGTTGAAGGCGTTGATCGTGCCCGGGTAGTCGGTGAAGGCCATCGTGATCTCGAGCGGCAGCGAGCCGCCGTTGACCGCGATCAACATCGTGCGCGATTGCCCGGTGACGAGGCCGTCGGCCTTGGCGACGTCGACTGCCCAGAGCCGGCCGCCGTCGCCGCTGAAGTGCAGCGCGTCGTCGAGCACGATGTGCCCCCAACCTTCGCCGTTGCTCGGGTAGCCGGAGACACCGGTCATGTCCTGGCCGGAGTTGATCAGCACCGCCTTCAGCAGCGCCGCGGTCGGCGTATGCGCGTCGGCCGGGTTGGCGACTCCGCTCGGGTAGAAGCCGTCCATGAAGTACTGACGGATCAGCGCCGTCGCCGCGGTCGCCGCCGGGCACGCCATGCTGGTGCCGGTCATCGTCGTCGTGCTGCACGACGACGTGCCCGAGGACACGATCGAGCAGCCCGGCGCGAACAGGTCCGGCTTGCGCCGGCCGTCCTGGGTCGGCCCGACACCGCCGGTGCAGACCGTGTTGACCGAGCTGCCGTTGCCCGAGTTGCCGACGGCGACGAGGTTCTTGGCGTTCTCCGGGTTGCGCAGCGTCGAGGTGTTGGTCTCGGCGAACAGCACCTGATTGAACTCGTTGTTCCACTGGAACGTGTCGATCGACACACACAGGGCGTCGTAGGCGAGCGTGCCGTCGTTGCCCCACGAGTTGGTGTGTACGCTGGCGCCGTTGTTCTTGTGGGTCGTCGCGTAGGAGGCGAAGCCGGTGGTCGTGTAGTTCGAGCTGGCGGCGATCTTCGCCAGGTAGGCGAGGCCGCGGTTGGCCGTCGAACCGGTGACCGGCTGGGCGTCGCCAGCGGCGGAGCCGGCCGTGTGTGTGCCGTGCGAGCCGGTGCCGGTGCCCGAGCGGTAGACCAACTTGCGGTGGCTGGCGCCGATCGGGTTCACCGGGTCGCTGAAGTAGCAGGACGACGTGGCGATGCCGCTGTCCATGTGGCCGATGACCTGGCCCTCGCCGTGCAGGCCGAGGCTCCACAGCTTGCGATTGCCGTTCTGCCCGGTCTGGATCGCCCAGGTCATGCTCTCATTGCGCTCGGTGGCGATGCTCTCGGGATCGACCCACTGCACATCGTGGCTCTTGGCCAGCGCGGTGACGAAGGCGCCGCGGCCGCTGACGAGCAGCAGCTGGCGACCATAGAGGTCGTATTGCTCGACGATGCTGGCGCCGGCGGCGGCGACCTGGGCCGCGATCGTCGCCGCCTCGATGCCGGCGAAGCCCATCACGACGACGCGCCGTTCGCCGTCACCGGCCAGCAGCAGCTGCGGGTCGACGCGATAGGCGGGGTGCAGCGGCGACGACCACACGGCGCGCCCACCCTCGACGGCCGCCGCGACCTGCCGCGCACTGCCGCGCACGATCCAGGCGTGGTTGGGCACGTAGTCGAGCAGTTCGAGCCCATGCGCGCGCAGCGCCTGCTGCTTCGGCTCGTCGACGCCGGCGACCTGCACCAGGAAGTAGTCGACGGCGTCGGCGTCCAGCGGCGCGGCGCGCAGCCCGGCGGCGATCGCCGGCGCCGCCTGCGTGGTGTCGAAGCTGGCGAACTTGAGCGCCAGCCAGCGCGGGTTGCCGGCGCGGCGCGCGGCCTCTGCGAAGGTCAGCGGCGCCGCTTCGGTCGGCAGGGCCTGGGCGAAGGCACTGGCGCCGAGGGCGGCAGTGCAGAGAGCGAGCAGAGTCGAACGCATGGGATCCAGGAGGGCGGGGAGGCGGGCAGGCGGCAGGATACCCCATGCAACCCGCGCCACCCCCGACTTCGCCACGCCTTCTGCGAGAGCTCGGCTTCGGCACGGAGCGGCGCGGCGCAAGCGGCCCGCCGGCGACGACGATGCGCCGATGGCATCGCCTGTCGCGACCACGTCGGCGACCAGTGCCAAGGCCAGGGCTGGGCACGGCGGACCGCGGCTGCGTGCTACAGTCTGCGCCCCGCATGCCGATCCTGCGCTCCCTGCCGACCCTGGTGCCGACCCTGGTGCTGACCCTGGCCTGCACGCTCGCGGGGCAGGACTTCCGACCGCAGTCGGTGCCGGTGCGCGTCGCCGCCGAGATCGACGCGGCACCGCTGGCGACGGCCGGCCGCGCCACACTGCGGCTCACCTTCACGCCCGAGGTCGTGCCCGAACGCCCGCTCGCGGTGCGCGTCGAGCTGCGCGCCGGTGGCCGCATGTTCCTGCGCCGCGACCACGCACCGCCGACGCCGTGCACCCAGTGGCCGGTCGGCAAGCCGTTCACCTACGAGCTGCCGCTCGCCTTCGCGATCGCGCCGAAGCTCGCGGCCGGGGCCCGCGTCGAGGTGCTCGTCGCCTGGCTCGACCCGGTCGAGGACAAGCTGCTGGCGCCGCTCGCGCGCGAGGTCGGTGGCGACGGCCTGGCGCTGGTCGCGGAGTTCACCTTCCCCGACCTCACCGGCACGCCCGACGCGACCGCCGTCGACGCGGTGATCGCGGCGGCGCTGGAGCTCGCGCCGAAGCAGCCGCAGGTGGCCTGGGACCAGCTCGAGTTCACGTTCCGCCGGCTCGACGACTACCCGCAGAAGCAGAAGCTGCAGAAGGCGCTCGCGACCGTCGGCCGCATGGCGCCGGCGGCGCTCGGCTTCGAAGAACAGGACATCGTACGCGGCCGCATCGGCGACGAACGCGCGCGCTACCTGCGGCAGGTCGCCGGCCGCATGTTCGACGCCGGCAAGCTGCTCGGCGCCTACGCGCTGCTCGCTGCGGTCGGCGGCAGCCTGCAGGAACAGGCCGACCGCGCCGTGCTCGGCGCCCTCGCCGACGCCAAACGCGTGACGCAGGACCGCGACGGCATCGCCGCCAAGGTGTTCGACCTGACCAAGGAGCAGCAGGACGAGGTCGCGGCGCTGGCCGAGAAGCACGCCGGCAAGGAGCGGCTCGAACTCGGCAGCAAGCTGGCCAAGGACCCGGGCAAGCGCGCCGTCGGCCGCGAGCTCGTGCGCACCCTGGAGTTCACCCCCGAGCTGCGCGCGGTGGCGGCGGCGGTGCGCGAACAGATCGAGAAGGCCTGGCTCGCCGACGTGCCCGCGGAGCAGCAGGCCGAGGTCGACGCGGCGCTGCAGCACCCGTGCTGGGCGCGCACGACGACCCGGCTGAGCCACCGCTTCGTGCTGATCGGGCCGAAGGTGCTGCTCGACGGCATCGCCGCCGACAGCCTGCTGCGCTTCGACCTCGCCTACCTCTACCTGACCGACCTGTTCGGCCGCGTGCCCAACCCCGACGGCGATCGCGTCACGGTCTACTTCAAGGAGCTGTGGGACTTCGGCGGCGGCATCGGCGGCGGCAAGATCATCGACGTCGGCCGCGCCAATCCGGCCGAGAAGGCAGCCCGCGTCGACACCGGCCTGTTCTTCCACGAGCTCACCCACTGCGTCGACGACACCACGCCGATCTACGGCGGCTTCCGCGAAGGGCTGGCCGACTTCGGCGCCACCTTCGCGGCGATGGAGCTCGGCCAGATCGCCGCCGCGCGCGCCAACATCGGCCTCGCCGCGCGCGCGTTCCTGCAGGACTACCTCGACCGCGACCTCGAGTACTGGCGCATCCCGAACTACGCGCCGAGCGCCGGCTTCTTCCTGCACTTCATCACCCAATACGGCAAGCAGGGCGATCAGTATCAGTGGCAGCGCTATCGCCGGTTCTTCCGCGACTACCGCGACAGCCCGGTCAAGGACGGCCGCACGCCGCAGGTCGCGCGCGCCTTCGCCTACCACCTGGTGCAGGCCTTCGGTGAGGCGGCGTTCGCCGACCTGATGCGCTTCCGCTGGCCGCTGGTGCCCGCCGACCTGAAGGCGATCGCACTCGAGCAGAAGTCGGCGGCGCGGCCGGCGGTGGCGGTGCCGGACCTCGACGAGGCGCCCGGCTCGCCGGTGCCGCGCGACCAGATGGCGCGCCGGCTGCAACGGGAGGGTGCTGGCCTCGCCGATCACGCGCTCGAACTCGGCATCGTCAAGGACTGGTGGGTCATCGGCCCGTTCAAGAAGGAGGGCGTCGACGCCGACAGCTTCCGCTTCCCGCCCGAGCTCGAGATCGACCTGCAGGCCCGCTACGCGAGCATCAACAACAACCCGACGTGGCGTCAGCCCGGCAACAAACCGGTCACCGTCGACGACACCGGCTGGCTGAACTTCGACTTCTCCTATCAGGACTGGAGCGCCATCTACGCGCTGACCCACATCGACGTCGCCAGCGCGACCGAAGCCTGGTTCCACCTGCGCGCCGACGACGACGCCACGCTGTTCGTCGACGACGAGCTGGTCGGCAAGTACGACAACGCCGGCGGCCCGCTCGGCCCCTGGCGGCCGCACTGGCAGGTGCAGCTGCCCGACGCGATCACGTTCCGGGTGCAACTGCACGCCGGCCGCAACAAGGTGCTGGTCAAGGTGCACAATCGCACCGGCCCGTCCGGCCTCACGCTGGCGATCGCCCAGCGCAACGGCCTGCCGCTCACCAACTGGCGCAGCGACCTCGAACCGCCGAAGCAGAAGCTCGCCGCCATCGAGGTGCCGGATGCGAAGCGCTGGCCGAAGCGGCTCGACCTCGACTTCAAGGGCTCGGCCACCCACCGCAAGCTCGACACGCCGGTCGGCCAGTGGCGCGTGCGCAATCAGGCGCTGGAGGGCTTCGCCAGCGACCGCCAGGTCGAATGGCGCAAGTACACGGTGCGCCCCGGCTTCCCCAAGGACTCACCGTCCAACCTGTGCTGGCTGCCCGAGAAGGCCACCGACAGCGTCGATGCGTTCGCCTTCACGCTCGAACTGCCGCCCGCGAGCCCTGCGCCGAAGCTCTGCGTGATCACCGAAGGCGACGGCCAGCGCGACGCCTTGTCGGGCTGGACCCTGATCGTCGAGCCACACGGCGACGGCGTGCACGCGTTCCTCGAACGCTACGACCAGCGCATCTACGACTCGGGTCCGGTGGCCTGGAAGAGTGATGCCAAGAAGTCGAGTTCGCTCACCCTCGTGCACTGGGCGCGCCGGCTTACGGTGAAGCTCGACGACAAGGTGCTGTTCGACCAGGCGCCGCTGCTGCCGATCCCGGGCAAGACCCGCATCGGCGTGGCGACCTGGGGCGAAGCGCTGCGCATCGAAGCGCTCGAGCTGCGGGCCCCGGCGCGCACGCGCTAGCCCGCGGCGAGGTTCCTGCGCCCATCTACGCAGCGGCACGCCAAGACACTGCGTAGGCCGCAGCGGAGGTCGCGGCCGCATGCGGCGATCGCAGCGGATGCGGCATGAAGCCCACCTGCCGCGATCGGCACCGCATGGGAACATGCGCGCATGCACCGTAGCCGCGCCTCCATGCCTTTGACCGTGCATTGCCTGCACCGCAGCGGCTTCCGCGAGTTGTTGCTGACTGCGGCTCCGTATTGCCACAGCGGCGTCGATGCAGCGCGCCCCTGCTTCGAGCAGCTGGCTGCCACCCTCGCCGAGCACCACGCCGAACTGTTGGCGATGAAGGTCTATGGCGCCCACCACGCGCGCACGGCCATCCTCACCGCGTGGCACAACGCCCGCAGCGCGCGCGGCCTCATCGACGACACGCCGGTGCACTTCCTCGACGGCCGGCCCTGCGACGGCGGTGAGTTTGCGGGCGCGCAGGCGTGGGCGCTGGTGCAACCCGGGGCCCGCGTCGTCAGCACGGTCACCGGCGGGCGGCTGGCGACCTTGCCGCACGGCCGCCTGCTGCACCTGACGGCGCAGCGTGGGGAGTCCGGGGCGACGTTCGCGCAGCAGGCCGAGCAGATGTTCGCGGCGGCGGCGGCGGCGGCGGAGCACAGCGGCTTCCACTTCGCGCAGACGGCGCGCACTTGGATCTACCTCGCCGACCTGCTGCCCGACTATGCGGAGCTGAACCGTGTGCGCAGCGCGTTCTACGAACGGGCCCGGGTCGGCTGGCCGGCGAGCACCGGCATCCAGGCGCGGGCCGGCGACGCCGCCTGCGTGATGGACGTGCTGCTGCTCGACGGAGTGCGCACGCACCGCATCGACCGCACCTCGCGGCAGTGCCCCGCGTCCGCCTACGGCTCCGCGTTCTCGCGCGGCGTGGTGCTCGAACACCCCGGCGGCCGCACGGTGCACGTGTCGGGCACCGCCAGCATCGGCGGTGACGGCCACAGCCGCCACGCCGGCGACGCCATGGCGCAGTACCTGGAGACCCTGGTGGACGTCGGTGCGGTGCTGGCCGAGGCCGGCATGACGCTGGCGGACATCGTGCAGGCGACCTTGTTCTGCAAGACCCCGGCGGTGCACGCGGCGTGCGTCGAGGCGCACGCGCTGCTCGGCCTGCCGCCGCTGCCGATGCTGGCCGTTCACGCCGACGTCTGCCGCAGAGAACTGCTCGTCGAGCTGGAGGCCGTGGCATGCCGGTGAACCTGCTGGCCATCTGCTTCGCCGACGACGTGCCCGAACGCAGCGTGCGCGACGCCCTCGAGCTGCTCGGCTTCGCGGGCCCCGACCCACGTTGGCGCCGGCACGGTCCGCGCCTCTTGACGGTGCAATGCGCGTCCCCCCTGCCGCCAGAGCGCCACGAACGCCTGCGGAGCGTGCCCGGCGTGTGCGCCGTGCACGACCGCAGCGTGCCGGCGGCCCCGAGCCCGGGTGCCGTGGTGCAGGTCGGCCCCACGTCCTTCGGCGACGGGGGCGTGCCGATCATCGCCGGGCCGTGCAGCGTCGAGAGTGAAGCGCAGCTGCTGGCGACCGCCGAGCTGGTCGCCGAGGCCGGTGCCGATGCCCTGCGCGGCGGCGCCTTCAAGCCGCGGTCGTCGCCGTATGCGTTCGGCGGGCTCGGCGCCGCGGGCCTGCACCTGCTGGCGCGCGCGCGCGACCGCACCGGCCTGCCGATCGTGACCGAGGTGCTCGACGTCGGCGACCTCCCGCTGGTGGCCGCGCACGCCGACATGCTGCAGATCGGTTCGCGCAGCATGCACAACTCGACGCTGCTGTTCGCCTGCGGCGCCGAAGCCCACGGCCGGCCCGTGCTGTTGAAGCGCGGCTTCGCCGCCACCATCGAGGAGCTGCTGCTGGCCGCCGAGTACGTGCAGCTCGGTCGCCTCGCCGCCGGCCACCGCGGGCCGGGCGTCGTGCTCTGCGAACGTGGCGTGCGCGGCTTCGATCCGGCGACGCGCTTCCAGCTCGACGTCGCCGCGGTGCCGGTGGTGCATGGGCGTTCCCCGCTGCCGATCGCGGTCGACCCGAGCCACGCCGCCGGCCATCGTGAACTGGTGCCCGCGCTCGCGGCCGCCGCGGTGGCGGTCGGCGCCGACGGCCTCTTGGTCGAGGTGCATCACCAGCCCGACCGCGCCTGGAGCGACGGCGAACAGACGCTGGGGCCAGCGGCGTTCCGCGCGCTGGTGCAGCACGTGCGGCTGCTCGTCGACGTGCGTCAGGTGTCGCCGCTGACCACGACCACGGCGATCCCCAACGGGGCACGGCCATGACCTGCCCGGCGCTGACGGCCGTGCTCGGCGCCGCGCTGGCCCTGGCCGCCGTCGCCCAATCACCGTTCGAGACCGACGCCCCGCTCGTCATGCGCGGCCGCCTCGACGAGCTCGTCTTCGCGCAGTTTCGCGAACAAGGCGTGCCGCCGGCGCGCGCGTGCTCCGACGCGGTGTTCCTGCGGCGCGTGTGCCTCGACACCATCGGCACGCTGCCGACCGCCGCCGAGGCGCGCGCCTTCTTGCGCGACCAGGACCCCGGCAAGCGCGACGACCTGATCGAACGGCTGCTCGACCGCCCCGAGTTCGCCGACTATCAGGCGATGCGCTGGGGCGACGTGCTGCGCATCAAGGCCGAGTTCCCGGTCAACCTGTGGCCCAACGCGGCCCAGGCCTACGCGCGCACCGTGCGCGACAACATCGCGCGCAACACCACCTTCGATCGCTTCGGCAGGAGCCTGCTGCTCGCCACCGGCAGCAACTTCCGCGACCCCGAGGTCAACTTCTGGCGTTCGGCCGCCGACCGCACGCCGACCGGCTTCGGCCGCGCCGTGGCGCTGCTGTTCCTCGGCGCCCGCAGCGAGCGCTGGCCCAAGGCCCAGCAGGAGGGCTTCGGCGCCTTCTTCACCCGCGTGGCGTGGAAGCCGACGCAGGAATGGAAGGAGGAGATCGTCTACGTCGACCTCGATCGGCCGGTGCCACCACAGGCCTGGTTGCCCGACGGCAGCAAGGTGACGCTGCCGAAGGACGGCGACCCGCGCGCCGTGCTCGCCGACTGGCTGTTCTCGGGCAACGCGCCGCCCGCCGCGCCGGTCGTCTGCAATCGCATCTGGTACTGGCTGTTCGGCCGCGGCCTCGTGCACGAGCCGGACGACTTCCGCGCCGACAACCCACCTGGGAACGCGGCGCTGCTGCGGCACCTCGCCGCCGAGCTCCAGGCCTCGCATTGGGACCTGCAGCACGTCTACCGGCTGATCCTGCGTTCGCAGACCTACCAACTGTCGCCGCTGCCGACGGGCCAGGACGCCGGCGCCGCGAACTTCGCCAGCTACCCGCTGCGGCGCCTCGACGCCGAGGTGCTGATCGACGCCTTGTGCCAGCTGTCGGGCACCAACGAGGCCTACCAGAGCGCGATTCCGGAGCCGTTCACCTTCGTGCCCGCCGGCACCCGCGCCATCGCGCTCGGCGACGGCAGCATCGGCAGCGCCGCGCTCGAGTTGTTCGGCAAGCCCGCGCGCGACACCGGCCTCGCCGCCGAACGCCCGGCGCAGATCGGTGCGACGATGCGCCTGCACCTGCTCAACAGCAGCCACGTGCAGAAGAAGCTGCAGAGCGAACGCCTGCTGCCGCGGCGCTTTGTCGACGTCGGCCGCGGCGTCGACGAGCTCTTCCTGACGATCCTGTCGCGGCTGCCGACCACGGCGGAACGCGTCGCCATCGCCGACGCCATCGCCGCCGGCCAGAAGCCACGCGCGGTCGCCGAGGACCTC
>JAEUHT010000054.1 GCA_016793265.1 Planctomycetota bacterium
GCCAGGCCGACCAGCAGCGCGATCAGCGGCACCCCATCGAAGACGAGCCGGCCGTCGAGCGTGCCGGACTCGGCCATGTGGCTGGTCGGCAGCAGCAGCAGCGCGGCGGCGAACGGCAGCAGCAGCGTGCGCGCGCGCCAGCGCAGCAGCGCCGGCAGCGTGAGCAGCAGCAGCGCCGGCCACCAGGGTCGGCCGCCGTCGGTCGCGATCGGCGCCACCAGCTGGGTCGCGCGATGGGCGAGGTTGCCGAGCCGTTCGTCGAGGCCGTGCGGCTGGCCGTCGCCGAAGGCGATGCCGAGGCCGAGGCGCAACAGGGCCCAGGCCAGCAGCAGCGCGAACGCAGGAGCGAGGCGGCGCAGGCGCTGGCGAAGCGGGCACGCCGGCGCGGCGAGCAGGTCGAGCATGCCGAGCAGCACGGGCAGCATCACGGCGCCTTCCTTGCAGAGCAGCGCCAGGGCGGCGAACGTGAGCCACGCCGTCGGCCGCGTGCTGGACTGCACGCAGCGCACGTAGGCGCTGCCGGCGAGGGCCAGGAACGCGACCTGCATGCCGGTCGTGCGCGCGGCGATCCACGCCGTCGGTTCGACTGCGGCCGGGTGCAGTACGACTGCGGTGCCAGCACCGAGGGCGGCGAGCCACGGCAGCCGCGGCGCGAGGCGCGCGGCGGTTGTGGCCACGGCGACGGCCGTCAGGCCGAGCCAGAGCACGTTGGTCAGGTGGGCGGAGGCGAGCGTCGGCGACAGCGCGCGGTCGATGCCGAGGCTGAGGCTGATCAGCGGCCGGTAGAGGTAGGGCACGCCGAACCAGCCGCGCGTGAACTCGCCGAAGACCCGTTGCCAGGCGACCGCAGCGTGCTCGCGGTCGAAGTAGTAGACGGTCAGGAAGTCGTCGTTGCGGGGGCCGTGCTGCAGCGTCGCCCAGAACCAGACCAGGGCGAAGCCGAACACGGCGACCGTGGCCAGCCGCTGGCGGGCGCGATCACGGCGCGGCAGCAGGCCGTCAGAGGGCACGCACGACCCGGTCGGCGACGTTCTTGGCCGAGAAGCCGAAGTGCTCGGCGACCACCTTGGCCGGCGCGCTGGCGCCGAACGTGCTCTGGCCGATGCAGCGGTCGAGGCGGCCGGTGAGCTGGCACCACCACTCCGGGCGGCCCATCTCCAGCGTGAACACGGCGGCCTTGCCGAGCACCTGCTGCCGGTAGCTGGCGTCCTGCTGCAGGAACAGCTCGAGGCACGGCATCGAGACGACCCGCGTCGGCACCCCCTGCTGGGCCAGCAGGGCAGCAGCGGCGACCGCGAGCGAGACCTCGGCGCCGGTGGCGACCAGCGTGGCCTTGGCGCCGGCGACCTCGACGAGCACGTAGCCGCCGCGCAGCGCCTCGCGCGCGGTCCAGCCGGCAGCGTGCGGCAGCTTGTCGAGGTTCTGGCGGGTCAGGGCGAGCACCACCGGGCCGTCGTGGCGGGACAGCGCGTGCGCCCAGGCGGCGCCGGTCTCGGCGCCGTCGGCGGGGCGGAACACGTGCACGTTCGGGATCGCGCGCAGGGTCGCCAGGTGTTCGACCGGTTGGTGGGTGGGGCCGTCTTCACCGACCATCAGGCTGTCGTGCGTGAATACGAACGCGCCCGGCAGCTTCATCAAGGCGGCCAAGCGGATCGGCGTGCGCATGTAGTCGGCGAAGACCAGGAACGTGCTGCCGGCGGCGAGGAAGCCGCTGTGCAGCGTGATGCCGTTCATGATGGCACCCATGGCGTGTTCGCGGATGCCGTAGTGCAGCGTGCGGCCGGTGCGGTCCGCGGCCGTGAACGAGCCGCCCTTCTTGAGCCGGGTCTTGGTCGACGGGTCGAGGTCGGCGCTGCCGCTGACGAGGCCCGGCACCAGTTCGGCCGCCTTCTGCAGCACGTTGCCCGACAGGGCGCGCGTGGCGGCGGGCTCGGCGCCGGCGGCGGCGGCGAGCTGCTCGACGAGGTCGGCCGGCACGCTGCGGGCGCGGAACGCGCGCCAGGCCTTGGCCAGGTCGGGCGCCTTCGCCTCCCAGCCCTGCATCTCGGCGTGCCAGCGCTGGCGCTGCGTCTCGTTGCGGGCGGCGGCAGCGGCGAAGGTGCGCTTCGCCTCGGCGGCGACGAAGAAGTCCTGCGCCGGCAGGCCCAGCGCCTGCTTGGTCGCGGCGACCTCGTCCTTGCCGAGCGGGGCGCCGTGCACGTCGTGGGTGTTGGCCTTGTTCGGGCTGCCCTTGCCGATCGTGGTCTTGCAGCAGATCAGCTGCGGCCGGTTGGTGGCCGCGGTGGCGCAGGCCAGCGCCTTGCGCACCTGGTCGACGTCGTGGCCGTCGCAGTGCTGCACGCTCCAGCCGGCGGCCTCGAAGCGCTTGCCGATGTGCTCGCTGGTGGCGAGGTCGGTATGGCCTTCGATCGTGATGCCGTTGTCGTCGAACAGGCAGACGAGGTTGCCGAGCTGCAGGTGGCCGGCCAGCGCCGCCGCTTCGCTGCTGATGCCCTCCATCAGGTCGCCGTCGCCGACGGTGACGAAGACGCGCGAGAGCAGCAGCGGGTTCTGGAAGCGCGCCGCCTCCATCTGGGCGGCGATCGCCATGCCGACGGCGTTGGCGAAGCCCTGGCCGAGCGGGCCGGTGGTGGTCTCGACGCCGATCGTTTCGCCGAATTCGGGGTGGCCAGGCGTCTTGCTGTGCAACTGGCGGAACTGCTTGAGGTCGTCGACCGCCACCGGGAAGCCGGCGAGGTGCAGCAGCGAGTAGATCAGCATCGAGCCGTGCCCACCCGACAGCACGAAGCGGTCGCGGCCGGCCCATTGCGGCTCCTGGGGGCTCCACCGCAGGAACTCCGTCCACAACACGGCGGCGACGTCGGCCATGCCCATCGGCAGGCCCGGGTGGCCGGAGTTGGCCTTCTCGATGGCGTCGATGGCGAGGCCACGGATGGTATTGGCAACGAGGGCGAGATCCTGGGTGGCGACGGTCATGGCGCGCGACTCTAGCGGCGCCGGCGGGCGGGAAGAACAGGATGCTGTGCGCAGGCGGTCAGCTCCACAGCCCGACGACGCCGGCGATGCGCCCGTCGGCAGCGAGGCGGAACACGTTGCAGCCGCGGCCGCGTTCGGCGCCGCCCTGGTCGGTGGTGCGCCAGTCGACGACGGCCGTGCCCTGGCACTGCCGCACGGCGCCGGCAGCGCAGATCGTCAGCCCTGGTTGGAACCGCTGGCACATCACCAGGTGGTCGAGCAGGTCGGTAGTGCCGGCGAGGCAGGAATAGCGGTCCTGCATGGTGACGTCATCGCGGCAGCAGGCGGCGACGAGCCGCGCGCGCGCGGCGGCGTCGGTGGTGTTCCAGGCGGCGAACCAGGTTTCGATCGTCGCGGCGACCGCGGCGTGCTGCTCGTCGGCGGCCACGTTGGCGAACTGCGCCAGCTGGAAGCGCCAGCCCGGCACGTGCTGGTCGCGGAGCTCGGCGCCGG
>JAEUHT010000060.1 GCA_016793265.1 Planctomycetota bacterium
GGCCACCAGGGTGTCGCGGTTGGCGACGTGGCCGAGTTCGTGGGCGATGACCGCGCGCAGCTCGTGGGCGTCGACCAGGTGCAGCAGGCCCTCGGTGACGGCGACCACGGCGCGCTTGGGGTTGCGACCGGTGGCGAAGGCGTTGGGGGTCGGATCGGCGACGATGGCGACCTTCGGCATCGGCAGGTCGGCGCGCGTCGCCAGGTCGCGCACGAGCGCATGCAGCGCCGGGGCCTCGCTCTCGTCGACGACGCGGGCGCGGCTCATGCGCAGCACGATGGTGTCGGAGAACAGGTAGGCGCCGAGGTTCATGACCAGGGCGATGCCGACGAAGATCCAGGTGGCGTTGCCGCCGATGCGCCCGCCGATGACGACGAGCAGCGCGGACAGGGCGGCGAGGAACAGGAAGGTCTTGAAGCGGTAGTTCATTGCGTCGGGGCGGCGCGATGTGGCCGCCCTATTGGGTCATCTGTCGGCCGGCGCAAGGGCCTTCAGCAGCGCCTGCAGCGTCGCCGGCTGGTGGTCGCCCAGGTGACCGATGCGGAACGCCTTGCCGCGCAGGCTGCCGTAGCCTTGGTCGATGCGGAACCCGGCGTCCTTGGCGCGCTGCGCCAGCGCCGCGACGTCGCCGCCCTGGGCGTCGATGCAGCTCACCGTGGGCGACCGCGCGGCGGGGTCGGCGACGAACGGGGTGAAGCCCATGCCCGCGGCCCAGGCCTGGGTGGCGTCGCGCAGGGCGCGGTGACGTTGCCAGCGCGCCGCCAGCCCTTCGGCGGCGATGCGATCGAGCTGCCGCTGCAGCGCGAACACCAGCGGTACGCACGGCGTCGCCAGGGTCTTGCCTGCGGCGGTCTCCGGCACCGCCCGCACGAAGTCGAGCAGGAAGCCGCGCTGTTCGACCGCGGCGGCGCGCTGCAGGGCCCGTTCGCTGATCGCGTAGGTGCAGAGACCGGGTGGCAGGGCCAGGCACTTCTGCGTGCCGGCGAAGGCGAGGTCGAGGCCGTAGCCGTCGAAGTCGAGTTCGGCGCCGGCGAGGCTGGTGACGACGTCGCAGAGCACGAGCGCCGCCGGTGCCGCCGCGCGGATCGCGACGGCGAGTTCGCGCAGCGGTTCGATGGCGCCGGTCGAGGTCTCGTTGTGGGTGATGCAGACGGCGTGCACCGGCGGGCCGGCGAGCAGATGCCGGGCCACGTCGGCCGGGTCGTGCACCTGGCCGAGCGGCACCGGCAGCGTCTCGGTGGTGCGGCCGCAGCTGGCGGCGATCTGCTGCCAGCGTTCGCTGAAGGCGCCGCAGACCAGGTGCAGCGAACGGCCGCCGGCTGGCACCAGGTTGCGGATCGCCGCCTCCATCAGCGCCGTCGCCGTACAGGTCTCGAAGGCGGCGTGCTGCCGCGTACCGTAGAGCGAGGCGAGCCGCACGCAGACGTCGCGCACGACGTCGACGAAGCGCTGGTCGCGGTGGCCGAGCAGCGGCATGGCCAGGATCTGGCGCAGCTCGGCGTCGACTTCGGTCGGACCGGGCAGGAACAACACCGGGTGGTCGGCCATGGCCGGCAGCATCACGACGGCGGCGCCGAAAGCAACCGCTGGAACGTGGCGTCGCCGCGCAGGCGCTCCTGTTCGGCGGCGGTGGTCACGAACGGCAGCACGGCGGCCAGCGTCGGCGCCGCGGTGAAGAACCCGGCGCGCTGCCGCACCGCCGCGCGGGCGACGACGCCGCCGAAGCCGACGAAGCGGGCGACGTGGCCCATGGTCTCGAGGTCGGTGACGCCGTCGCCGACGAAGGCCAGCGGCCGCGACGCCGCCGGCAGTGCCGCCAGCACCGTCGCCTTGCCGCCGTTCTGCGTCAACGGCCCGGGTTCGAAGCCGAGGTAGCTGCCGTCGGCCGCGAACGTCACCGCCACGGCCCGCACGTGCTCGCGGTCGATGCCGAGCTCGCGCGCCACGCGCAGCACCGGCACCACGAGACCGCCGCTGCAGATGCCGACCTGCTTGCCGAGCCACTGCAGCGCCGCCACGGTCTCGCGCGCGCCGGCGGTCAGGCGCTGGCAGTAGAGTTCGCCGACGGCTTCGAGCTGTTCGCGCCGCGGCCGCAGCGCCGCCAGCCGCGCCCCGTAGACGTCGGCGAGCGGCAGGTCGCCGTTCATGGCGCGCTCGGTCAAGGTCGCGATCTCCGTGCGCAAGGCCGGCGGCGCGAAGCGCAGCAGCTCGTCGACACCTTCGATCGCACACAGCGTCGAGTCGCAGTCGAACCACACCGCCGCGAACGGCGATGGCGCCGCCACCGCCGCGGTCACCTCGAGCCCTGCCCGCGCAGGATCACCGCCACCGTGCGCAGGATGATGTTGAGGTCGAACAGGAAGCCGAGGTTCTTGATGTAGTAGAGGTCGTAGCGCAGCTTCTCCTGCGCGTCCTCGGTCGACGCCCCGTACGGGTGCCGCACCTGGGCCCAGCCCGTCAGCCCCGGCTTGACCGTGTGCCGCAGCGGGTAGAACGGGATGTCCCTCTGCAGTTGGGCGACGAAGTGCGGCCGTTCGGGGCGCGGCCCGACGAACGACATCTGCCCGCCCAGGATGTTGAGGAACTGCGGGATCTCGTCGATGCGCGAACGGCGCAGGAGGCGGCCGATCTTGGTCACCCGGTGATCGTTCTTCTGCGCCCATACCGGCCCCGACTCCTTCTCGGCGTCGGTGCGCATGGTGCGGAACTTGATGAGGTGGAAGGTCTGGCCGTCCTGACCGACGCGCTCCTGGCTGAAGAAGATCGGGCCGCGGCTGGTCAGCTTGATGGCGACGGCGGCGAACAACCAGAGCGGCAGCGACAGCACGAGGCCGAGCGTCGACGCCAGGATGTCGAGCACACGCTTCATCACCATGGTCAGCGGGTCCTTGGTGAAGCCGCGGCCGTAGATCAGGTAGCTGTGCCGCATGCTCTCGACGGCGAGCTTGCCGGTCAGCCGTTCGTACATCGCCTCGCGCTCTTCGATCTGCACGCCGTCCATGCGGCAAGCGAGCAGGCTGTCGACCGGCACGCGCCCGCGGCGCTCACGCAGCGCCACGACGATGCGGCTGATGCCCTCTTCGCGGCAGAGCCCACGCAGGTCGGTCAGCGGCCCCAGCAGCGCCGGACCTCCGGGCACGGGTTCGAGCGGCGGCTGCGCCGGCTCTTCGACGAGGCCGACCAGCTCGTAGCCCGAATGCGGGTTGTCGAGCACCATGCGGGAGAGCTGCACGGCTTCGTTCGAAGAGCCGAGCACCAGCACCCGTTCGCCGAAGCGCCACTTGTAGAAGAACCAGTGGAAGGCATGTCGGAACAGGAACACCGCGCCGTAGGCGATGCCGACCAGCAGGATCAGCTTCCAGGTCTCACCGTTGGGGTCCTGCAGCCCGGGCAGCGACAGCAGCGTGCCGGCGAACATGGACAAGAAGCCGAGCATCACCAGCGCGTAGCCGCACGAGCGCACCAGGCGGTTGGCGAGCTCGGCGCGGTTCTGCGCCGTCTTCCAGTCGTAGAGGTCGTTGTAGCTCAGCGACGCCTGGCAGATCAGGGCGATGGCGAGGCTGGTCAACAGGCCGCGGCCGAGCGGCGCCGACCACTCCGTCAGCACGAAGCTGCGGCTGGTCAGCGGCGGCACGCTGGTGCCGACCAGCACGATCACCATGAACAGCGCGGTCTCGCTGAGCATCAGCAGCAGCTTGCGCCGCGGGATGATCTGTTCAGCGAGGGCGGGCATCGTCAGCGGGATGGGGTCGGAGGGCTGCGCAGGAGAGGTCGACCAGCGTGGCCGGGCGGCATGAGGTCGATGGGAACCGCCGCTGGCAACGGGTGGCCAGGCAACGCTGCGCCACGATGGGAAGTGCAACAAATCCGGCCCGGCGGCCGACCAACGTACGCTGACCACGTCGATGCGCAGCCGGCGCGGTCGCGGCTGCAGCTGCGCGGCGATGGCCAGCAGCGAGCGTTCGATGCGATCGAGCTGTTCGGGCTCGACGCAGCGTTCGGGTGCCGGGTGGTCGCGCCGGGCTTTGACCTCGACCGCGATCCACGTGCGGCGCCGTCGCAGCAGCAGGTCGATCTCGCCGTGCCGGGTGCGCAGGTTGCGAGCCATGACGCGATACCCCCTGGCGGCCAGGGCGGCAGCGGCGAGCTCTTCGCCGCGAGCGCCGGAGCTCGGCTCATGGTCGCCCTGGTCAGGTCTTCGCCGGCGGGGTGCCGGCGTCATCACGTTCCACCCTGGCGATGGCCACCCGATCGTAGGTCAGGTTGACGCTCTCGACTCGGATGGTGACGGTGCGATCGGTCAGCCGCGAGACGACGCCGTGCAGGCCGCCGACGGTGACGACGTGGTCGCCCTGCTTGATCGAGGACAGCAGCTCCGCCTGCTGCTTCTTCCGCTTCTGCTCGGGGCGCAGCACCATGAAGTACATCAGCGCGATCATCGCGATCGGCAGGTACCACATCTCGGTGCCCATGCAGGGCGCTGGCTGGGCCGCGGGCGGAGTAGTCGGGGTCGTCGTGCCGGCGCTGCCGGTTGGCGCGCCGCCCGGGTTCGTCGGCGCTGGCGAGTCCGAGGCAGACTTGGGTTCTTGGGTGGTGAAGGCCGCGGTCGCGAACGGGATCGGTACGAAGAACTGCATCGGCATCGAGGGGGGCCCCGGAGGGGGCCGTCAGAAGGGCCGAGCAGTATAGGCCGGGGGCCGGTTGCGTTGCAGCCAAAGCCGGGCATCCTTTGCGCCCCCGGTCGGCTGCTTCCCCCGCCCGGGCCGCGACGATGCGAATCCTGGTGGCGATGTCCGGTGGTGTGGACAGCAGCGTGGCCGCGCTGCAGTTGCAGCGGCAGGGCCACGAACTGGTCGCCGTGTTCATGCGCAACGGCGTGGCCGGCAAGACCGCCGGCGAGAAGTCGTGTTGTTCGGCGAGTGACGCTCGCGACGCGGCGGTGGTGGCGGATCGGTTGGGCATTGCCTTCTACGCGGTGGACTACGAGCAGGAGTTCGGCGCGCTGATGGACCACTTTGCGGCCGAGTACCGACGCGGCCGGACACCGAACCCCTGTGTGCTGTGCAATCAGCACCTCAAATTCGGACACCTTTTCCGGCTGGCCCAGGACGTCGGCGCCGACGGCGTCGCCACCGGGCACTACGCGCGCGTGGTCGACGGCGCGCTGCGCACGGCCCGCGACCGGCAGAAGGACCAGACCTACTACCTGTTCGGCATCGACCGCGAGGCGCTGCGCCGCACGCACTTCCCGCTCGGCGAGCTGACCAAGGCCGAGGTGCGCTGCCTGGCGAACGCCGCCGGCCTCGTCACCGCCGAGAAGGCCGAATCGATGGAGATCTGCTTCGTCACCAGCGGCGACTACCGGGACGTCGTGCGCGCGCGCGGCGGCAGCGGGCTGCCGGGCCGCTTCGTCGACGCCGCCGGGCGCGAACTCGGCAGGCACGACGGGGTCGACGGCTTCACCATCGGGCAGCGCAAGGGCCTGCCGGCGCTCGGCGCCCCGCACTATGTCGCCGCGATCGACGCCCGGGCCGGCGACGTCACCCTGGTGCCGCGCGATGGCCTCGACCGCACCGTGTTGTTCGCCAGCGGCGTACGCTGGCTCGTGCCGCCTCCAGCCCTCGGCCACGAGTGGTCCGTGCAGATCAAGGTGCGCGCCCGCCACGCGCCTGCCGCTGCGCGGCTGACCGTCACCGGCCCCGACACCGTGCGCGCCGAGTTCCCCACCGCAGTCGCCGCGATCACCCCAGGCCAAGCCGCGGTGTTCTACGACGAGGACCTCGTGCTCGGTGGCGGCTGGATCGACGGCTCCGGCTGAGCGCAGTCGATCGGCGTCGCGACGGCCACGGCCGGTGGCACCGCCAGCGCTTCCAGGGTCGCGGCGCGACCTCAGAAGCGCTTGCGCCGCGAGCTGCTCTCGATGCGCAGCGCCTTGCGGTACTTCGTCACCGTGCGCCGGGCGATGTGTACGCCGCGCTTGCCGAGCTCTTCGACGAGCTGGTCGTCGGACAGCGGGTTGTCCTTGTCCTCGTTGTCGACGATCTGCTTCAGCGTGTCCTTGATCGCCTGCTGGCTGACCATGTCGCCGGCGTCCGACATGGTGCCGCTGCTGAAGAAGCGCTTCATGTCGAAGATGCCCTGCGGCGTCTGGATGAACTTGCCGGAGGTGGCGCGGCTGATCGTCGAGATGTGCACGTGCACGGCGTCGGCGATGTCCTGCATCTTCATCGGGATCAGGTGCTGCACGCCGTGGCGCAGGAAGCCCTCCTGCCGCCGCACGATCTCGGTGGCGACGCGTTCGATGGTGTTCTGCCGCTGGTGCACGGCCTCGATGAACCACTTGGCGGCGTCGATCTTGCGGCGCAGGTACTCGTAGACCTTGGGGTCGTGCTTGGCCTCCTGCAGCAGGTTGCGGTAGACGGGCGAGATCGTCAGCTCCGGCAGCGTGCCGCGCTTGGACTTGACCTCGAAGCGACCGTCGACGTCTTCGATGACGACGTCGGGGACCACGCCGGCGCTCGGCAGTGCCTCGAACTCGGAGCCGGGGTGCGGGTTGCAGTGCAGCCGCAGGAACTCCCAGCTCTCCTTGATGTCCTCGATGTTGGCGCCGGTCTCCTTGGCGATCTTCGGCAGCTTGTTCATCGCCAGGTCGTCGAGATGGCGCTCGACCAGGAGCCGGGTCAGCGGCTTGACGAACGCCATGTGGTCGAGCTGCATGAGCAGGCAGTCGCGCAGGTCGACCGCGCCGACGCCGACCGGATCGAGGTCGCGCACCACTTCGATCGCCTCCTGCACCAACGGCAGCGGTGCCAGCAGTTGTTGGGCGATGCCCTCCTTGGTCTCGGCGAGGCGGCCGTCTTCGTCGAGCGAGAAGACGATGTGCTCGATGACGCGGATCAGCCCCGGGTCGCTCTCCTGGGTGCGCACCTGCGTCATCAGGTAGTCGGGCAACGAGGTGGCGCGGCCGGGGGTGTTGTTGAGCGCCTCGAACTTGCGGTCCTCTTCGTCGGCCGAACCGGTGCCCTGGCGCGAACGCCACGGCGAGTCGGTGCGCGCTTCGAGCTGGTCGATCTCGGCGGCGAGGTCGCGCTGCAGGCGGTCCTCGAAGTTGTCGGCGGGCTGTTCGGGGGCCGCGGCGGGCGCCGGTGGCTCCTGGCCCTCGGGGCGCTCCGCTTCGTCCTTGCGCTCGAGGAAGACGTTCTCCTGCAGCTCCT
>JAEUHT010000074.1 GCA_016793265.1 Planctomycetota bacterium
CGGGCACCTTCGCGCTGGCGATGAGTTCGCGCGGGATCACGCCGGCACTCGGGCCGCGGCCGGGAGCAAGCTCTGCATGCCGAGGTGGGGTTGGTGGTGGAGCGACCCGGGGAAGGGTCTCCGCACGGCCCGCGAAGGTGGGACCCGCCAGGCGCCCCGGGCACAAGAAGCCGCACGCTTATGGCTGCTTCCTTCCGGACCTGACCAGGTTCACGCCGCCCCCTTGCTCGGGACCCGGCAGACCCCACCTTCGCGAGCCGTGCGAAGCATGGCGGAGAGGGGGGGATTTGAACCCCCGACAGCCTTGTGGGCTGTACTCGCTTTCCAAGCGAGCTCCTTGAGCCGCTCGGTCACCTCTCCACACATCCGCTTGCTCGCCGAAGCGCCTGGGCGGTGAATGGGGGGCGCGAGGGTAGCCGCTGGTGCGGCTCCTGGCAACGAGCCGGCCAGGGTTTCGCCGCCCGCGGCGAACGGCCGTTGCCGCCGCCCTTCCGACCACCGCGCCGATCCGGCATGCTGCGCGGCATGGCCGCGTCCTCTTCGCACGACGACGGCGCCCCGACCGGTCCGTACCAGGTCGTCGCGCGCCGCTTCCGCCCGCAGACCTTCCAGGAGATGGTCGGTCAGGACGAAGTGCTGCAGTCGCTGCGCGTGGCGCTGCAGCAGCAGCGCGTGCCGCACGCGTTCCTGTTCTCCGGCAGCCGCGGCGTCGGCAAGACCACCTCGGCGCGCATCCTCGCCCGCTGCCTCAATTGCGAAAAGGGGCCGACGCCGGAGCCGTGTGGCCAGTGTGCGGCGTGCCGCTCGATCCTCGACGGCAGCAACCCGGACGTGATGGAGATCGACGCTGCCTCCAACAACCTCGTCGACGACGTGCGCCGCCTGCGTGAGAGCGTCGGCTTCGCCACCATGCAGTCGCGCTACCGCGTCGTCATCCTCGACGAGGTGCACATGATGACGAAGAGCGCCTTCAACGCGTTCCTGAAGACGCTCGAAGAGCCGCCGCCGCGGGTGGTGTTCGTGCTGGCGACGACCGAGCTGCACAAGGTGCCCGAGACGATCCGGTCGCGCTGCCAGGTGCTGCTGTTCCGCCGCGTCGGTGAGACCGACCTGGTGCGGCGGTTGCGATCGATCGCCGACCGGGAGGGGGGGGCGGTGGCCGACGACCTGCTGGCCGAGATCGCCGGTTCGGTGCGCGGCGGCGTGCGCGACGCCGAGACCGCGCTCGAACGCGTGCTGCCGCTGCTGCGCGCGCACGGGGCCGCGTTCGACCTGGCGGCGTACCGCACGCTGGTGGCGCGCGTCGGCCTCGACGCCACGATCGGCGTCGTCGAGCAACTGCTGCAGGGGGACGCCAAGGCCGGGCTGCACTTCGCGCGCGACCTGCAGCAGCACGGCAGTGACGAACGCGAGGCGCTCGGCGAGATCGTCGAGGTGCTGCGCTGGCTCCTGCTGCTGAAGATCGACGGCGCCGATTCGGGCCTGGTGCCGGTGACCGGGGCGCTGCGGCAGCGGCTCGAAGCGCTGGTGGCGACGGCGGAGCCGAACCGCCTCGACGCGATGGTCGGCGCCGGCCTGCTCGGCCGCGAACGGCTGCGCCGGCTCGAAGATCGCGGCGCGGTGTTCGAGGTCGCGCTGCTGCGCATGGCGCAGGCCGGGGCCTTGCCGACGCTCGCCGACCTGCTGGCGGAGGTGCGCGCCGGGGGTGGCGCGGCGGCCCCGGCGGCGGTGGCGCCGACGCGGGCGGCGCCGCGCTTCGGTGCGGCGGCGGTGCCGGCTCCGGGTGGTGCCAGTGGTGGTGGCGGCGGCGGTGCTGGTGCGGCCCTGGCGCCGCGGTCCGCGGCCCCGGCGGCGCCCGGCACCGGCGACCTCAAGGCGCGCACGCTCGGCCTGCTGCGCGACCGCGCGCTGCTGCAGGCGACGTTCGAGCTGTGCAAGGTCGACGGCCCGACGGCCGGGGACGTGGTGGTGGTGACGCTGCACAGCGAGCGCAAGATGCACCAGGACCGGCTGCAGTCGCCGGTCGTGCAGCAGGAGCTCGCCAAGGCGGTGCAGGACGCTGCCGGGCGGCCGGTGAAGGTCGAGTTCCGCGTCGCCAACGCCGGGAGTGGGGAAGCGGAAGGTGCTTTGGGCGGTGGTGCGCCGCCGCAGCGCCACGAGATCGGTCCGACCGCGAAGCGCGTCGTCGAGCGCTTCCGCGGCCGCGTCGTGCAGGTCAACCCCGAGGACCGCATCGGTGAGGTGCCGCCGCCGGCCGCCGAGGACGACGCGCCGCCAGCGCCTCTGCCGGGCGACGCCGAAGGTTAGTCCGCCCCGGGGCATCAGCCCGGCGTCGCCAGCAGGCGTTCGAGCCAGGCGACCAGCCGGTCGAGGTCCTGGTGCTCGAACAGCAGCGTCGCCGGCAGCGGGCGGCCGATCAGGTCCTCGAGGTGGTCCTTGGCGTCGACCGCGAGCAGCGAGTCGAGGCCGAGGTCGCGGAACGAGGTGCTGGCGTCGAGCTGCGTCGCGTCGGCGAAGCCGAGGGCCCTGGCCACGGCCGCGCGCACGCGTTCGCGCAGCGGCGCCGCCGGAGCCGCCGCCGCGGTCGGTGGTGCGATCGGGTTGGCGGTGGTGAGGCCCGGTGCGGAGTTCGGCGTCGGCCGCGGCGCCTGGCCCGGTTCGGGCTCGAAGTGCACGACCGCGATGGCCGCGGCGGTGTTGCGGTGTCGAACGAGCCGTGCGGCGGCTTCGGCCGCGGCGAGCAGACCGAAGCCCCGGCGCCGGAGGCGTTGGCGGTGGCGTTCGTCGAGTCGCGCGGCCATGCCGACGTCGCGCCACGGGCCGAAGGCGATCGCCGTCGCCGGCAGGCCAGCGGCGGTGCGGGCGGCGGCGAAGGCGTCGAGGGCGGCGTTGGCAGCGGCGTAGGCGGCCTGGCCCTGGCTGCCGAACCAGCCGGCGACCGAGCTCAGGGCGACGAAGAACCGCAGGTCGTCGCCGCAGGTCGCGGCGTGCAGGTGCAGCGCGCCGATCAGCTTGGGCCAGAGCGCTCGGCGCAGATCGGCGGCGGTGAGGCTCGCCACCATGCCGTCTTGCAGCACGCCGGCGGCGTGCACGACGCCGGCGAGCGGGCCGAGTTCGTCGCGCGCGCGCTGCAGCGCCGTGGCCAGCGCCGGGCCGTCGCCGACGTCGACCGCCGCGACGAGGGCACGACCACCGGCGGCGGTGATCATGGCGAGCGTGGCCGCGGCCGGTGGGCGCCGCGACAGCAGCAGGAACCGGCGCGCCCCGCGGTCGACGAGGGCCCGCACGATCGCCGGGGCGGTGCCGCCGCTGCTGCCGGTCAGCACGATCGTTCGATCGGCCGGCAGCGTGTTGGTGTCGTGCGGCAGGTGCAACAGCAGCTTGCCGACGTGGTGGCCCTTGGCCAGTTGGCGCAGCGCCCGTGGGGCCTGGGCGAACGGCAGCACGGTCGCGCCCGGCGGCCGCAGTGAGCCGTCGGCGAGGCCGGCGGCGAGGCGCGCCAACAACCGCGGCAACAGCGTGGGGTCGTCGGCCATTCGTTCGGCGAGGTCGAAGCCGAGGCTCACCACGTCGGGTCGCGCGGCGCGCAGCTGCTGCGGGCTCCAGACGCCGACCTTGCCGAGCTCGACGAAGCGACCGCCGACCGCCAGCGCCTGCAGGCTCTCGGCGACCCGTTCTGCGCCCAGCGTATGCAGCACCACGTCGGCGCCGCGGCCGCCGGTGGCCGCCAGCACCGCCGCCGCGAAGCCGCCGCGGCGCGTGTCGCCGACCAGCTCGGCGCCGAGCCCGCGCACGAACGGCTGCTTGGCCTCGCTGGCGGTGGCGAGCACACGACAGCCGGCGCGCTGCAGCACCTGGATCGCGGCCTGGCCGACGCCGCCGGCGGCGGCGTGCACGAGCACCACTTCGCCGGCGCGGACCTCGGCGAGGTCGAACAGCGCGTGCAGCACGGTCGCGAACACCGCCGGCGCGCCGGTCGCCGCGACGGCGTCGACGCCGGGCGGCACGACGAAGGTCGCGTCGGCGCGCACGGTCGCATGCGTGGCGAGGCAGTCGTTGCCGACGAGCACGACGCGGTCGCCGAGCGCGGGCCTGGTCACGCCGGCGCCGAGTGCCACGACCTCGCCGCCGGCCTCGTAGCCGAGCGGCTGTTCGGCGGCGCAACGCACCCCGTCGCGGGCGGCGAAGCGGCGCAGCGTGCCGCGCGCGAACAGCACGTCCTTGTAGTTGAGGGCGGCGACGTCGACGCGCACCAGCACTTCGCCCGCAGCCGGCTGCCGCGGCACGAACGGCAGCGCCTGCAGCCGGTCGAGGCCGTACTCGATCGCGCGCAGGTGGAACGGGGCCGCCGGCAGCTGCAGCACGTCGGGGTCTGGGCCGCGCCGCACCCGCGGCACGAGGCGACGGCCCAGGCGCAGCGCGAGCTCGGCGTCGGCGAGCGGGGTGCGCAGTTCGGCGGCGAGTTGCCGCGCCTGCGTCTCGACGTCGCCGCCCGGCACGTGCGGGTCGAGGTCGAGCACGAACGGCCGCAGGGCCGGGTGTTCGCTGGCGAGCGTGCGCCAGAGCCCGGCGGCGGCGGCGGCGGCTGGCGATGGCGCGAACGGCGCGGGTTCGGCGGCGAAGGCGCCGACGGTGACCAGCCCGAGCCGCGGCGGGGGCGCGGCCTGCAGCGCGACCTGGGCGACCGACAAGGCGGTGGTGCAGGCGAGTTCGGCGGCGGTCGCGAGGTCCTCGGTCGCTGGTTCGAGCGTGAGCAGCAGCAGGTCGACCGGCGACTCGGCGAGTGCGGCGGCGAGCCCTGCCGGGGTCGTGCTGCGCGACGATCCGGGCGGCAGCAACGGCGCCAAGGCGGTGTTGAGCGCGGGCCAGCCGACGACCAGCACGCGCGCCGGGGGCGGCGTCGGCGCCGGCGCGGTGGCGGGCTCGTAGGCGAGGTGGTGCAGCAGCTCGTCGGCCGGCGGCAGCAGCCAGAGGCCGCGGACGCTGGCGATCACCCTGCCAGCCGGATCCCACAAGGTCAGGTCGGCGAGCGTGCGGTCGCCGGCGGTGCGGGTGCGCACGTGGCAACTGCCGGCCGTGGCGCCACGGTGGTGGACGGTGACGCTGTCGGCGCCGAGCGGCAGCAGCGGCGTGTCGCCCGGCGGGAGCGCGGCGACCAGCGTCTGCAGGCAGGCATCGAGCAGCACCGGGTGCAGCACGTACGGTTCGGCGTCGAGGTCGTCCGGCAGCGCGACCATCGCGAACGCTTCCCCCTCGCGGCGCCAGGCCCGCAGCACCCCGCGGCAGGCCGGACCGTGCTCGAGCCGCCGGCGCGCGCCGAGCTGGTAGAGCTGCGCGGCCGGGATCTCGTCGCCGGTGCGGGCCGGCGGCGGCGAAGCATCGGGTGTCGCCGCCGCGAGCCAGCCGCTGGCGTGGTGCTGCCAGACCCCGTCGTCGCCGCGCGCGCGCAGCTCGAAGTGCCGCCGTTCGCCGTCGCGCGTCAGCAGCAGCTCACACGGCGTGGTGCCGCGGTCGAGCGGCAACGGGCGCGGCATGCCGACGTCGTGGGCGGTGAGCGGCAGCGTGGCGCCGTCGGCCACCGCCGCGGCGAACGCATACTCGATCGCGCCGGCGAACGGCAGCAGCGGGCGACCGTCGGCGCGGTGGTCGGCGAGCCACGGCGTGGTGGGTGGGCGCAACGAACCGGCGAACAGGCGCTGCCCCTTCGCCAGCAGCGACGAGTCGCGGCCCTCGCCGAGCAGCGGGTGGCCGGGTGGCGACAGCCAGAAGCGGCGGCGCTGGAACGGGTAGACCGGCAGCTCGACCAGGGCGCTGCCGGGCGGCAGCGGGCAGCAGGCGCCGAGGTCGACCACACCACCACGAGTGAACACCGCGGCGGCCGCGCGCAGCGCGTCGCCATTCGTGGGGGCGGCCGTGGCGCCGGTCGCCGCGAACCTGCGCAGCGAGGCCACGAGTTCGCCGACGTCCTCGGCGACGAAGGCGGCGCGCTGCGGCAGCGGGTTGCGGCGCGTGGCGGCGGTGTGGCACCACGCCGCGAGGTCCACGGGGCCGGCGGCGAGCGCTTCGGCGTGGGCCAGGGCCAGGGCCTTCAGCGCGGGGCCATCGACGGCCTGCAGGGCCAGCAGGTGACGGTGCCGGGTGTTGGGCGGCGGCGCGGCGGCGGCGGCGGCCGCGGCGGGTGGCGTCGCCAGCACGACGTGGCAGTTGGTGCCCGAGAAGCCGAACGAGCTGACGCCCGCGTGCAGGGTGCCGTTCGCCGGCAGCGGCTCGTTGGTAGTGACGACGCGCACCTTGCTGCGCGTCCAGTCGACGTGCGGATTGGCGGGCAGCGCGTGCAGCGTGGCCGGCAGCAGGCGCGCGCGCAGCGCCAACACGACCTTGAGCAGGCCGGCGATGCCGGCGGCGGCTTCGAGGTGGCCGAGGTTGGACTTGCCGGCGCCGATCGGCAGCGGGCGCGAACGGGCCGCGAACGCGGCGTCGAGCGCCTGCGCCTCGATCGGGTCACCGAGCGAGGTGCCGGTGCCGTGCGCCTCGACGAAGTCGATGTCGTCCGGGCCGAGCCCGGCGTCGGCGAGCGCCTGTTGCAGCAGCCGCGTCTGCGCCGGGCCATTCGGCACGGTGAGGCCGCTGCTGCGACCGTCCTGATCGAGCGCGGTGCCGCGGATCACCGCCAGCACGCGGTCGCCGTCGCGTTCGGCGTCGGCGAGGCGCTTCAGCAGCACGAGGCCACAGCCCTCGCCGCGGCCATAACCGTCGGCCGCCGCCGCGAACGGCTTGCAGCGGCCGTCTGGCGCCAGCATGCGGGCGCGGCACAAGCTCGCCATCACCACCGGGTCGTGCAGGCTGCCGGTGCCGCCGGCCAGCGCGGCGTCGCATTCCCCGGCGCGCAGCGCGCGCACGGCGACGTGCACGGCGACCAGCGACCCCGAGCAGGCGGTGTCGATCGCGTAGCACGGGCCGTCGAAGCCGAAGGTGTAGGCGAGGCGGCCGGCGGCGGTGCTGGCGGCGTTGCCGCTCTGCTGCCAGGCGTTGGCGGCGGCCGGGCCGCGCCAGGGCGCCGAGTCGAAGTACTCGCTGGCGCGGGTGCCGACGTAGACGCCGACGCGGCGGCCCGCCAGCAGAGGTGGCGGCAGATTGGCGTGTTCGAGCGTGTGCCAGGCGACCTCGAGCAGCAGCCGCTGCGCCGGATCGAGCTGCTGTGCCTCGCGCGGGCTGATGCCGAAGGCGGCGGCGTCGAAGCGGTCGATGCCGTCGAGCAGCGCGGCGTCACGAACATAGATGCGGCCTGCGGCGCCGGCATCGGGGTCGTACAGCGCGTCGAGGTCGAAGCGCTGCGGCGGCAGCGGTCGCACGGCGTCGCCGCCGTCGCGCAGCAGGCGCCAGTAGCCGGCGAGGTCCTCGCCGCCGGGGAAGCGGCAGGCCGCGCCGACGATGGCGACGTCGTGGTGGGCGCGCGACCCGGCCGTGGGCGGTGGCAGGGCGCCTGCCGGCGTGGCCGCCAGCGCGTCGAGCTGCGCCAGCAGCCAGTGCGTCAAGCGCCGCGCCGTCGGCTGATCGAACAGCAGCGTCGAACGTTGCGGCAGATCGAGTTCGTTCGCCAGCCAGACGGCGAGGTCGACGGCGCGCAGCGAGTCGAAGCCGAGCTCCGTCCACGGCACGTCGTCGGCGAGCGCGGCGCCGTCGCCGAGTCCGAGCAGGTGGGCCGCGCGCCGGCGCAGCGCCGCGAGCAGCGCCGCCGGCCGCAGCGGCGGCGGCAGCGTCTGCAGGTGGCGGCGCAGCGCGCCCGTTCCGGCGCCGCCGCTCATGCCGGCCGCCAGCGCACCAGCGCGATGGTGGCGGCGAGGTCGCATTCGCCGGCGTCGTCGTCGCGGCAGCCGGCGCGCGTGGTCAGCAGCAGCAGATCGCGGTGGGCCTTCGGCGACACGCCGGTGATCGCGAACCAGGCGTGGTAGCTCGCCGAGCGGATCGGGCGACGGAAGTGCACGCGGTAGTCGGCGATCAGCACGTCGGGCAGCTGCCGGCGGAAGAACTCGTCGAGCGTCCAGTGGCGCAGTTCGGCGAGCAGGCCGCGCCGCACGACCTCGGCGAGGCCGAGGTAGAGCATCTGGTTGTAGGTGATGTTGCACTCGACGGCGTTGAAGTGCCCGGTCGCGGCGATGTAGCACGGCTCGTCGAAGCCGCAGTCGCCGTCGAGCCGCAGCCACGACGCCGGGGCGTCGGGCCGTGGCGGGCCGCCGTCGCCGGCCTGCGTCAGCGCGGCGTGGTGCACGTAGCGCGCGTTCGGCGCGTACGGCGCCAGCACGCGCTGCCGCAGGGTGTCGTCGATCGGCACGGCCGCGCTCACGGCTGCACCTCGCCGGTCACCGGGAGGCCCGGGTAGAACGGCAGGCCGTCGTAGACGCCGATGCGGTAGCTGCGGCTCGGTTGGCCGTGCAGCGTGCCGGTGGCGCGGTGGATCACCTGCCGGTTGTCCCACAGCAGCAGGTCGCCCGGCTGCCAGGGCACCATCTGCACGCGCGCCGGCGCTTCGAGGAACGTGAACAACCGGGCCAGCAGGTCGCGGCTCTTGGCGTCGTCGAGCCCTTCGACGCGCAGCGTGAAGCCGCTGCTGACGTAGAGCGCTGCGTGGTCGAGCACCGGGTGGCGGATCACCGCCGGGTGGCTGGCGCCGGGGGCCTCGCGGTGGAACTGCTCCATCAGCTCGCCGAGGCCCTTGTCGACGTCGCCGGGTTGCACCTTGTAGTAGTAGACCGCGTCCTGGAAGCAGCGGCGGCCGGCGATCGCTTCGCGCAGCGCCGGCGGCAGGTCGCGCAGCGCGGCGACCATGTCGACGAACTGTGTGCCGCGCAGACCACCCGGCGGCACGATGACGGGCAGTACGAAGGTCAGCGGCAGCGGCTCGGGGAAGAACTGGTAGTCGCTGTGCCACATGCGGCCGGTGCCGGCGACGCCGAACTTGCCGCCGCCGACCGGCACGTTGTTGTTGACGAAGATCTCGGCGAAGTCGGGGTGGTGGTAGTGGTGCTGGAAGTAGCGCTGCGGCACGCCGAACTGGCGCGCCATCGCCACGTAGCCCGGTTCGTCGAAGGCGACGTCGTGGAAGACGAGCAGCTTGTGCTCGTAGACCGCGTGCCGCAGGGTCGCCACGTCGCCGGCGCCCAGCCGGCGCAGGTCGACGCCGTGCACGTCGGCGCCGAGGCCGCTGCGACGGGTGAGCTTCATGCCT
>JAEUHT010000143.1 GCA_016793265.1 Planctomycetota bacterium
GAGGTCGAACACACGGCGACGATCGCCGCCCACCGTTCGGTGCATCGCGCCCTGCTGCGCGACCTGCAGGGATGAGAGCCAGCGCCCTTGTTGTTTCGCCTGCGTAACGGCGTGCCCTGTCGGTTACGCCGCAAGTGGCGCCCCGCAGGCCCGGGGAAAACGTTGCGGTGCGGCGGTCCCGCTTTTGCAACGCCGAGGTCTCAACCGCTACATTGGGCGCTGGCAAGGTCATCGAGCGACCTCTCCGCTCGATCGGCGCCCCCCGCTTTCAGGAGCTCCAAGATGAAGAAACTCGTGCTTTCAGGCCTCTGCTGCGCCGCGTTGGTGGCGCTGCTTCCGGAGACTGGCCACGCCCACGGCGGGTCGTACAAGGGTCCTGGCGACGTCGTGCCCCCGAACCCGGGTGGCGGCGGCAAGTCCGGCGGCCCCTCCGGCCCCACCACCGGTGGCCCCAGCGGGCCGAGCGCTCCGGCGCCGTCCGCGCCGGCGACCGGCGGCCCCAGCGGCCCGTCGACCGGTGGCCCCAGCGGCCCGAGCGGCGGCAAGGGCCCGACCACGGGCGGCCGCGGCGCCCAGCTCGATGACGACCTCACCACGTGGAACTACTGGTGGGAGTTCAACAAGGACCCCTTCATCCGCCTCAAGGACGCGGTGCAAACCGGCGGCGTGCAGACCGGCAGCGACGACTTCTACCTCGGCGCCCGCCGCAACGAGGCCAAGAACTCGCTGAAGCCGACCGAGGAGCAGATCATGGGCGAGATCCTGCCCGCGCTGAAGAAGGCCATCGACTCGACCGAGCAGCGCGACATCAACTCGTCCTGCATGGTGGCGATGGCGAAGATCGGCCGCGACCACACCGACTTCCAGCTCATCAACGTCTTCAAGCCGCGGCTCAAGAAGCCCGACCAGGAGATCCGTGAGACGGCGGCGCTCGCGATCGGCATCGCCGCGATCGCCAAGGAAGAGGAGATGAAGCTGCTCGCCGGGCTCGCGCTCGACAAGGACGCCGGTCGCGCGGAATCGGGCGGCGCCGTCGACAACCGCACGCGCTCGTTCGCCCTCTACGGCCTCGGCCTCACCGCCCACAAGACCTCGAACCTCGAGATCAAGAAGCAGGCGTTCGAGGCGATGAAGACGGTGCTCGCCGACAAGGACATCGGCGACCGCAACCTCAAGGTCGCGGCGATCGTCGGCCTCGGCCTGCTCAACATCGGCGCGGCCTCGGAGGAGGCGAAGACGCTCGAACTCGAAGTGCTGAAGGCCCTCGAGGACTTCTACATGGAGAGTCTCGGCGCCGGCCAGCAGCTGATCCAGGCCCACTGCCCCACGGCGATCGCCAAGATCTGTGGCCGCAGCCACGAGAAGAGCGAGTACTACCGCGACCTCTTCCTCAAGGACCTGCAGGAGAAGGGCAAGACCAAGCGCTCGAACCACGCCATCGCCCAGTCGTGCGCGCTCGCGCTCGGCCAGATGGTGCGGCCGTTCGACGACAAGGACGACAAGAAGTGCCCGGATGCCAAGTACAGCGGCGCGCTGCTGGACATCTGGCACGAGCACAAGGACGAGCAGACGCGCAACTTCGCGCTGCTGAGCCTCGGCCAGATCGGCGGCAAGCTCAACCAGGAGACGCTGCTGAAGGAGCTCGACAAGGCGAAGACGCTCGGTCGGCCCTGGGCGGCGATGTCGCTCGGCGTCTACTGCTACTACAAGTACGAGGCGCAGAAGGCGGCCGGTGAGACCGTGACGCCCGAGGAGTTCATCGGCAAGTCGATCTACGACGTGCTGAAGAAGACCCAGGAGCCGTCGCAGGTCGGCGCCTTCGCGATCGCGCTCGGTCTGTGTCAGTACACGGACGCCGCCGACGAGATGCGCACGCGCATGCTCGAGAACCAGCAGAAGGAAGAGATGGCGGGCTACCTCGCCATCGGCCTCGCGTTGATGAACGATGCCAACTCGAAGGAGTCGATCCGCGACGTCGTCAAGAACTCGTCGCGTCGCTTCGACCTGCTGCAGCAGGCGGCCATCGCGCTGGGCAAGCTCGGCGACAAGCAGGCCGCCGAGGATCTGCTGAAGATGCTCGACGACGGCGAGGCCAACCTGGCCAAGCTGTCGGCGATCGCCTCGGCGATCGGCTTCATCGGCGACAGCCGCACGGTGGCGCCGCTCAAGAAGCTGCTGTTCGACGACAAGCTCAGCGATCTGTCGCGCGCGTTCGCGGCGGTGGCGCTCGGCGGTGTCGCCGACAAGGAAGCGCTGCCGTGGAACTCGAAGATCGGCACCAACATCAACTACCGCGCGTCGGTCGAGACGCTGACGAACAAGAGCACGGGCATCCTCGACATCCTGTGAGCTGCCCGGCCGACTGCTTCGTGGCGCCGGCCTGAGCGACGTCCCGAGCCTGCCCCAAGGGGCTCGTATCGCGCTTGCGGTACGAGCCCCTTCTTCGTTGGCGCCCACCGGTTCGTTGGCGCCCACCGGGCCGGCCGCCGGCGACGACCCTCAGAGCTGGCGACGCAGCAGCCCTACCAGCAGGACGAACATGGTGATCGCGGCCGCCTGCAGCCAGGAGTTGCGCGCGGCCGTCGTCGCCGCGAGATCGATCGGGACCACGAGTTCCTGCACCTGGCGCAGCTTGTCGCGCAGCGCCTGCTCCAGCCGGGGCTCCGGCTGCAGCAACAGGCCGGCTTCGTACTCGGCGATCGCGCTGTGCAGTTGCCGTTGCTCCCACCGGGCGTCGCCGGCCACCTGGCGCAAGAACGCAGTAGCGCGCTGGCTCTGCGCCACCGCGGCCAACACGCCGCCCCAGTCCTTGGCTTGGCGCCGCGCATACGCTTCGACCTCGGCGCCGTCGCTCGCCATCGACCCGGCACACGGCACGGTCTGCCCGGGATCCTCCTGGCTGACGTAGCTCTGCTCGAACAAGCGGTCGAGCACCGGGCGATCGTCGAGCAGTTCGATGCCCCCCTTCACCTCGAACCACGCACTCGGCAGCGCCGCGGCCGCCAACACCTGCCGCCACTGCGCGGCATCGCTGGCGGAGAGCCCGGCTCCGTCGGGCGCGTACGCCGCCAGCGTCGCGGGGGAGATGTTGAGATCCCGGCGCGCCACCAGCAGGGCGTTGCGTGAGTAGGGGATCAAGAAGGCCATCGCCGCGCCGAACTCGGCCGCCATGGTGGTGCCGACCGCCAGCAGCACGGGGTCGTCGGGTTCCAGCGCGCCGATGTTGCAGACGATCACCCCACCGGGCAGCAGGCGCTGCTTCGCGGCGCGGAAGAACTCGCGGCTGGCGAGGTGCGCCGGCACGTAGACCTGATGCGCGTAGGCGTCGACGTGGATCGTGTGCCAGCGCGCATCGGCGTGTTCGAGGAAGACGCGGCCATCGAGCTCGAAGCGAGCGCCCGCGGCCTTGGGTCCAGGGAAGTGCGCATCGCCGAGTTGCATCGTGGCGGCATCGATGTCGACGTGATCGACGACGGCGTCCGGGAATACGGCGGCGTAGATGCGACGCACGGTTCCCGCAGCGTCGCCGATCGACAGCGAGTGCAGCGCCGCCGGCGGCGTGCCATCCCCTGCCAGCAGCGGCGCCACGGCGTGCCAGTCGTAGTAGGCACCGCCGGTGAACACCGAGCCTTCGATGGCGAGCGAGTGGAAGGAGTCGAGCGCCTCGTTGATCGCCAACCGCGTGCGCGCCGGTTCGTCGCCGACCCGTTCGCGCAGCACCTGCAGGAACTGGCAGCGACTCTCGCGCTCGGCCAGCAACTCGACCCCGGGCGGCGGTGGCCGCAGCGGGCCGCCGTGCAGCAGCGCCATCGCCAGCAGCAGCCCGGCCAGCCCCGCCCCGGTGGCGCGGGGGCGCCCGCGGCGCAGCAGCGCCGCCGCCGCCGCCAACAGCGCGCCCGCGCTCACCATCGCCACGCGGCAGCCGAAGCCCGGCACCAGCCAATGCGTCGCCAGGAACGTGCCGAGCAGGCTGCCGATCGTGCCGGCGGCGCTGACCCTGCCGACCGCGTTGCCGACCAACACCCCGGCGCGGGCCAGGCCGGTGACCAGCAGCGGGGAGATCGCACCGAGGCACAACATCGGCGGGGCGAACAGCAGCGCCGTGGCGACGAAGGAGCCGCGCACGAGGCCGGCCATCGCCGCCTCCAGCGGCAACTGCGCCGGTAGCAGCCAGGCCCCGAGCGGACCGGCGACGAACGGCACCACGGCGAACCAGACGCCCGCGAGCAAGAGGGCCAGAGCGGCACTCCCGACGGGCTGCGCGGCGGTGGCCCAGCGTCCGCCGAGCCAGGCGCCGGCTGCCAGCGCAGCCAGGATCACGCCGATGACGTTGGTCCAAACGTAGGCGCTGTCGCCGAAGTGCGGCGCCAGCAGGCGCACTGCGGTCAGTTCGGCCGCCATGCACGCGAACCCGGCGAGGCCTGCCGCGGCGACTTCGCGGCCGCCGCGCGCTGGCCGCGGCGTGTCGGCGGTCACCTACTTCGCCACCGTGGAGTTGAACTCCACCGAGAACAGGAAGCCCCAGTCGTTGCGCAGCACGACGCCGTCCTTCATCTTCTTGAACGAACGCTGCAGCGTCTGCGAGCCGGCGCGATCGTTGACGACGACGGTGAACTCCTTGTCCAGGTCGACGAGGCTGTCGTTCAGCAGCAGCCGGAACTGCTCGACGCCGACGGCCTTGACCGTGATGCGGTTGCTGGCGCGGTCAGCCTGCACTTCGAGCCGCGCCTTCTTGTCCGGCTGCGAGGTGGCCAGGGGATCGGCCTTGGTGATCTGCGCCCAGTAGCTGCGCGTGAAGCGGTCGTGGTTCGGTTCGATCACGACCTTCTGCGGCATCATGCTGCGGTGCTGTTTTGCCATCCAGGCGTCGATCGCGTCGGCGCTGGCGCGGAACGGATACTCGTCGCTGGCATCGATCACGGTGACGTTGCCTGGGCTGGCGTCATTGAGCGCCTTCTCCACGGCGGCGAAGTCCTTGGCGGTGTCCTGGCTGCGGATCAGCAGGATCGGCAGGTTGCTGAGGCTGCCGAGCCGGATATCGTCGACCGGCGTCGGGTGGCGCAGGATCACGCCGGCGAAACGATCCGGGAACAACGTCGCGAAGCGCACCGCGAACGCCGACGACCCGCGACCGCCGTCGAGGAAGATGCCGGCGCGATCGACGTTGCACTGGGCGATGACCTCGCGCATGCCGACGAACACGGACAGGTGCCGGCGGTCGTCCTCGGCCTCGGCACCTTCGCGCGTGTAGTCCGGCACCGGGTCGAACTCGAGGTCGGACGGGCCGTGTACGACCTGGAAGATGTTGTTGTTGAGCGCCGCGGTCTTGTCGGTCGCGGCGTTGAAGTAGCTCGCCGGTTTGGTCCAAGTGGTGGCGCCCACCGCCGTCGTGCTCGGCAGCATGATCACCAGGCGCGTCGGCACGGTCTCCTTGTAGCTCTTCGGCACCAGCAGGCTGTAGGTGACGCCGTCCTCCTTGACGGTCAGGTCCCGCAGTGTGCCGAGCGAGCTCGGGTAGCGCGCCACCGTGAAGCAGTTCTCGAAGATCGCCTGCATGTCGGGCATCGAGGCGACGAGGTTGCCGCGCTTCTCGAGCTTCTGCCACTCGGCGTCGAACGCCTCGCGGGACTTCTGCCGGTCCTTGCTCGCCCTCTGGCGGTCCTTGGCCGACTCGGCGAGGCCGTAGTCCATGTCCGCGGAGAGGAACTTGGCCAGCTTGTCGCGCAGGCTCTTGAGCTCGTTGGCGTTGAGCACCGTCTTGGCTGGATCCTGTCCGCTCGCGGCGGGAGCGCCGCCTTGCGGCAGGGCGAGGGAGAAGGCGACCAGCGAGGCCAGGAACGTCATCGGGGGCAGGTCCTAGGAATCGGATGGAGTGCGCCGCGCGGGCGACCGGCGGCGGCGCGAATCAGGGTCCGGTGCACTGTAGCGAGCCACGCCGCGCGCGACTACCCACCAAACACGGCTGGCGCCGGGATCGACTTGTCCGCCAGGCGACCCGGCGATTGCAATCGCCGCCGCCGCCGGCGCATGATCGTCGCGTGTCGAAACGGCGTGTCGCGATCCTCGGCTGCTCCGGCTCGGTCGGCAGCCAGGCCCTCAGCATCTTGTCCGATCACCGCGACCGGTTCGCCGTCGCGCTGCTCGCGGCGCACACCTCCGCCTCGGCGCTGTCCGCCGCCGCCGCAGTACACCGGCCGGATGCGGCCTGCCTGACCGGGGCCGACCGCGCGCCGGAGTTGCCGGCCGGCACGAAGTGGTTCGCCGGCGCCGACGGCCTGCTGGCGGCGCTGCACGCCACCGCGCCCGACGTGGTGCTCAACGCCATCACCGGCGCTGCCGGGCTCGCCGCCTCCGAGTGGACGCTGCGCACCGGCCACACGCTGGCTTTGGCCAACAAGGAGTCGCTGGTCGTCGCCGGCGAGTACCTGATGATGTTGGCCCACGCTTCCGGGGCGCGCATCCTGCCGGTCGACAGCGAACACTGCGCCGTGTTCCAGTGCCTCGACGGCGAAGCCCCGCGCGCCGTTCGCCGCATCTGGCTGACCGGCTCCGGCGGCCCGTTCCGCACCCGCGAGCTCGGGACCTTCCCGGCCATCACGCCCGCCGAGGCACTGCGCCACCCGACCTGGACGATGGGCCCGCGCATCACGATCGGCAGCGCAACGATGATGAACAAGGCGTTCGAGGTGCTCGAAGCGCGCTGGCTGTTCGACCTGGCACCGCAGCAGATCGAGGTCGTGCTGCACCCGCAGAGCATCGTGCACTCGATGGTCGAGTTCGTCGACGGGTCGCTGCTGGCGCAGTGTGGTGTGCCCGACATGCGGGTGCCGATCCTGTTCTGCCTCGGGTATCCGGAACGCCTGCCGTTCGCCTTCGCACCGTTCGACCCGGCGCGCTGGCAACGGCTCGAATTCGCGCCGTTCGATCCCGTGCGGTTCCCGGCCGTGCCGCTGGCCTTCGAGGTGCTGCAGCGCGGCGGCGATTCGGGCGCCGTGCTCAACGCCGTCGACGAAGTCACCACCGCGGCCTTCCTCGCCGGCCGCATCCCCTTCCCCGCGATCACCGCGACCGCGGCCACCGTGTTGCGCGCGCGCACGCCGCGGCCGATTCACTCGCTCCAGGACGTGCTCGATGCCGATGCCGAAGGGCGGCGACTCGCCGCGCGAACGCTCGGCCTCGATGGCATGCCCCCCACCCCCGGCGGCGCAGAAGGCGGCAACTGATGGCACTCGGCAGCATCCTCATCACCATCCTCGGCCTCAGCCTGCTGATCTTCGTACACGAGGCCGGGCACTTCCTGGCCGCCCGGCTCGCCGGCGTGCGGGTCGAGGTGTTCTCGATCGGCTTCGGCAATCGGCTGTGCGGGTTCGTCTGGCGCGGCACCGACTTCCGCCTCTCGGCCGTGCCGTTCGGCGGCTACGTGATGGTCGCGGGCCAGGACCCGGGCGACCATCGTTACCCGCCGGAGCAGTCGCTGCACGGCAAGGGACCTGGGCAGCGCGCGCTGTTCTGGTGCGGCGGCGTGATGATGAACCTGCTGCTGGCGCTGATCGTATTCCCGCTCGTGTTCCACGCCGGGGTGCCGTTCACCGCCCCGGTGGTCGGCGCGGTGCAGTTCGGCGGTGCCGCCTGGGAAGCCGGCATCGAGGCCGGGGAGCGTGTGCGCCGCGTCGGCGAGCACGAGGTGTTGAGCTTCGAGAACCTGCAGATGCGCGTCGCCCTCGGCGGTGCCCGCCCGACCACGCTGCTGCTGGTGGGCCACGATGGCGCGGAACGCACCGTCGAAGTGACGCCGCACTGGAACCGCGAGCGAGGCCTGTTCGACCTCGGCATCGACCCGCCGGCGCGCGACGAACCACCGTTCCTGCGCCTCGACGGCAGCGGCCCGGCCGCGGCTGCCGGTCTGCAGGATGGTGATCTGCTGCTGGCGGTCGATGGCCTGTCGACCGTCGGGCCGACGCTGCGGGAGGCCATGCAGCGCCTCGACGAGGCCAAGACGCGCGACGTCCTGCTGAGCGTGCGCAGCGGCGACGCCGAACTCGAAGTCCGCGTGCGGGCGGAGCTGCAAGCCGAACCCTCGGCACCGCTGCTCGGCCTGTATCCGCTGCCGCGCCGCGTCGTCGGCCTGCGCACTGGCGACGCCGCCGTGGCCGCACTCGGCCTGCGCCGGGGCGACGTGCTGCTCGCGGTCGACGGCCGCGCCTTCACCGGCGGCGACCTCGCCGCCGCGCTCGCCGCCGGCGCCTCCAGCCCGACCGTCGAGTGCACCGTCGCGCGCGACGGCGGCACCACGATCTTGCGGGCGGCGATCCCCGATCGCGTCGCCTTCGCCAGCGCCGTCGCCCTCGGCGACGACGGCAGCCTGCTGCTGCTGCCGCAGGCCGATGGGGCCGCGGCCGCGGCGGGCCTGCGCGCCGGCGATCGACTGCTGCGCGTCGACGGCGAGCTGGTGCGCGACTTCAAGGTGCTGCGCAAGCTCGTGCAGCGGGCCGGCGACCAACCGCTGCGGCTGACCCTGGCGCGGGCCCGCGGTGCCGCCGCCAGCATCGACCCCGAGCGCCACGACCTCGTGCTCGACGACACCGTCGAGCTCGACATCACACCGCGCCGCGCGCCCATGCACAGCCTCGGCTTCACGCCCCTCGGCCGCGAGCTCAACGAAGTCGTACGCGGCGACTCCGTGCTCGATTCGATCCGCCTCGGCGTCGCCTGCTCCTTCGACATGGTCAAGCAGATCTACCTGACCTTGAAGCGCCTGGTGACCGGCGAGGTCGGCACCAACAACCTCGGTGGCATCATCCGCATGGGCACGGTGAGCTACCAGGCGGCGCAGCGTGGCCAGGCGTGGTTCTGGTACCTGCTGGCGATGCTCAGCGTGAACCTCGCCATCGTCAACCTGCTGCCGATCCCGGTGCTCGACGGCGGTCACCTGCTGTTCGTCGCCATCGAGAAGGTGAAGGGCTCGCCGGTGAGCAGCCGCATCCACGGCTACAGCCAGATCGTCGGCCTGGTCTTCGTGCTGATGCTGGTGTTGTTCGTCACCTACAACGACATCCTGTGGTTGCTGTGAACCGGGAAGGCGCCTCACCCCTGGCGGGCGCGGCGCCGCGGCGGTGAACTGCCGCCGATGGCCCCTCGCCCGCTCGCCGTGCTGCGCCTGTTGCGCGTCGGCACCCTGTTCAGCCCCGCCGCCGACGTCGTCGCCTCGGCGTGTGTGCTCGGCCTGCCATGGTCAGCCGACCTCGTCCGCGCCATCGGCGCCAGCGTCGCCGTCTACGCCGCCGGCATGGTCTGGAACGATATCGCCGACCGCCACGTCGACGCCGTGCGACGGCCCGAACGACCGTTGCCGCGCGGCGACGTGTCGCTGCCGTTCGCGGTGCTGCTCGGGATCGCGCTGCTGGCGCTCGCCATCGGCCTGTCGCCGTGCCGCGGCCACCACACGTTGCTGGCCGGGTTGGTGCTCGTCTACGACTTCAGCAACAAGCACCTCGGCTGGCTCGCGGCGCCGCTGATGGGATCGCTGCGCGCGCTGAACCTGTACACGGCGGCGGCGATCGCCCCGGCGTCGGCCCCGGGGGCGTCGACCGACCTGCTGCTGGCGGCGGTGTGCTACGGCGTCTACGTGATGGCCGTGACGGTGCTCGGCGTCTTCGAAGACCAGCCGCACGTGCGCCCACGCGCCGTGGCCGCGGTGCAGACGGCGCCGCCGCTCGCCGCGCTCACCGCGCTGTTGGCCGTGCAAGGTGGACCCTGGCCGGCGCCTGCCCTGTTCGCGCTGCCGGCGCTGCTCTTCCTGCGCCGCAACAGCCGCATGCGCGACTGGTCGCCGGCGTCGATGCGCCGCTCGATGACGTGGTTGCTGCTCGGCACGATGCTGTTCACCGCCGCGCTCGCGCTCGCGCGCGACCGGGTGATCGAGGCACTCGGCATCGTCGCCACGATCGCGCCGGCGCGCTGGATCGCGCGCCGCATCAGCATGACCTGATCCCGCCAACGCCGGCGGGCCCGGCGTCACTTCGCCGGGCTGCGGTAACCAAGGGCCTGCAGCCGCGCCTGCCAGGCCGCGCTGGCCTCGGCCCGGTTCATCACCCCCTGCCGCACCAGCGCCTTGAGCGCCGACTTGAAGCGCTCGAGCTCCTGCGCCGGATCGAGCTCCGGCTCGGCTGCCGGTGCCGCCGCGGCCGTCGCCGCAGCTTCGGGCCCGGGCTCCGGCTCGGCCGCGGCGGCCGACGCCTCGGGCGGCGCTTCGTCCGGCGGCGACTGCACCTCGGCGACCAGGTGGTCCTCGATCGGCGTCGCGGCGCCGGCGTCGACGCCCTCGACTTCACCGATCTGGGCGCGGAATTCACGCTGCACGTCCTCGACCGAGGTCGCGAACGGATCCTGACCGATGTGCTTGTCCAGCACCTCCGCCGTGCCCTCCCAGCGGAACTCGTCGAGCACCGGCCCGACGATGTTCGCCACCGTCGGTTCCATCTGCGTCTCGGCGACCTGGGCGTTGCGTCGACCCTGCAGGGCGGTGACGACGAAGGTGTTCATGCGCGACAGCGAGTCGATGAGGAACGACTCCATCTCCTGCTCGAGGCGCTCGCCGGCTTCGACCTGCGCGTGGTGCGCCACCTTCTCGACGATCGACGCCGCCTGCTTGGTCGCCGCGGCGAAGAAGTCGTGCACCTCGCGAGTCAGTTGCCGGTCGCGGGTCTCGCGCTCTTCGACCTGCTCGAGTTCACGCAGCGCGCTGTTCTCGTAGCCCAGCACGCTGCCGGTCGGCCCCATGCGCACTTGCTGCCGGCGCCGTTCGCGGCGGTAGTCGTCGAAGCCGTCCTGTTGATTGCGGATCGCCATGGTCTCCTCCGCAGCCGCCCCGGGGCACGGCCGCGCCCCGGTCATCGGGTGCCCGGCCGGCGCGGCTGAAGCTCCCGCCCACTGCCGTCCCGAACGGGGAAGGCGCGCCACGAACCCTCGTTGGCACTGGCGCTGCGGCGCGCCCTTCTCGTCTTGCCTCTTGGGCGCCGTGCGCTGCGAGCGGATACTCGCCGCATGCAGATGTGGCGGTCGAGCCTCTGGACCAACCCTGGCGCGTGGTACACGCTGCTCGGCGTCGGCGCCCTCGTGGTCAGCATGTGGGTGCCGTGGTGGTCGGCCGATCGCACCGCGCGCATCGAACGCCGCGCCGACGAGATCGCCGAGGTGCTGCTGCGCGTGGCCGGACAGTGCCTCGAGCCGATCACCGAGGCGGACCTCGCGACGCTGTTCGCGCAGCTGTCCTGGCAGGCCGCCTGCGCCGGCAGCTTCGTCGCCGACCTCGAACGCATCGAGCCGCCGCCGGACGGGGTGGTGATGTTGCTGCGCAACAAGCACTACGCGTTCCAACTCGCCACGTCGCCGCTCGGCGCCAACCTGATCGCCGGCCGCGACACCGTGCCCGCCTACGAAGTCACCGCCTGGCCGCTGTCGGGCGCCGGTCCCGGCCACACCGCCTACTTCCACCCCGAGGACGGGCCGCGGGCCTACACCCGCAACCTCGGCGCCGGCTTCGCTGGACTCGGCAAGGACCGTCCCCTGCCGGGCGCCGGCCACCGCCCCCGTGGCTCGACGATCCAGACGCGCTACCACTACCGCGCCACCGACGACAAGCGCTGGATCCTCTACTGAGGAACGGACGAAGCCGCCGTCGGCGCCGACACCGGTGGCCCCGCCCGCCGCATCGCCCGCACTCAATAGCTGTCGAGCAGGAAGTCGGTGAACAGCCGGCGCAGGTTCGGCGCCTCGTCGCGGCGACAGTCCTTCAGCCTGAGGATGTCGTCGATGGTGAACCAGCGACGCGAGAGCAGGTTCAGCGCCAGCACCCGCAGCTGGGGCAGCTCGGCGCGGTCGAACAGGATCTTGCGCACCGGGGCCAGGCACTGCTCGCGCAGCGGCTCGTCGTCGCGGTCCGAGGCGATGCCGGTCAGCGTCGGCAGCAGCAGCGCGCGATCGGCCCACCGCTCCGCCGGCAGTGCCGCGAACGCCTGCAGCACCAGGGCTTCGCGGCCGCGCTGGTTCAGCAGCAGCGTCGGCACGTAGTTGCGGGTCGTCAGGACGCCGGTGGCCTGGCCGCGCGAGACGAGCCGCTCCGGGCCTTGGAAGATCTCGAGCAGCGCCGCGGTCGCCGCCGGGCTCGTGTTCTGCGACAGCGACTGCAGGAACGCGCGCCCCTGGCCCTCGCCCGCCTTGACGAAACGATCGACCATGATGGGCACCGCGCGCGCATCGCCGCTGGCGGTCAGCTCGTTGAGCAGGATGCCGAGCCGCGTGCCGGTGGCGGTCGGCAGTTCTTCGAGCATGACGTCGACGGCCTTGCCACGACCGCGCCGCGTCAGCTCACGCAGCGCGATGGCGCGCACCTCGAACGGCTCGTCCGGCCCGCTGAGCACCTCGTAGATGTCGGCGACGTCGTCGCCATCGAGGCGCAGCAACGCCTTGGCGACTTCGAGCCGGACCTCCGGGCGCAGGTGCGTCGACGTGCGCAGCAGCGGTTCGCGCAGCGAGCCGAGCTCGCCGAAGCCACAGTGGCGGATGGCCTGGGTCAGCTTGAGCAGGTCTTCGCTGCCGAGCGCGTCCTGCAGCCAGGCGGTGCCGGCGGCGTCGCCCGCTGCGTGCAGCACCCCGGCGATGATCGCCTTGAACTCACCGATCGCCTCGTCCCAGCGACCGCGCAGCACCTTGGCCGCTGCCGCAGGTGGCAACTGCAGGGCTTCCTTGAGCACCTCGTCGCGGGCCACCACCGAGTAGGGCCCGACCATGATCTCGCGCAGCACCTCGACACCGTCGGCGCCGAGCCGGAGGCGCACCGCGCGCAGCCAGGCCGTGCGGGCGCGGCCGTTCATCTCCATGAAGTGCTTGCCCAGTTCGCGCAGGGTCGCCGGGGTGCCGCAGGCCGTCATCGCCAGGAAGGCCGCCTGCTGCACGGCGGGGTTGGCGTGTTGCCGCGCCCGCTGCAGGGCGGGGTCGAACTCGGGAACGGCCATGCGCCCCATCGCCTCGACGCAGTTCTTGACCACGTCGGCGAGCGCCGGGTTGCCCATGGCGCGGTCCATGGCTTCGATCAGCGGCTCGACGGCGTCTGCGGGCGCCCGCCAGAAGAACTCCGTGGCCAGCATCCAGGACTCGCGGCGCACGTTGCCGGCGAGGTTCTCGGCCAGCTTGGCGAGGATCTGGCGGCGGGTGCGTTCGTACTCGAGGGTGGCATGCGGCGGGTACTCGAGTTCGACCGGGAAGTCGGCGTGGAACGGGTCCAGGCGGTACGGGTTGCCGGCAGCAGGCACCAGCGCCTCCTGCTGGGCCGATGCGGCGCAGGCCAGGATGGCGAAGATCCACGACACGGACAGCGGCTTAGGCATCGGCGGTTGTTAGCGAGGGCCCACCGGCAGGTCACGCGGCACTTGGCGCGCCGTCACTCGACGTCTGCCCGCAGTTTGCCCTGCACGTAGGCCAATCGGCTTTCGGCGGTGCGGTAGTCGAGCAGATTGCGCAGCCGACGGCTGCGGGCCTGCGACAGCTCCTGGTTGCGGCGCTGCACCTCGAACGCCGTCGAGGCGCCGACCCGCAGCTTGACGCGCTCGGTCTCCAGGTTGTTCTCGGCCAGGCGCACCGACTCGGTGCTCGCGCGCACGCTCTGCGCCAGCGAGGTCAGGTTGCGCACGGCCTCGCGCACCTGCTTGGTGGCGTCGAGCGTGGCGGCGTTGAGCAGCCGGCGCTGGCGTTCGACCTCGAGCGCGGCCTTCTGCGCCCGCGCCTTGGCGGCGTGGTTGCCGAGCGGCAGCACGAATTCCAGCCGCAGCGACCAGTCCGGATACTGCTGGTCCGTCGAGTCGGAGAAGGCATCGTGGAACTGATCGCGCACGCCGTCGCTCGAGTACGAGCTGACGAGGTCGAGCCCCGGCAGCGTGTCGCGGCTGGCCTCGAGCGCGGCGACCTCGGCGATCGCCACGGCGTTGCGCGCCGAACGCAGGTCCGGGCGCTGCGCCAGCGCGGCGGCAACCAGCGGCTCGAACATCGGCGCCGCGTCCGGCAGCGTCACCTCGATCGGCGAGGCCGGCTGCAGGTTGACGCGCCAGAGCTCCGGCTCGTTGCCCTCGAACAGCAGGCGGCGCAGCTCGTCCTCGCGCGAACGGATGTCGTTTTCGGCCACGATCAGCTCTTCGCGCTGCCGCGCCACCTCGGCTTCGTCGGCGATACGATCGCGCGGCGCCAGATCGGCGACGCGGATGCGCTCATCGGTGATGCGCAGCTGCTCCACCGCCACCGCGAGCGCGCTGTCGACGACGCGCCAGTTCTCGCGCGCGAAGACCAGTTCCCAGTACCCCTGCACGATGGCCAGCAGGGTGTCCTGCACCTGGCTCTCGAACGTGTTCTTCGCCAGTTCCTCGCTGTATTGCGCGCTCGTCACCGGCGCCAGGTTGTAGTCGGTCCAGGCACCACGCAGCAGCGGCTGCCGGAACGAGGCCGTCCAGATCGAGCTGAACTGGCGCGACGGGAAGGCCGAGGAGCCCGAGTACTCGTAGCGCGAGGGATGGAACGCCAGGTCGAACAAGCCGCCGGTGACGACCCGCTGGCGCCAGCCGATGGCGGCGTCGACGGTCGTGGAGTCGATCGAGGGCTGGAACAGGTTGCGAGCCGGCGACTGGCCTTGGCCGTAGCTGGCGTTGCCGTAGAGCTCCGGTTCGAAGGCCGCGTCGGCGAACAACAGATCGAGCCGCGCCTGCTCCGGTTGCAGCTCGGCGGCGCGCAGACCGACGTTGCGGGCGCGGCCGAGCCGCAAGGCGTCACCGAGCGTGAGCCGGCGCACCGCGGCCCCTTGCGCCCTGGCCTCGGCATCGACCGGGACTTCGTTTGCCTCCCCCGCCTGCGGGCTCGGGGGCACCGTCGGGGTCGGCGGCTCCTGGGCCGGCAGGGCGGCGATCAGGGTCAAGGCGCTGAGCAAGGACGAACGCACGGAGACCGGCCAGCGGGGTGCCATCGTCCGGTGTAGGTACACGACCAACGCGCGGTTGCCAACCGAAAGTCCTTCCCGGGCGCATGCCGCGAGCCGGCTCACCGCACCACGATCTCCCCCGGCGTCGCCGGCACGGGGGCGCCCATCGCAGTCGTTCCGCCGTTCCGCCGTTCCGCCGTTCCGCCGGTCAGTCGGTCAGTCGGTCAGTCGGTCAGCGCCCGCAGCCCGGCGCCGGCGAAGGCGGCGTAGTCGGTGGCGAGGCACAAGCAGAAGCTGGCGCGATCCCGCATCGTCGCCGGCGCCGGCAGCAGCGCCAGCTGGCGCAGCTGCCGCTGCAGGCGCGTGAAGCCGTACTGGCCCGGTTCGACGGACCACGCGATCTGCTGCACAGTGCCGTAGTCGGGCACCAGACGCACCGGTTCCCAGCGCTGCAGTTGCAGCACGTTCCAGCCGCGTTCGCCCTTCTCGAACAGGCCAGCCCCGCCGAACAGCAGCGCCGCGACCACCTCGGGGCCGTCGTCGCCACGGTCGCGCCGCTCGCGCAGCTGACCGATCAGCAGGCGGCGCGCGACGTCGCACTGCGTCGCATCGAGCCCGAAGCCGGGCAGGCGCGCCAGCAGCCGCGCGGCTTCGCCGACGACCCCGGCGGCGACGCTGCCGCCGAGCAATTCGGGGCGGCGGCGCGACCAGTTGTCGGCGTCCGCGGTCAGCAGCGAATCGAGCAGCCGACGACCGTGCTCGGTGACGAGCTCGACGTGGGCATCGGTGGTCGCCGCGAGTTCACTCAGCGCCGCGAGGCCAAGCACCAGCGCGCTGCCATGCAGTTGCGGCAGGCGTTCCGCAAGCCAGGAGCCGGCGCGCGCCACCGCGTGTTCCCGCATCGGCGTCGGGCCGGCCGCCAGCACCGCGCGCACTGCGCCGGCCACCGGCTCGACCTGCGGCTCCGCCCAGGGATCCCCGAGCTGGGCCATGACCTCCGCGGCGAGGCCGTCGGCGAGTTCCTGCACACGATCGTCGACGGCGGGCAGGCCGCCTTGCCGGGCGAGCACCTGCCGACGCAGCTCGGCGCTGGCCCGCAGCTCGTGGTCGAGGCGCCGCAGCATCATCGCATTCCGCGGATCCAGCCAACGCTGCAGCCCGTCGGCTTGCGCCGCCAGGCCATGCTCGAACGCATCGCGCAGCCGCGGCGACGCTTCAATGTCGAGCCGGCGACGCAGCGCGTCGAGGTTCGACAGCCAGCGCGCATCCGCCGCGGGGCGCGGGGAGTTGGCCCACGATGCCTCCGGCTCACCCCCACCCTCGTGGTCATGGCGTCCAGGTACCTCGGCCAATACCCCACCGGCCAATACCCCACCGGCCGGCAGAACCTCGGCGCGCGGATCGTCCGCCAGCCGATGCGCCCGGTTCCCGAGCGGCTGCCAAACCACCAACGCCGCGAACGTCACCACCGCAGCCGCGGCGGCCACCAGCAGGTTCGGCAGCAGCCGCAATCGACGCGGCAGCTGCGATCGGCGCGCACGGGCGACGACTTCGGCGAGCTTGCTGGCGAAGCGCGGGCCGGGCTCACACTGCAGCGTGCGGAACTGCTCCAACAAACCGACGGTCTCGGCGACTTCGAGTGCGAGACGCGGTTGTGCGGCGATGCGCCGACGCAGGGCTTCGGCTTCGGCTTCGCTGCCCTGGCACTGCCCCAGCAGAAGGTCGACGGGCTGCACCTGCGGCTCGACCCAACCCGCGTCGCGGCCGCCCGGGCTCGAATTGGCACCGTTTTGCAGGTCGTCGCCCAGCATGCCGGAGCTCACCCCACACCTCCGTTCCGGCGCTGGCCCTCGTGACCCTGTTGCGGCGCCACCTCGCCGCCCATCAACTGCTTCAGCGCCGCGACCGCGTTGTGCATACGCGACTTCACGGTGCCGATCGGGATGCCGAGCAACTCGCTGATCTCGGCGTACGGGCGCTCTTGATAGACCGCCAGCTCGAACACGAGCCGGTGCGGCTCGGTCAGGCGTTCGAGCGCCGAGCGCAGCTGCGCCTTGGCTTCGCCGTCTTCGACCTGCTGGGCCGGCGTGCGGTCGTTGCCGGCATACTCGATCGGCGTGTCGTACTCACCGTCCGGCAGCAACACGGCGTCGTAGGAGTGGAAGCGCGGGCGGGCTCGCTGCGACCGGTAGTGGTCGATCCAGAGGTTCGAGGCGACGCGATAGACGAACGTCGCCATGCGCCCTTCGGGCCGGTAGCGCTTGCTGCCGAGCAGCAGCTTGATGAACAGCTCCTGCGTCAGGTCCTCGGCGCGGTCGCGATCCCAGCAGACCCGGTAGAAGAACTGCAGCATGCGCTCGCGGTAGGCGTCGACGAGCTGGCGGAAGGCCTGCCGGTCGCCGGCCTGGTGGCGGGCGAGCCAATCGACTTCGCCTTCACCTGCCGGTTGCGCGCTGAGGGGCTTGTACTTCACTGGATCGCGGGTGGGACGGCCGCTTGCAACGACCACCATGCGGCGCGGTTCAGTGCATCATCGGCATTTCGGCGGGGCGGGGGAAGCGGCTGGGCCATTCGCCGGATCCGCCGCTGTCGAGGGCAGGAACGGGAATCGGGCTGGCAGGTCGGCCAGGAACGCGAACGCCGCGGCGTCGGCGCAGGCCAGGCGCAGGTGTCGGCCGCCGCCGGGAGCCAGGGCCAGTTCGAGCCAGAGCGTGCGCGCCGGCAGCAACCGGCGCACGCGGTCCGCCCACTCGACGGCCACCACGGCGCGGGCATCGAACAGGTACTCGAGCCCGCCGTCGGCCAAGAAGCCCTCCAGCTTCGCCGGCAAGTAGGCATCGGCATGCAGCAGCGGCACCGGGCCCGGATGCTCCACCACCAGCAGGTAGGTCGGGCTCTGCACGGCGTCGGGGTCGTCGACCCGGAGGCCGCCGGCGAGTCCACGCACCAGGGTGGTCTTGCCGGCGCCAAGGCCGCCGACGAGCGCCAACGTATCGCCGGGCCGCAGCCGTTCGCCGAGCCACTGGCCGAAGGCTTCGGTCGCCGCAGGATCGGCGGGCAGGTCGACAGAGGCGCGGCCGGACAACATGGAGCCCATGCAATACCAAGGCGGCGGCGGCGGGCGAAGGGCCCCCCGGCGGAACCATGCAGCGCCCCCATGGCGCCCTGGCGGGGCTCAGCCCGAACGATGCTGGTAGCCGAGCGGCTGCACCCGGCGCCGCCCGGCGCCATCGACCAGCCAGAGCCCGCGGCGCTCGACGACGCGGCCGATCGGTTGCCGGGCGCGCAGCGGCAGCGGACCACCACGCGCCAGCGGCCCCGCGGCTTGCGTCCACAGCAGCACGTAGTCCTCACCGTCGCCGAGCGCCCGCTGCCGGGCCTTGTTGAGGTCGCCGCCGGCGAGGCGCCGCGCCGCGGGCCGCAGCGGCAGGCGTTCGATGTCGATCTCGGCGCCCGGGGCGCCACTCTCGCGCAGCAGCGTGTCGAGGTCGAGCAGCAGGCCATCGCTGACGTCGATCGCGGCGTGCACCTGCGGCTGCCGCACCAGCCAGCGGCCGACGGCGAGCTCGGGGCAGAAGCGCAGATGATGGCCCGCCTCGCTGCCGCCGAGCGGGCCGCTGACGTGGATGGTGTCGCCGGGCCTGGCGCCGGCGCGGGTCATGGCGCGCTCGGTGTCGAGGTGGCCGCAGGCGGTCACCGTCACCACCAGCGGCCCCGGGGTGTTGGCGACGTCGCCGCCGATGACGCGGGCCCCGCCGGCCCGCGCCGCCGCCCGGATGCCGCGCAGCAGCGCCTGCAGCTTCGCCGCCGTCAACGCGCGCGGCAGCAGCAGCGAGACGAGCAGCCAGTCCGGCGTGGCCCCCATCGCCGCGAGGTCGGAGAGGTTGCGGTTGACGGCCTTCTTGCCGACCAGCGACAGCGGCGCAGAGGCCAGGAAGTGCACGCCCTGCACCACCGGATCACAGCACAAGACGATCTGCTCGCCGCGCGCGTCGACCACCGCGGCGTCGTCGCCGATGCCGATGCGCACGCCTGGGCCGCTGCCGAAGAAGCTCGCCAACCGCCGCGTCAACGCACGTTCAGCGCCCACGGTCGGCTCCGACGTCGGGCGGGAACACCACGATCACCGTCGCCAGCACCTTGCTCAGTGGCAGGGGCCCGAAGCTGCGGCTGTCCGGCCAAACCGTGGCCTCGACGTCGTGCTCGATGGTGACGGTGTCGTGGCCGAGTTCCTTGACCGTCGACAACAGCACGCCGACCGGCGCATCGACGAACACCTGGCTGCCGACGCGCAGGCCGATCGACCAGCGGTCGACGATGCACCACGAACCGCCCGGCACCGCCTGCAGCGTATTCATGCCCGCCGGCACCCACCGCGTGCCGAACTGCAGCAGGAACCACGTGAACACCAGAATCGAGGTGACGAGACCGAAGCGCCGCACCCACTTTGCGTAGCGGGTCGGCTGCAGCAGCGGTGCCGGCGACCGCGAGGGGACGGTGCCCGAGAGCGCCATGCCCACACCGTAGCGCGCAGGGGCGGCGTGGAGAACGAGCGGCTCGTCGCTCAGGCCGGTCGGGTGGGGCTGGGCCACGCGGCCAACAACTCTGCGGCGGCCGCCATCGGGTCTGGCGCCGCCATGATCGCGCTGCGCACGGCGACGCCGACCGGACGCCCTGCCACCGGGATCGCCGCCAGCTGCCGTGTGCGCTCGGCGTCGATGCCACCGAGCCAGACCACCGGCAGCTGCGCGCGGGCGGTCAACTGCGCGGCCAGCACCTCGCCCAGGTGCGGAGCACCTGGCTTGCTCGTCGTCGGCCACACTGGCGACAGCAGCGCAAAGTCACAGTCCCCGGCCGCGGCAAGGTCGAGCTCTTCGAGGTCGTGCGCCGAGAAGCCGAGCGGCGCGTCGGGACCGATCACCAGCCGCGCCAGCTCGGGCGGCAGCGACCGGTGCCCGATCTGGGCGCCGTGGGCGCCGCGGGCCGCGGCGACGTCGAGGCGGTCGTTGACCAGCAGCATGCCGCGCGCGGCCTCGAGCACTGGTGCCAGCCGTTCACAGGCCAGCATGATCGCCCGCGCCGACCACTTCGGCTCCCGCACCTGCACGCAACGAACGCCGCCCGCCACCGCCGCTTCGACGATTGCTTCGAGCCGCCGCGGGTCGCCCATCCCGTCGGTGATCAGCACCAACCGCAGCACGCCGGGATCGAGCCGCCGCGCGGCCATCAGATGCGCTTCTCGTAGATCGGGCCCTTCTCGAAGTACTCGTTCTCGGCGCCGACCGTGTCCATGTCGTACTTGCGTCCCTCGAGGATCATGCGGCTGGCGATGATGCCCATCTCCAGGCTGTGGTCCTGGTTGGTGTAGCGGAAGCGCCCCGGCCGGCCGACGTAGATCAGGTTCTGGAAGCCGTCGAGGTAGTCGCGGATCACCGCGAGGTTGTCCTTGTAGGTGCTGTCGTAGACCGGGTAGACGTGCGCGCGCTTCCACAGGTAGCTCTGCCGGATCTCCTGCCGGGTGAAGAAACCCCACTTCTCGAAGTAGGGCATCACCAGGTCGAGCACCTGTTCCTTGCTCATCTGCCACAGCGCGTCGGTCTCGAAGGCGAAGAACTCGATGAAGAACGAGGTCTTGCCCGGCGGACACATGTCCTTGCTGAAGTTCTTCATCTCGCTCGTGCGACCGAACGGGATGTCCTGCTGCGGGAAGTAGATCCAGTTGTCGGGCGTGACCTGCTCCTTGTCGAGCGTCAGGAACAGGTAGATCTGCGCGCGCCAGCGCAGGTTCTTGGCCGCGGCCTGCACCGCGGGCGGCGGCGGCGGGTCGAGCAGTTCGAGGAAGCGCGTGATCGGCACCGACTCGACGACCTTGCCGGGCTTGACGGTGACGACGCCGTCCGGCGTGCGCACGTCGACCTCAGTGAGCCGATCCCCCTGGTGGCGCACCTTCACCGGCTCGCTGTCGGTGGTGATCGTGGTGCCCGACTCCTGCAGGTGCTTGGCGATCTGCTCGTAGATGCGGCCGGTGCCGAACTGCGGGTAGTAGAACTCGTCGACCAGCGACTTCGGCCCCTTCTTGCCGCCGAGGCCGATGGCCTTGGTGAACACGCTCCAGAGGTTGAGCCCGCTGATGCGTTGCTTGGCCCAGTCCGGATGGATGTCGGCGCACGGGATGCCCCAGATCTTCTCCGAGTAGTTGATCATCGAGAACTCGGCCAGCGAGCGGCCGAAGTTGGCGACGACGTAGTCCTCGAAGGTGCGCATCGGCTTCTTCAGCAGGCCGTAGCGCAGCCGGGCCAGCACGTAGTCGATGCCGATGCGCGCGCTGCGCCAGAGGCCGAGGTTCTTGACCACCTGACCGAAGTTCACCGGGTAGTCGAAGTACTTGCCGTCGACGAACTGCCGGGTCAGGCGCGGCACCTTGCGCCACTCTTCGTGCAGCAGGTCCTCGATGAAGTCGTAGAGGTACTGGTTCTTCGAGAAGAAGCGGTGCGGCCCGATGTCGGTCAGGAACGTGTGCTCGCCTTCGCGGATGGTGAGCGTCTTGGCGAGGCCGCCGACCTGGGCGTCGCGTTCGACGACGGTGCAGGCGTGGCCCTTGCGCGACAACTCCATCGCGCAGGCGAGGCCGGCGGGACCGGCGCCGAGCACGAGGATCGCGGGATCGGACGGGAGGCGAGGAGTCGACATCGAGAGGGCCGGGCCCTGGGCCAAGGCATGAAATGGAATCTCGCCATCGGAAGCAAGGCCGGCGTGCGATCACTGCCGCGGCGATGGCCACGATGGCATGGGTATCAGAAGGAGCTGGACTTCAGCCGGACCGGCGCTGCGCCCATTCTTCGAGGCTGTAGATGACGTTCTGCGGCACCGGCACGCGGGCCCGGTCCATCAGCTCCTGTACGATCTGCGGGCCCGAGAGGCCATCTTCGACCCCTGCCTTCACGCTGTCCTGGTCGATCGTGAACTGATGCACGTGGTCGCTCTTGGTGCGGCGCGCGAAGCGGTCGAACAGGTGCACTACGTCGTGCACGTCGTCGCCGGGGAAGACCAGGATCTCGAAGTCGGGCTGCACGATCACCGTGCAGCGCGTGCCGCCGACCTTGCCGGCCGGCTCGGTGTCGAGCAGCTCGGCGCCGAGCCGCGACAACCGCAGCGCGGTGACGCGGCCCTGGTGCATGCCGATGTCGACGAGGCCGAGCGGGTACAGGCGCTTCTTGATCCAGACCAGCAGGTTCCAGCTCAGCTGCTGCAGCGACTCGCCCGGCGTGTAACCGCCGCCCTGGAAGCGCGCGGCGAAGAACTCCTCGGTCGGCTTGGCCTCGAGCTGGGTCAGGTAGGCGTTGCGGGTCAGGAACGGCAGCACCGAGACGTCCTGCCACAACAGCGGCTCGGCGCGGCGCAGCAGGCGCAGCAGCACGCGGCGCATGCGCGTGTGGTGGAAGGCCTCGCCCGGCAGCGTGCGGTCCTCGATGAAGTGCGCCAGCATCATCTTGACCTGGTCGGCGAGCGGCGCGCGGTCGAACTCGAGCCCGGCCGGCGTCGGCCGCAGCGAGCGTTCGCCGCGGCGGTCGATCAGGCGGCGGAACAGACAGAAGCGGAAGATCGTCTCCAGCAGCGCCTCCGGCTGCAGGAAGCCGCCAGGCACCGGCAGCAGGGTGCCGGCGATGCGCTTCTGCGAGGCCTTGAACAGATCGCCCTCGGAGGTGAACAACACCTTGCTCTGCTGCAGCTCCCGCAGGAAGCGGCCGACGTTGGTGGCGAGGTCGCCGCCGCAGGACAGCTGCTCGCCGACCTGCGGCCGCTGCTGCTCGCCGCGGCGGCGGATCGCGAACAGCGAGACCTCGTGGAACACCACCACCGCCTTCGGCAGCGGCTGGATGCCGATGCGGGCCAGGTCGAGCGCGGCCGTGGTGCCGAGCATGGCCTCTTCGAGGCACTTGCCGACGAGGTCGAGGTCGGGCGACTCCGGCAGTTCGAGTTCGCGCTGCAGTTCGTCCTGGCAGGCGATGCCGCCGTGCCGGTGCAGCACGGCGTCGACCACGGGCGCCACCGCCGGCGGCAGCTTGGCCAGCCGCTGCGCGATCGCGTTCTCGAGCGTGTAAAGCTTGTAGATCTTGCGCGCGTGGTCTTTGGCCTTGGCCTCGGCGGCCTTGGCCTGGGCGCTGTCCTTGTCGGCGCCCGGCTTGCCGCCGGCCTCCTTCTGCGCCCGTTCCCGGAAGTAGCGGGCATCGAGGAAGCCCTGCAGCGTCAGCGCCTCCTGCAACTGGCGCTCGCGGCGCCGCCGACAGCTGCGCACACACTCGGCGAGTTCGCTCGGCACCGCCCAGCTCGGCGTGTCGAAGCTGGCCCAGCGCTTGTCCTTGACCGGCCACAAGAACGCCTCGCGATGCAGCGCCGCCAGCGCCGCCTCCAGGTCGAAGCGGCTCTTGAAGTTGCCACCGTGGTCCTGGAACAGCACCTGCACGTTGCGCACCGCCCCACCGTCGTCGAAGAACACCTCCAGCAGGTCGCGCAGCTTGCGCGGCAAGGTGCCGATGCGGGCCAAGACGCGGCCTTCGTCCTCCATCGCCGCCGCCACCTGGTTCAGCGCCCCGCGCCCGGCCCCGCCCTGACTGGAGCCCTGACTGGAGCCCTGGCTGGAGCCCCGACTGGATCCCTGACTGACGTTCGGGCTGACGCCGTTCGTGGCGCCGTGGTTGCAGTTGCTGCTGACGTCGTTGCCGACGCCGTTGCTGGCGCCGCTGCCGCCGGCCGCCCCGCCGTCCGGCGCTGGCCCGCCGCCGGCCCAACGCTGCACGCACTCGCGCACCACGCTGTCGGCGGCTCCCTGCAACAAGACACGAAGGCTCAGCCGCGTCATGCCCGTTCCTCCCGGTGCGCCGCCATCAGGTTGGCCGCGGCGACGATCTCGTAGGCGTATCCCTGTTCGGTCAGGAACAGCTGCCGCTTCTTGGCGAACTCCTGTTCGCGGGTTTCGGCCGACACCAGCGTGTAGAAGGTCGCCGGGCGTCCGTCCGCCTTCGGCCGCAGCACACGTCCGAGCCGCTGCGCCTCCTCCTGGCGGCTGCCGAAGGTGCCGCTGACCTGGATGGCGACGTTGGCGTCGGGCAGATCGATCGCGAAGTTGCCGACCTTGCTGACGATCAGCCGCGGCACGTCGCCGCGCCGGAACGCCGCGTAGAGCCGCTCGCGCTCGGCGTTCGGCGTCTGGCCGGTGATCAGCGGCAGCCCGAACACGGTCGCCAGGTGCTGCAGCTGTTCGAGGTACTGCCCGATCACGAGCACCCGGTCGACGGCGTGGCGTTCGAGCAGGGCGCCGACCACACCGTCCTTCTGTTCGTTGTCGGCGGCGATGCGGATCTGGGCGCGCGCCCCGGCCGCCGCGTAACGCGCCTCGCGCGGTGGCAACAGCGGCACCCGCACCTCGACGCAGCGCGCGACGGCCAGGTACCCCGCCCGTTCGAGCTGCTTCCACGGCAGTTCGTACCGCTTGGGGCCGATCAGCGAGAACACCTCGTCGGCGCGACCGTCTTCGCGCACGAGCGTCGCCGTCAGGCCGAGCCGCCGCCGCGCCTGGATGCCGGCGGTGGCGCGGAACACCGGCGCCGGCAGCAGGTGGACCTCGTCGTAGACGATCAGGCCGAAGCCGCCGCGATCGAACAGGTCCATGTGGGTGAAGCCGTCGAGCCGGCCACGGCGGTGCGTCAGGATCTGGTAGGTCGCCACCGTCACCGGCCGCTGCTGCTTCTGCTCGCCGGTGTATTCGCCGACCTGCTCGGCGGCGAGCGTGGTCTTGTCGAGCAGCTCGCGCACCCACTGCCGCACGGCCACGGTGTTGGTGGTCAGGATCAGCGTATTGGTCTGCAGCAGCTCCATCGCCGCGATCGCGACGATGGTCTTGCCGGCGCCACACGGCAGCACGACGACGCCGCAGCCGCCGCGGTCGCTGCCGCCGGCGTGGAAGGCCGCCGCTGCAGCGGTCTGGTAGTCGCGCAGCCGGAAGCCCGGCTGGCCCGGCTCCGCCTGCCGCACCACGAACGGCAGCCGCGCACCCTGCTGATAGCCGGCGCGGTCGTCGACCGGATAACCGAGCCGCACCAGCGCCTGCTTGACGTCGCCGCGGTGGGCCGCCGCCAGCGTCACCCGCGCCTCGTCGTCGACCTCGACGAGCTCGCTGAGCGTGTTGTGCGCGGCGAGGCCGGCCAGCAGTCCGGGCTCGTCACACTCGAGCGCCAGCCGGTCGGCGCCAGCGGCGCGCAGCCGGATCAGCCCGTAGCGGCGGAACCACTCGCGCACCTGGGCCAGCACCGCCGGCACGATCGGGAACCGCGAGTTCTGCACCAGCCAGTCGACGACGTCGTCGGCGCGTTCGCCGAGCGCCGCCGCGTTCCAACAGCTCACCGGCGTGAGGCGGTAGAAGTGCACGTACTCGGGTGACTTCTCCAGCTCGGCGAAGCGCGCCAGCCGGTCGCGGGCCGGTTCGTAGAGCGCATGCGAGGTCTCCAGCAGCACGGTGCGGTCGGTCTGCACGATCAGCGGCGGTTCGATCACGCGCTGTCCTCCTGGCTGTTGCGGGCGACCTTGCGGCGCGGCCGGCCGCCGGCCTTGGTGGCAGCGGTGAAGCGCGGCCGCAAGAAGCGCCCGGTGTGGCTGCCGGCGACCTCGGCGATGGCGGCCGGGCTGCCGGCGGCGACCAACCGCCCACCGGCGCTGCCGGCTTCCGGGCCGAGCTCGATGACGTGGTCGGCGGCGGCGATGACGTCGAGGTGGTGTTCGATCACCACCACCGAGTCGCCGCGTTCGAGCAGCCGTTCGAGCACCGCCAGCAGACGCCGCACGTCGTCGACGTGCAGGCCCGTGGTCGGTTCGTCGAGCACGTAGATCGTGTGCGCGCGCGGTCGCGTCGCCAGCTCGGCGCACAGCTTGATGCGCTGCGCCTCGCCGCCCGAGAAGGTGTTGGCGGGCTGGCCCAGCGTCAGGTAACCGAGGCCGACGTCCTGCAGCAGCTGCAGCGGCCGCACGATCGCCTTGTGGTTGCCGAAGAACTGCAGCGCCTCGTCGACCTCCATCGCCAGCACCTGCGCGATGTTCTTGCCGCGGTACTCGACGCTGAGCGTCTCCTGGTTGTAGCGGCGGCCACGGCAGATCTCGCAAGTGACCCAGACGTCGGCCAGGAAGTGCATCTCGACCTGCAGCTGGCCCTTGCCTTCGCAGTCGGCGCAGCGGCCGGCGGCGACGTGGAACGAGAAGCGGCCGGGGCCGAAGCCCTTCTGCTTCGC
>JAEUHT010000157.1 GCA_016793265.1 Planctomycetota bacterium
CCGCCGAACTTGCCGAGGTGCACGGTGAAGCCGGGGCCGTCGTCGAACTCGCGGAAGCTGCCGGCGGCGCCCTTGAGCTTGACGCCGACCGCGGCAAACTGCTGCTCGCCGAGCTGCAGCCGCGCCGTCGCGTATTCACGCGGCTTCTCGCGCAGGTGCTGGCGCGCGGCGTCGTCGAGCGTGATCTGCACCTGCACCACGCCCGGCCGGGCGAACAGGTCGTGCGCCGGATCGGCGTCGGCCTTGGGCTTCTGCGCCACGGCCGCCGACGCACACAACAGCAAGGTGAGCCACCGCTTCACGGCGGCAACATAGCAAGCCGCTGCCCTTCCTTCGCCCGTCCGCAGCGGGCACGATCGTGGCCATGAACAAGCCCGCACCCGATCACCACGACGCCAAGCTCGTGCTGGAGATCTACGACCTGCGCCGCGAGGCCGTGATGCGCGAATCGCGCGACCACATCAACCGCGACTTCTGGCCGAAGGACGAGGCCGAGGCGCTCGCCGTCCTGAAGCCCGACCACCCGCAGAACCGCGCCTACCGGCAGACGTCGACCTACTGGGAGATGGTCTACGGCATGGCCAAGCACGGCGTCATCAACACCGAGTTCCTGCTGGAGAGCAACGGCGAGGGCCTGCTGCTCTATGCGCGCGTCGAGCCCTACGTCGAGGCGATCCGCAAGCAGACCAGCCCGCGCGCGTTCCAGAACGCGCAGTGGATCGCCGGCTCATGCGACCTTGCCAAGGCGATCATGGCGACGTTCCGCGGCCGCATCACGCAGCGCCTCGCGGCGAAGTGAGGACCGCCGCCAGCGCGCGCGTGCGCCGCGGCGCCGAGCCGCTATCGTGCTGCGACATGGTGCGCGCCCTCGCCGTCTTCGCCCTCGCCGTCTTCGCCGGCTCCTGGTTGCCGGCCCAGGTGGCCGAAGGCCCTGAACCCAACGATTCGGTGGCCACTGCGACCGCGCTCGGCTGCGGTGCAGAAGCGCTCGGTGTGCTGGCCAACGCCGACGACGCCGATTGGTACCGCCTCGTGCTGACCGCGCCGGCGGTGCTGCGCTGCGAGACCGGCCCCGGTGCCGGCGGCGAGATCGGCGACACCACGCTGGTGCTGCTCGACGCCGGCGGCGCGCCGCTGGCCGCCAACGACGACGGCGTCGGCGTCGGCTACTACTCGCGGCTCACCACGAAGACCCTGCCCGCCGGCACCTGGTTCGTCGCCGTACACGCCGGGCCGCAGGCGCTGGCCAGCGGCAGCTACTCGCTCGACGTGCGCTGCACGTCGTCGACGCTGGTGGCGCCGACCACGATCGTCAACGAAGGCGCCGAACCGAACGACCCGCGCCTCGGCGGCACCGCGACCACCGTGCTGCCGACCGTGCGCTGCAACGGCGTCTTGTCGAGCACGGGCGTCGGCGGCGACTGGGACTTCTATCGCGTGATCCTGTTCGGCGAGACCTTCCTGCAGGCTCGCGTCAGCGCCACGGCGACGCACCCGACGACGCCGCGCACCGACGATCCGGTGCTGTACTTGTTCGACGGCAACTCGCCGCCGCAGCTGCTGGCGGGCCCGTTCCGCGGCACCGCCTACGGCCTCGACGACGCCGCCTTCGACCTGCGTTTGCCGGGTGGCATCTACCACGTCGCGGTGCGCGGTTATGAGGGCAGCATCGCCGGCCGCTACTACCTCGACCTGCACCAGAGCCTGGGCGCCTCGGTGACGACACACGCCGGCGGCTGCGGCGGTCGCACGCTCGGCCTGCGCGCGACCGCGGTCGGTCCCGGCGCCCCGCTGGGCCTCGAACGGCCGGTGCTCGGCACCACCTATGAGCTGTTCGGCAGCGGGCTCGGCGCCTTCGGCATCACGCTGCACGTGGTCGGTTTCCAGGCCACCAACGTCGACCTGACGCCATTCGGCGCCCTCGGCTGCACGCTCGAGGTGGTGTGGGTCGACCTGCCGGGCCAGCTCGCCGACGGTCTGGGGCAAACCACGTTCGTGGTCACGCTGCCCGATTCGGTGTCGCTGCTCGGCGCCACGCTCGAGAGCCAGCTCGCGGTGCTCGACGGCTCGAATCCGCTCGGGGTGACGCTGAGCAACCGGGTGTCGGCGGTGGCCGGGAACTGACCGGGGCCGCGGCGCCGGCCGGCGCCTCGCTTGCATCGGGGATTCCCTGCCGTGGGCCGCGACCCGCCTTGACGGCCCCGAGACCCCTACGTATGGTCCCCGCCCCTTCGAACTGGCTCTTGCCATTCCGAGGGCTGCGGGCGGCGTCGGCTGCCGGGCGGAGCCGGGCTCGTGGGCCGCGCCGCCGGCGAAACGACACCAGCGCGCAGGGTCCATTCGCCGATCACCGTCAGTCGAACCGCCAGTCGAACCGCCGGCCCCTGGCCGGCAGCAGAGCATCATGACCAAGCCGACGAAGACCGAACTGGGCAAGTACAAGGCGATTCTGGAACGTCAGTTGTCGTCGCTGCGCGGCGATGTCGGGTCGATGCGGGACGAGGCGCTGCGGGCCTCGGACCAGGACGCGTCGGTCGACCACCTCGCCGACCAGGGCACCGACAACTACGACCAGGGCTTCATGCTCGGTCTGATCGAGAACGAGGAAGAGACCATCAAGCTGATCGAGGAGGCGATCGATCGCATCGATGGCCACGGCGACTGGGACTACGGCGTCTGCCCGATGTGCCAGGAGGAGATCGAGGCGGCCAAGAAGCCGAAGGACGGCAAGAAGGCCAAGCCGGCCAAGGCCGTCGACGCCTGGATCCCGAAGGCGCGCCTCGAGTACCTGCCGTGGGCCCGCTACTGCGTGCGTCACCAGGAGTCCGAGGAGCGCAGCCGCGAGAGCGCGTGAGGTCGTGAGCACGGCCGCAGAGCCCGTGGCGACCGCAGGGGCTGCCACCGAGAACCGCCCCGGCTGGCGCGGCAAGTGGTGGTTCTGGCTGCCGTGGCCGCCGCTGGTCGTGCTCGACCTGTGGAGCAAGGCCGCCGTGTTCGGCTTCCTGGAGCGACGCTACCCGCAGTTCCCGGAGGCGAGCCGGCCCGGCCACAACATCTTCGGCGAAGGCGCGGCCCTGCGCTTCGACCTCGTCACCTGGGGCAACACGGGCACCATCTGGGGGCTGTTCCAGAACGGCACCGTGGTGCTGATGGTGCTGCGTTGCCTGGCCGTGTTCGGCCTGCTCTGGTTCGTGCGCCACACGCGCGGCGCCGCCCGCTGGCAGTTGCTCGTGCTGAGCCTCGTCTTCGCCGGGGCGCTCGGCAACCTCTACGACAACTTCGTGCGCGCCGACCGCTCGGTGCGCGACTTCCTGCACTTCTCGGGCACCTGGCCGTGGCGATGGGACTTCCCGGCCTTCAACGTCGCCGACTCCTGCATCACGGTCGGCGCCATCGGCCTGTTCCTGCTGCTCTGGCGCGACGACCGCAAGCAGGCTGGCGATCGCAACCGCGGCGCCGGGCAGGTATCCTGATCCGCCCGCTGTACCCCCCTCGCTGGCGCGCCGGCACCATCACGGCGCGTTGGCACCACCACGAAGGGCAGCGGCCCACGCCACCGTGTCCGCGACATCCCTAGGTAGCCTGCGCCTGAAGAACCCGGTGCTCAGCGCCTCCGGCACCTTCGGTTCCGGTTGGGAGGGGCGCCAGTTCTCCGACCTCGGCATGGTCGGCGGCCTCGTCAGCAAGACCGTCACGCTGCAGCCGCGCCACGGCAACCCGCCGCCGCGCGTCCACGAGACCGCGTCGGGCATGCTGAATTCGATCGGCCTGGAGAACAAGGGCGTCGACTACTTCCTCCGCGAGTCGCTGCCGAAGATGCGGCAGATCGCCGCGGCCGGCGAACGGCAACACGGGGCGGCGCCGCGCGTGATCGTCAACATCGGCGGGGAGTCGATCGACGAGTTCGTGGCGCTGGCCGAACGCTTCTGCCAGGCCGGCGTCGACGCGCTCGAGGTCAACCTGTCGTGCCCGAACGTGCAGCAGGGCAAGTTGCTGTTCTCGACCGATCCGCGGCTCACCGAGCAGGCCGTGGCCGCGGTCAAGCGCGTCGCCACCGTGCCGGTGTTCGCCAAGCTGTCGCCCAACGTCACCGACATCACCGTCATCGCCAAGGCGGCGGCGGCCGGCGGCGCCGACGGCCTCACCGCGATCAACACGCTGATCGGCATGGCGATCGATTGGCGCCAGGGCCGGCCGATCCTCGGCCGCGGCATCGGCGGCCTGTCAGGGCCGGCGATCAAGCCGGTGGCGCTGCGCATGGTCTACGAGCTCGCGCGCGTGGTGACGATCCCGATCGTCGGCGTCGGGGGCATCCGTTCGGCGGACGACGTGTTGGAGTTCGTCTGCGCGGGGGCTTCGGCGGTGCAGGTCGGCACGGCGATGTTCACCGATCCCGGCCTGATGGTGCGTCTGGTCGGTGAGGTCGAGGCGAAGCTCGCGGCCGCCGGCACCACGCTCGAGGCGCTGCGTGGTCGAGCCCACCGGGCGGCGGCGGCGCCGGTCGCGTGTGGGCCCGTTGGCGGCCGCCTCGGCGCGGGGAGTGGGCCGGCATGAGGTTGTCGAAGCTGACGCCCGAATTGGTGCAGAAGGCGATCGCTGTCTACCAGGACCTCGCCTACGGCGGTGGCCGGCCGCGGCGACCGGTCGAGGCGCCGGCCGGCGCGGCGCCGGAGTCGCTGCTCTTGCTGTTCCACAAGGAATGCGTCGAGACGATCCCGGGTTACCCGTGCCATCGCTACAGCCTGCGCCTCGGCAACCGCAACTACCCGTTCATGAAGCTCCTGCTGCAGGAGCACCTGGTCGCCGGCGAGTACTTCTTCGCGGTCGACTCACACGACCAGATGGAGATCAAGCCCGACTACCCCGACTACGAGCAGTGGATGGCGGTGCGGCGCTTCAACCGCGAACTCAAGCGGCGCATCGAGCAGGGGCTCGAAGAGGCCGGCATCGACACCGCCGCGTGCGTGCGCAAGCTGCTGGCCGAGTGCCGGGATGACCAGGGTCAGCCGTGCCGGGGTCTGGCGCTGATCGTCGACGACGAGGAGGACCTCGCCAGCGCCGTCGAGGTGCTGATCCGCCGCCGCGGCTTCCGCACCTACAAGGTGCACGACGGCAAGGCCGGGCTCGCCGCGGCCCAGGAGCTGCTGCCCGACCTGATCCTGCTCGACTACGAGCTGCCCGAGCTCGACGGCCTGCAGGTCATCGAGCGGCTGCGCGCCGACACCACCACGGCCAACATCCCGGTGCTGCTCAACAGCGCGGCGCGTGTGTCGCTCGCCGACATCAAGCGCGCCGACGGCTTCCTGGCCAAGCCGTTCCCGGAGACGTTGCTCTACGAGATGATCGACCGCGTGCTGCGCGCGCGCGAGGTGAAGCAGTGACCGCCGTGCCCCCGACCGGGCCCGACGCCGACGTGGCCGCGCGCTGCCGCGGCGCCGCGCTGCTGTCGGCGGTGCTGGTGCTGCTGCTGTTCGTCGCCGGCGGCGCCGCCGCGACGATGGCGGCACCGGTCGCGCAGCATCGAGTCGAGCTGGTCGGCGAACACGCCGCGCTGCGCGCCGGCCTCGCCGTCGCCGTCGAAGGTGCCACCGCGCCCCGGGCGCTGGCCCTGGCGGTCGCCGCCGCCGCCGCGCCGCGGGTGGTGCCGCGTTGCCGCCAGGTGCAGAGCCGCGGCCTGCCGCCGCCGCGCGCGCCGACGGCCTGAGACGGCCCGACGTCGTCCGCTCACCGTGCGGGGCCCGCGGCTCCGCACCCGGTCGCCGGCTCCCGCCGGCGGCGTCCCCCTTGGCATTCCCACCCGCATCGCGTCCGTCATGAAGCTCGATCTCGGTTCCCTTCCTTCGCGCCTCGGCAAGGCCCTGCAGGGCCTGTTCGGCTCCGCCAACAAGCGCGCCCTCAACAAGTACCAACCCATCGTCAAGGCCGTCAACGAACTCGGCGACTGGGCCAAGGGCCTCGATGCCGACGGCACCAAGGCCGCCGTAGCCGAGCTGCGCCAGCAGGTGCAGCAAGGCCAGAAGACGCTCGACGACGTGCTGCCGCAGGTCTTCGCGCTGACGCGCGAGGCGGCGACGCGCACGCTCGGCATCCGCCACTTCGACGTGCAGCTGATCGGCGGCGCCGTGCTGCACCAGGGCAAGATCGCCGAGATGTCGACCGGCGAGGGCAAGACCCTGGTGGCGACGCTGCCGGCGGCGCTCAACGCCATCGCCGGCAAGGGCGTCTACGTCGTCACCGTCAACGACTACCTGGCCAAGCGCGACCGCGACTGGATGGCCCCGGTGTTCGAGTACCTCGGCCTCACCGTCGGCGCGATCCAGTCGAGCATGCCGCCGCAGACGCGGCAGGCCGAGTACGCCTGCGACATCACCTACGGCACCAACAACGAGTTCGGCTTCGACTACCTGCGCGACAACATGAAGTGGCGCGCCGAGGACCAGGTGCAGAAGAGCCTGAACTTCGCCATCGTCGACGAGGTCGACTCGATCCTGATCGACGAGGCGCGCACGCCGTTGATCATCAGCGGCGAAGGGGAAGGCACCACCGAGCGCTTCCTGATGGCCGACCGCGTCGCCCGTCAGCTCAAGCCGGAGGAGCACTTCGAGATCAAGCTCAAGGAGCACCAGTGCATCCTCAACGAGGCCGGCATCAGCCGCGCCGAGAAGCTGGTCGGCGTCGACAGCTTCTACAGCGACCCGGCGTTGATGGAGTGGCCGCACCTGCTCGAGACCGCGCTGCGTGCGCACCACATCTACGAGAAGGACAAGCACTACGTCATCGCCCAGAAGAAGTCGCCCGACGGCCAGGAGGCCGAGCCCGAGATCGTCATCGTCGACGAGTTCACCGGCCGCCTGATGCCGGGCCGGCGCTGGAGCGACGGCCTGCACCAGTCGGTCGAGGCCAAGGAAGGGCTGCCGCCGCGCGAGGAGAACCGCACGCTGGCCACCATCACGCTGCAGAACTACTTCCGCATGTTCGAGAAGCTGGCCGGCATGACCGGCACGGCGATGACCGAGGCGGCCGAGTTCTCGCGCATCTACGACCTCGACGTCGTCTCCATCCCGACCAACCGGCCGAACCAGCGCAAGGACGACAACGACCAGATCTACCTCGACGAGGGCTCCAAGCTCGACGCCATCATCGAGGAGATCCGCGGCGAACATCAGAAGGGCCGGCCGGTGCTGCTCGGCACCACCTCGATCGCCAAGTCGGAGACCATCTCGCAGCGGCTGACCGCCGCCGGCATCCCGCACAACGTGCTCAACGCCAAGCAGCACGAGCGCGAGGCCGAGATCATCATGCAGGCCGGTCGCAAGGGCACCGTCACCGTCGCCACCAACATGGCCGGTCGCGGCACCGACATCGTGCTCGGCGGCAAGGCCGAGGCGCTGTGGCCGAAGGAGTGCAAGGACAAGGGCCTGCTGCCCGACTCGCCCGAGGCGCAGCAGCTGCTGGCGCAACTGCAGGCGACCTGCCGCGCCGAACACGACGAGATCCTGCAGCTCGGCGGCCTCTACGTGATCGGCACCGAACGCCACGAGGCGCGCCGCATCGACAACCAGCTGCGTGGCCGCTGCGGCCGCCAGGGCGACCCCGGCCGCACGCGCTTCTTCCTCAGCTTCGACGACGACCTGATGCGCATCTACGCGCGCGACTGGGTCAAGACGATGATGGAGAAGATGGGCCTCAAGAAGGGCGAGGTCATCGACAGCCCGATGGTGTCGCGCAGCATCGCCAGCTCGCAGCGCCGCGTCGAAGCGCGCAACTTCGACATCCGCAAACACCTCATCGAGTACGACGAGGTGATGGACAAGCAGCGCAAGTTCGTCTACGGCCAGCGGCAGGAGGCGCTGGAGTACAAGGGCCTGCGCGACAAGGCGCTCGGCATGTTCGAGGAGGTGCTCGACCCGATCGTCGAACGCCACGCCGGCGACAAGGACAAGTCGATCGACTTCGCCGAGCTGAAGAGCTGGCTGCGCCACCGCTGCGGCGACGAGCTCGACCTCGACGGCTTCGAGAGCGTGCCGCGCGAGGAGGTCTTCCGCTGGATCCTCGGGCGCGTCGAGAAGCTGCACGATGCCCGCGCCGCGCACTACGGCGAGCCGTGGGACGCGATGCAGCGCTTCCTGATCATCGACACCATCGACAACAAGTGGAAGGACCACCTCTACGCGATGGAGGCGTTGAAGCAGGGCGTCGGCCTGCGCGGCTACGCGCAGATCGACCCGAAGAACGAGTACAAGAAGGAGGGCTTCGAGAAGTTCCAGCTGCTCAAGGCCGAGATCGCCGACCACGTCACCGGCTTCCTCTACAAGAAGGAGGCGAGCGACACGATCTGCGAGGTCGTCACCGGCCGCCTGCGGCCGCGTGCGCCGCAACCGCAGCCGCAGATGCAGATGCCGCGCACGCCCGAGGAGCTGCAGGCCCTGTTCGACAGCCTGGTCGCCGCCGGCCGCATCCCGCAGGAGGTGCTCGACCGCATGGCCAGGGGCGAACGCTTCGTGCTGCGCGTGACGCCGCAGGGGCTCGTGCTCGGCCCGGCCGAGGGCCAAGAACCGCCCGCTGGCAACACCCCGCCGCCGCCCGCCGGTGGGGACGCGCCGCCGAGTGACGGTGCGCCCGCCGCCGCGGCAGCACCCGTAGCACCCACCGCACCGCCTGCCGCCGCGGCGCCGCCGCCACCGCCGCCGCGCCGGCTCGCGCCGGTGATGCCGCCACCGCCCGCGCCGCCGAAGCCCGCCGCTCCGGCCCGCCCGGCCGGCGGTGCCAAGCCTGGCCGCAACGATGCCTGCCCGTGCGGCTCCGGCATCAAGTACAAGAAGTGCTGCGCCCCGGCCTTCGATTGATGGGGCCGGCAGCTCGATGACCGCGCCGCTGCCGCAGAGCACCGACCAGTTGCCGCTCAAGCGCAGTGGCGCCCGTGGCTGGTTGACCATGGGCATCTACCAGCCGCTCTTCCTGCTGGCGTTCCTCGCCTACAGCCCGGTGCTGTTGTGGCGGCTGATGCTCGATCGTCGCCACCGCACCAACCTCGCCCAGCGCATGGGCTTCGTGCCGCGCTCGCGCGGCGACCGGCCGGTGGTGTGGATCCACGGCGTCTCGGTCGGTGAGGTCAAGGCGGCGAGCAACTTCATCGCCCAGCTGCAGCGTTCGCGACCCGACCTGCAGATCGTGGTCTCGGCGACGACGCCGAACGGCCACCTCGTCGCGCGCCAGGAATACCCGGACCTGCCGGTGGTGTTCTACCCGCTCGACCTCGCCAACTTCCCCGGTCGCGCCCTCGATCGCATCCGGCCGCGCTGCGTGCTGCTGATGGAGCTGGAGATCTGGCCGAACTTCCTGCAGGCGGCGCGCAAGCGCGACATCCCGGTCGCCGTCATCAACGGCCGCATCAGCGAACGCACGTTCCGCGGCTACCGGCTCGCCCGCGGTCTCCTGCCGCAGCTCGACCTGATCAGCCGCTACTGCGTGCAGGACCGCGCCTACCAGAAGCGCCTGCTCGACCTCGGCGTCGACCCGGCTCGCGTCGTCGTCACCGGCAACATGAAGTACGACAGTGTCGTCATGGGCCGCCACGAAGACGCCGCCGCCCGCCTGCGCCCGTGGCTCAGCCAAGCCGGCCAGCTCGTGCTGATCGCCGGCTCGACGCACCACGACGAAGAGGCGCAGGTGCTGGCCGCGCTGACCAGCGCCGCTGCCGCCGGGGCGCCGCCGGTGCGGCTCGTCTTGGTGCCGCGCCACCCCGAGCGCGCGCCGGCCGTCGCCGAGGCCGTGCTGGCCGCCGGCCGCCGGCCGCGGCGCTGGAGCGAGGTCGGCGCCAACCTGCCGCCGCTCGGCTTCGACGACGTCGTACTGGTCGACACCATCGGCCAACTGCAGCGGTTCTACGCCGCCGGGGACATCGCCTTCGTCGGCGGCAGCCTGATCCCGCACGGCGGCCAGAACATGCTCGAACCGGCCGCCCAGGGCCGCGCCGTGATCTTCGGCCCGCACACCGACAACTTCCGCCGCGACGTCGAGCTGCTGCGCTCGGCCGCGGCGGTGGTGCAGGTCGACGAGGTCGCGCAGTTCCCGGCCGCGCTCACGGCCTTGCTGCAGGACCGAGGCCGCCGGCAGCAGCTCGGCCAGCGCGCCCGGCAGGTCATCGCCGACAACCAGGGCGCCACCGCGCGCACGCTCGACCTCGTCGCCGGCCTGCTCGCCCCGGCCGCGGTTCCTGCGCCGGCTGCTCGTTGACCCGCCGCCGGCCGTTCCGCTACGGTCCGGCCAATGCAGTGCCCGTGCACCTCCGGTAAGGAATTCGCCGTCTGTTGCGAGCCGATCATCACCCAGCAGGTGAAGGCTCAGACCGCCGAGCAGCTGATGCGTTCGCGCTACTCCGCCTACGCGCTCGGCCACCTCGACTGGATCGTCGACAGCCAGTCGCCCGACGGCCGCCAGTTCGTCGACAAGAACGCCACCGAGCAGTGGTCGAAGCGGGCGACGTGGCACCGTATGGAGGTGCTCGCGGTCAAGGACGGCGGCCCGGACGACACCGAGGGCTTCGTCGACTTCAAGGCCTACTACACGATCGGCGGCGAGGACATCACGCACCACGAAGTGGCGAGCTTCCGCAAGGAGGACGGCACGTGGTACTTCGTCGACGGCGTCGAGGTGAAGCCGCGCCCGTTCAAGCGCCTCGAGAAGAAGGTGGGGCCGAACGAACCGTGCCCATGCGGCAGCGGCAAGAAGCACAAGAAGTGCTGCGGCAAGCCGGGCGCGACGGTCGGCTGAGAGGGGCTCGGGCGAGATCCCCCAGCGCGCGGCGGTTGGCGGGGGTTGACTCTCTCTCTCTCTCTCTCCACTCACCAGT
>JAEUHT010000174.1 GCA_016793265.1 Planctomycetota bacterium
TATCTCTATCACCTGCCGATCTTCCAGGCGCTGCTGTACGCGCCGGCGGCGCCGACCGGACCGCGGGTCGCGCTCGCGCTGCTGCTCACGCTCGCCGCAGCGACCCTGTCCTACTGGCTCATCGAACGGCCGATCCTGCGATACGCTGCCCGCTTCCGCCACCGCGGCGCCTGATCGGCTGGCCCGGCGACGGCGCCACGATGTACCGGCGCCGACTACAGCTTGCCGACGCGGGTCATCATGCCCGGCGTGAAGTAGCAGAAGCCGTTCGGCGCCGCGCCGTCGACGTAGAGCCCCTGGTGGAAGGCCGCGAGCCCGGCGAAGTAGGGGCTCGGCGGGATGTAGAACTGCAGGCTCGCCTCACCGTTGGCGTCCGTCAGACCACCGTACAGGCCGATGAACAGGCTCGGGTCGATCCACAGGTCGATGCCGCCGATGAACGGCAGCGCCGGCCAGGAGCCGAGGCAGGTGCCGATGCGGTACTCGGAGAACGGCAGCGCGCCCTTGACCTGCACGGTGAGGCCGCGCACCTGGGTGTTGTCCTGCAGGGGCGTGGTCTGCGTGTGGATCTCGAACGTCGAGCCATTGCCGTGGCCGTAGTTCTCGACGATCGGCGGCGCCGCGGCGACCGTGTCGACGGCGATGATGACCTGGAAGGTGCGCTGCTCGAAGGGCTGGAAGGTGCGCGCCGCCCACTGGAAGGCACCGGTGTAGTCGCCGGCGAACGGCGGCAGCGGCCCGGCCAGGTCGTCGACGACCGAGTTGGTGAGCAGGGTGCGCACCGACGGGTAGGCCCCGACCATGGAGGTGTCGTTGCCGATCGCGCGCAGCTCGATCTGCACACCCGACGGGTCGCTGACCCGGTGCGAGTTGTGGTTGCCGACGCAGACGTCGTCACCGGAGGTGCCGATGACATCGAGGTCCGTGTAGCAGAACACGTCGACCGTCAGCGGCGCCGCGGTGGTGTTCATGAAGGTGACGCGGCTGATGACCACGCCGCTGGCCGGGCCCGAGTCATAGACGTCCAGGTCGTAGGCGACCTTGAGCAGACCGCGGCTGTCGACGTCGGCGAAGTCGACGTCGGCGTGGTCGTTCGAGACCACGACGCCGCTGGTGACGACGCCGAGGTTGCGCAGGGCGAACTCGCGGCTGTCGCCGGCGACGCGGTAGAACCAGCCGTGCTGGAAACCGTGGTTGAGCGCCAGGGCGTCGGCCCGCAGTTCGAAACTCGGGGCGGTCTGCGTCGCCGGGATGGCACCGATCGTGGTGCTCATGTTGCCGTCGGCGATCGTGATCTGCGCCGGCAGCATGGCGGCGGTGAACAGGAGCGGGGAGACGAAACGTAGGTGCAGCATGGGTGCTGAGGGCGAGGGGGGGAGAGCGGAGGGGTCTCGCGCAATGACGCACACCCTCCTCCAGGAAGGCGGCGCTTCTACCCGCCGACCCACCGCCGTCTACTGCCGCGACAACAGCGGTGCAAACTGCGCGGCAGAACGCAAGTTGCTGCCTGCGAACGGCAACGAACGTCCGTCGCACCGCGTCAGAGGCCCAGCTCCTTCAACCGCCGATAGAACGTGCTGCGCGGCATGCCGAGCGACGCGGCGGCCGCCGCCTTGTCATTGGCACAATCCAGCATGGCGCGCTGGATGGCAGCCCGCTCGGCCGCCTCACGCTGGCTGCGCATGTCGGCGGGCGCCGGCACGACCGTGGCGGCGGCCGACCTCGCCTCCTCACTGCGGAACACCGGCGACAAGCCGAGCATCGGCTGGCCGAGCACGACCTGGGGCGTCAGGTCGCCCTCGTGCAGCACCTCGCCGACGCCGAGGGCGAACGCGCGTTCGATGACGTTCTCCAGTTCGCGCACGTTGCCCGGCCATGGATACGCCAGCAGGCGCTCCATCGCTGCGCGCGAGACGCTGCGCACCGGCCGGTCGCGCCGGCCGTGTTTGCCATTGCAGACGTCGATGAAGTGGGCCACGAGCCGCGGCAGGTCGTCGCGGCGCTCGCGCAGCGGCGGCAGCCGCAGCGAGACGACGTCGAGGCGGTAGTAGAGGTCCTCGCGGAACGTGCCCTGCCGCACCATCTCGAGCAGGTTGCGGTTGGTGGCGGCGATGATGCGCACATCGACGATGCGCGACTGGCTGGCGCCGACCGGCCGGATCTCGCCGCGCTGCAGCACCCGCAGCAGCTTGACCTGCACGCTCAACGACGTCTCGGCGATCTCGTCGAGGAAGATGGTGCCGCCGTCGGCGACCTTGAACAGCCCGTCGCGCGCGCGTTCGGCGCCGGTGAAAGCGCCCTTCTCGTGGCCGAACAGCTCGCTCTCGACCAGCTCGGGGGCGATCGCGCCGCAGTGCAGCGGGATGAACGGCGCATGGCGGTTCTGGCCGTCGAAGTGCAGCGCGCGCGCCACCAGCTCCTTGCCGGTGCCGCTCTCGCCGTAGATCAGCACCGTCGAACGCGTCTGCCGCAGCATCGCCACCCGTTCGCTGAGCTCGCGCACGGACGCCGACTCGCCGACGAAGTCGAGCATGCGGTAGGCGGCGGCCGCCGGCACGACCGGCGGCGGCAACTCCACCGCCTCGCGCGCCAGGATCTGGCCCTCGATCGCCCGCACCGCCGTGACGTCGCGCAGCAGCACGACACGATCACCGTCGCCGAGTTCGCGCACGCGCACCGCGAAGCACCGCGCCCCATCGGCCTCGGGCACGGTCAGGTCCGCCGCCCGCGCGCCGTCCAGCACGAGGCGACCGAGGCGCGCCGCGGCGTGGCCGGCCGCCGCCAGGGGCTCTCCCGGCGCCAGCGCCCCGAAGCTGGCCGCGAGCCCGGCGTCGGCGAAGCAGATCCGCAGGCCGGCGTCGACCACCAGCACCAGGTCCTCGGGCAACAGCGCCCACTGTTGGCGCAGCCGCTCGAGCTCCCGCAGCGACTCGGCGGCGTCGACGAGGGTCTGCTGCACGCGTTCGAGCTCCTGCCGCAGCATCGCGTTCTCGCGATCGAGCCGCGACCGCGCGCCTTCGAGCCGCAACATCACGTGGATGCGCGCGACCAGCTCCTCGCGGTTGACCGGCTTCTGGATGTAGTCGACGGCGCCCAGGCGATACGCGGCGAGCTTCTCCGACTCGTCGGTCAGCCGTCCGGTCAGGAAGATCACCGGCACGAACGCGGTGCGGGTGTCGTTCTTGAGGCGGCGGCACACCTCGAAGCCGTCCATGCCCGGCATCACGACATCGAGCAGGATCAGGTCGTAGGAGCGCTGCATGCAGCGCTCGATCGCCTCGTCGCCGCTGGCGGCGGTCTCCACCTCGAACTCGGTGCCGCGCAGGTAGAGCTGGATCAGCGTCAGATTCTGCGGGGTGTCATCGACGACGAGAATGCGCGCCATCGCCGGTCACTCTACGATGCGCCGATGGAACAGCAACCGCGCCTGCCGCTCTGGTTCCTGGTGATGAACTGGGTCCTGATCGCGGGCGCCTTCGTGCTCGGCACCATCCTCGGCCGCTCCCAAGGCAACCCGCTGCCGCAGCCGCAGCGCACCGCGCTGGAGCTGGTCTATCAGCAGGTGATGAGCTCCCACGTCGACGTGCAGGACGGGCACGAACTGCTCGAACGCGCCATCGCCGGCATGGTCAAGGGCCTCGATCCCTACAGCACCTACGTGCCGCCGCGCGACGCCGCCCGCTACGACGAGAACAACTCGGGCCACTACCAGGGCGTCGGCGCCGAGATGGCGGCCCACGGCGACACCGTGGTCGTGCACTTCCCCTTCGCCGGCGGCCCGGCCGACCGCGCCGGACTGCTGCCGGGTGACCTGCTGCGCAGCGTCGACGACACCATGCTCGACACCGCCGAGAAGCGGGAGCGCGCCGCCGAGTTCGTGCGCGGCCCGGCCGACACCGACGTGCGGCTCGGCATCGAGCGCGACGGCCAGCGCCTGGACCTGCTGGTGCGGCGCGACGACGTGCAGCGGCCGTGTGTGCGCTGGGCGCACCTGCTCGATGCCGAGGCCCGGCTCGGCTACGTCTACGTCGCCGATTTCCATCCGGGCGCCCGGGACCAGCTGCAGCGCGCCATCGAGGCGCTGCAGGCCTTTGGCGACCTGCGCGGCCTCGTCATCGACCTGCGCTACGACGGCGGCGGCCTGCTCGACGAGTGCATCGGCATCACCAACCTGTTCCTGCGTTCGGGCACGATCGTCACCCAGAAGCGCCGCAACCAGGAGGTGCTCGATCACCGCGTGGCGAAGCCCGAGGCGTGCAGGTTCCCCGAGCTGCCGCTCGTCGTGCTGGTCAGCGCCGAGTCGGCCAGCGCGAGCGAAGTGCTGACCGGCGCTTTGCAGGACCACGGCCGCGCGCTCGTGGTCGGCGAACACACCTTCGGCAAGGGCCTCGTCAACACGGTCTACTCGTGGAAGGGCTACGACTTCCGCCTCAAGCTGACGACCGGCAGTTACCGCACCCCAAACGACCGCGACATCGAGGGCCACCACCAGGCGGCGGGCGCCGGCAGCGAGAAGAAGGGCGGCATCGAGCCCGACGTGCCGGTGGCGATGCCGCACGCCGACAAGCTGCGCATCCACGCCCTGCTCGAAGGCAACGAGGTGCCCGAGCGGCACCGGGCCCGGAACGCCGCGGCCGCCGCGAAGTACGGCTTCCAGGTGCCGACGCCGCCGGCCCCGGCGACCGACGCGCAGCTGCGGCAGGCGCTGCAGTCGCTGCGCGAACGCGTCGCCACCACGGCGGCCGGCCCGGGCACCGGCGGCCGCTGATTGCCGCGCCGCACGGTGGCCAGCCGCGCACGGCGATGGCATGCTCGGCGGCGTGTCGGAGCTGATCCTCGGTATCGAGACGTCCTGTGACGAGACGGCCGCGGCCGTCGTCGAGAACGGCCACGTCGTGCGCAGCAACGTCGTGCATTCACAGATCGCGCTGCACGCCCGCTGGCGCGGCGTCGTGCCCGAGGTCGCCAGCCGTTCCCACACCGAACGCATCCTGCCGATCGTCGAACAGGCCCTGGCCGACGCCGGCGTCACGCCGGCCGAGCTGACCGCCGTCGCGGTGACGCACCGCCCGGGCATGGTCGGCTGCCTCTTGGTCGGGCTCGCCGCCGCCAAGGCGCTGGCCTGGCGCTTCGGCCTGCCCTTGCTCGGCGTCGACCACGTGCAGGCACACGTGCACACGGGCCTGCTCGCCGACCCGGACATGCCGCTGCCGGCGCTGGCGCTGGTGGCGAGCGGCGGCCACACCGCCATGTACCTGCTGCAGGCGCCCGGCGAGACCACGCGGCTCGGCACGACGCGCGACGACGCCGCCGGCGAAGCCCTCGACAAGGGCGCCTCGCTGCTCGGCCTGCCTTACCCGGGCGGGCCGTCGATCGAACGCGCGGCCAGGACCGGCGACCGCCGCGCCTTCGACCTGCCGCGCACGCTGCTCGGCCCGGACTCGCTCGACTTCTCGTTCTCGGGGCTCAAGACGGCGCTGCTCTACACGCTGCGGCCGCAAGGAGCGCCGGAACCGGCGGACCCGCCGACCGGCCAGCAGCTCGCCGACCTCGCCGCCTCGTACCAGGAAGCGCTCGTCGACGTGCTGATCCAGAAGCTGCGGCGGGCCGCCGCGCGCCACCCGGTGCAGTCGTTGTGCATCGGCGGCGGCGTGGCGAGGAACCTGCGCCTGCGCGAACGCCTCGCCGGCGACGACCAGCTCGGCGCCCTGCGGCTGGTGCTGCCGGACCTGAGCCTGTGCGCCGACAACGGCGCCATGATCGCGAGCCTCGGTGCGGTGGCCCTGCGGCAGGGGCGCGTGTCGCCGCTCGACCTCGACGCCGTGGCGACGCCGTTGGCCGGCGGCAAGGCGAAGGTGCGGCCGTGACCGGGGCGCCGCGCGAGGTCGACCTGCGGCACTGGCTCGAACGCGTGCGCTCGGGCGCCTGCAGCATCGACGAGGCGATGCACGCCATCGACACCCTGCCGGCGATCGGCGACCTCGGCTTCGCCACCATCGACCACGACCGCGCCCGCCGCTGCGGCTTCCCCGAGGTCGTGTTCTGCCAGGGCAAGGAGCCAGCGGAAGCCGCCGCCATCGCCGAGGAGATCCTCGGCCGCAGCGACCGCCTGCTGATGACGCGGGCCTCGCCGGCGCACGCGGCGGCCGTGCTGGCCCGTGTGCCACACGCGGTGCACCACGAACGCGCCCGCTGCCTCGTGGTGACGCCGGCGGCGCTGCCGGCGCTCGGCCGCGTCGCCGTCGTCTGCGCCGGCACCGGCGATCTGCCGGTCGCCGAGGAGGCCGCGGTCACGCTGCGCGTCGGCGGCAACCACGTCGAGACCTTCACCGACGTCGGTGTCGCCGGCCTGCACCGGCTGCTGCGCCGCCTCGACCAGATCCGCGCCGCCAACGTCGCCGTGGTCGTCGCCGGCATGGAAGGGGCCTTGCCCTCCGTGCTCGCCGGTCTGGTCGATCTGCCGATCGTCGCCGTGCCGACCAGCGTCGGCTACGGCGCCTCCTTCGGCGGCCTCGCGGCGCTGCTGAGCATGCTGAACTGCTGCGCCGCCGGCGTGGCGGTCGTCAACGTTGACAATGGTTTCGGGGCCGGCTATCTCGCGTCGCAAATCAACCTGAGGATGGCCTCGCCGCCCACGAACCGTTGACCGAGAACACCGCCGCCAGCACGCCCCCGGGCGTTCGTCCACCCGCCCGCCTCGTGCTCGAGGATGGCACCGTGCTCGTCGGCCGCGGCTTCGGCGCCGCCGCCGACCACGTCGGCGAGCTCGTCTTCAACACCTCGATGACCGGCTACCAGGAGATCCTCACGGATCCGTCCTACCGCGGACAGACCGTGCTGCTGACGCAGCCGCACATCGGCAACTACGGCGTCAGCAGCGAGGACGAGGAGTCCGCCAGGCTGTGGCTGTCGGGCCTGGTCGTGCGCGAAGCGTGCACACGCGCCAGCAACTTCCGCTCGGGCATGGAGCTGTCCGACTATCTCACCCAGCACGGTGTACCCGGCATCGAGGGCATCGACACCCGCATGCTGACGCGGCGCGTGCGCACTCACGGCGAACAGCGGGTGCTGATCACACGCGACATGACCGCCAGTGACGCCGAGCTGGTGGCGCGTGTCCAGTCGGCGCCCAAGGTCGCCGACGTCGACCACGTGCTCGACGTCACCACCAGGGCCCCGTTCGAATGGACGCGCGGCTACGAGTCGGCGATCAGCCCGCCGCCGCCGTTCGCGGCCCCAGCCGGCCAGAAGCGCCCGCGCATCGTCGCCTACGACTTCGGCGCCAAGCGCAACATCCTGCGTTCGCTGGCTGCCTGTGGCCTCGACGTGCTCGTGGTGCCGGCCACCACCAGCGCCGCCGAGGTGCTCGCCCAGAAGCCCGACGGCGTCTTCCTCAGCAACGGCCCCGGCGACCCCGCCATCTGCCGCTACGCCATCGAGTCGGCGAAGGTGCTGGTGCAGAGGCTGCCGGTCTTCGGCATCTGCCTCGGCCACCAGATCCTCGGCCACGTGTTCGGCGGCCGCACCTACAAGATGAAGTTCGGTCACCACGGCGGCAACCAGCCGGTGATCGACCTGACCACCGGCAAGGTCGAGATCACCTCGCAGAACCACAGCTACGCCGTCGACCCCAAGTCGCTGCCCGACGCCGTCGTCGTCACCCACAAGAACCTCAACGACGACACCGTCGAAGGGCTGCAGCACAAGGAGCTGCCGGTGTTCTCGGTGCAGTACCACCCCGAGGCCGCCCCCGGGCCGCACGACGCGCTCTACCTGTTCCGCCGCTTCGTCGACCTGCTGCACGGCACGAAGTGCTGACGCTGACCGTCGGCGCCGAACGCGCGGGCGAACGGCTCGACGCGCTGCTGCAGGGCCTCGACGTGCCGGCGCTCGGGCCGCTGTCGCAGCGGCGCGCGCGGGCCTTGTGCGAACTGCACGCGGTCGCCATCGACGGCGTCGTCGCCGCCGGCACCACGCGGCTGCGGCAAGGCCAGCGCGTGACGTTCGCCGCCGGGCACGCCGCACGCACCCTGCAGCTGCGCATCCCGGTCGAATACGAGGCCGACGACGTGCTCGTATTGTGGAAGCCACCCGGGCTCGCCGTGCACAAGGGCCCGCTGGTCGACCATTCGGTCGCCGACGCGCTGGCCAAGGCCTGCCCCGGCGCCGGCCTCGCGCAGCGAATCGACCGCGACGCCTCGGGCCTCCTGCTGGTCGGCCTCACCACCGGCTCGCTGCAGCGCCTCGGCGCGGCGATGGAGCACGGCGGCATCGATCGCCACTACCTCGCCGTCGTCGCCGGCGTCGTCGCCGAGGACCAGCAGACCATCGACCTGCCGCTGCGCGTCACCGACGAACCCCGCGGCGACCAGCCGAAGACGATCGTCGATCCGGCCGGCCAGCGCGCGGTCAGCCACGTCACCGTCGTCGACCGCAGGAAGGACGCCAGCCTCGTGCGTGTGCGACTCGAGACCGGCCGCACCCACCAGATCCGGGCCCACCTGCGCGCCATCGGCCACCCGCTGCTCGGCGACGCCCGCTACGGCGACCCACCGGCGAACGCGCGCGCCCGGTCGACGTTCGGCGTCGACCGCACGCTGCTGCACGGCACCCGGCTGAGCTTCCCGGCGGTGATCGCCGGCGACACCGTCGAGGTCATGGCCGCGCACCCGACCGACTTCGCGCGCCTGTTCCCCCGCCTCGCCACGCGCGCCTGAACGGTCACTTGCGGAACGTCTTCAGCGCCGCCTCACAGTCGAGTTCGAGGTCGCCGAAGTCGAACTTCTCCTTCAGCTTCCTGACGCCATCGAGCGCGAGCTGCATCTGCGCCGCCGCCTGCTGCGGATCGCCCGTGTGCCACAACGCCCAGGCGAGGCGCCAGCGCGCGAACTGCTGCCAACGCGAGCCCTCCTTGGCCGCGGCCGCCGTCTTCTGCGCCGTCTGCAGCGCCAGCTCCTTGGCGAAGCGCGGCGTGTCGGTGTCGGTCTGCACGATGCACGCCGAGGCGAAGCCGAGCACGTCGTCGTCGTCCGGATACCGCTGCAGCAGCTCGCGCACGTAGCTGTTCACCTCGTCGGCCTTGTTGCGCTGCATCAGCAGCATGAACTTCCACTGGTACGGGCCGCTCGCTTCGAGCTTCGCGTCCGCAGCGAACGCGGCGTCGAGCGCCGCCAGAGCCGCCGTGGTGTCGCCGCGCTGCATCGCCTCGCGATAGCCGGGCACCTTCTCGTCGACGCTCTTGCCGCTCTCGCGCGCCTGCTTGATGTCCGCCGCCGCACGCTGCTTGGCCTCGGCTTCGAGCTTCTGCTGCAGCGCGGCCTCGCGCGCCGGATCGAAGGTGCCGGCGAGCACCTCGCCGACGATGCGTTCGATGGTCTTGGGCTCGCCGATGCCGGTCCACACCACCAGCCCTTTGGCGTCGACGATGTACGCGGTCGGGATGCCGCCGGTGCCGGTCGGCTTGAACCACGTCTGGTGCATCTGCTTGTCGGGCGTGTCGACGGCGACGCGGTAGTTCATGCGATCGCCCTGCTTGTCGACGAACTGCTGCACGCGGTCCTGGTAGGCGGTGTCCTCGGGCGACGCCTGCTTCTCCGAGATGCTGATGCCGAGCACCTCGACCTTGCCGGCGTGCGTCTCGGCGAGCTTGCTCAGGTGCGGGATCGCGGCCTTGCACGGGCCGCACCAGGTCGCCCAGAAGTCGACGACCCAGACCTTGCCCTGCTCGAGTTCGGTCAGCGGCTCGCCCTTCACCCACCTGGCGACGACGAGCGGCGGCGGCGGTTTGCCGATCAGCTTCGCCGGGTCGACGGCCGGCCCTTGGGGCGCTGCTGGCGCCGCGGCCGGAAGTGGCACGATGGGCACCGCCGGCACGACCTTCACCGGCGGGTCTTGCGCCACCAACGCGGCGCACAGGAACAGGAGGGACGACGAGGCGATCTGGTTCATGGGTGGCACCGGACGAACGCGCGGCACTGTAGCTCCAGGCCGGCCCACTTCATCGCGGCTGCACCGTCACCCGGAAGGCATCGCCGTCGGCGGCCATCGCGATCTGCACCGGCAGGAAGCGCTGCACCACCATCGCGTTGGTGCGCGTGTGCTGGCTCGGCTCCGTGGTCACGAAGGTGCCTCCACCGGCGAGCGCCATCGGGATCAGCAGCTGGTCGGCGAGGTGCTCGCCCACCGGCACGCCGCGGCGCACGAACCGCCGCACCTCGTCCGCCGCGCGTTCGGCGACGCGCTCCGCCGTCACGGCGCGTTCACCGAGCGACACGATCACCTCGGTCGCCTCGGCACCTTCGATCATCACCAGCACCACGTTGCCGGGGCCGTTCGACTCGACGGTGTCGATGGTGATGGCCGCCGCGGGCAGCTCCAGCCGCTGCTGCAGCACGGCCGCCTCACGCGCGGCGACGTGCCGGGGCACGCCGCAGAGCACGATGCGCGCCGACAGCCGCGGCGGCCGTACGTCCCGTTCGATCGCCAGCGGCCGCCACGTCGCCGGCGACACCGTCGCCGTCAGCACCCCACCTCCCGCCGGATGGAAGCCGTGCCGATGCAGCGCCAGTTCGAGCCCGGCCCCGAGCCGCGCCACCACCGGCGCGAAGCACCGGGCCAGGAAGTCGAACGATGGGGCGAGCGGATTGTGCGTGCCGCCGGCGAGTTCGACCGTCGACGCCGCCCCCGCCGACCACAACGCCGGCAGCACCGCCTGCAGCACGAGCGTGGTGCTGCCGGCGGTGCCGATGGCGAAGTGGAACGCGCCCGGCCTCAAGCCGCGCGGCCGGAACGTCAACGACGTCGAGCCGGTCTCGGCGCCGGCGACGTCGGCGTCACCCACCTGCTGCGCCGCCAACACCGCGGTGAGGTGCTGGCGCTGCAGGCCGGGCTTCTGGCGATGGCGGCGGATGCCGTCGATGGTGAACGGCTGCCCGGTCGCGACCGACAAGCCGAGCGCCGTGCGCAGCACCTGGCCACCACCTTCGCCGAACGCCCCATCGATGTGGATCATGGCCGCGCTCACCCCTTGACGCAGACGACCTGCTTGAGCGTGTGCACGACCTCGACGAGGTCCTGCTGCGCCGACATCACCGCGTCGATGTCCTTGTAGGCCATCGGCGTCTCGTCGATCACGTCCTTGTCCTTGCGGCACTCGACGCCGGCCGTCGCCGCGGCGTGGTCCGCCAGCGTGAAGCGCCGCATCGCCTCGCCGCGCGACATGCGCCGCCCGGCGCCGTGACTGCACGAGCAGAAGCTGTCGGGGTTGCCCTTGCCGCGCACGAGGAACGACCGCGCCCCCATCGAGCCCGGGATGATGCCGAGCTCGCCGAGTCCGGCGCGCACCGCGCCCTTCCGGGTGACGAACACCGAGGCGCCGAAGTGCTCTTCCTGCTGCACGTAGTTGTGGTGGCAGTTCACGGCGACCTCGCCGTGCGTGAACGCAGGCAGGTCGTCGCGTTGCGACAGCGCTTCGAAGATCGCCGCCATCATGAGGTCGCGGTTGGTGCGCGCGAAGCGCTGCGCCCAGCCGACGGCGAACACGTAGTCGTCGAAGCGCTCGGCGCCCTCGGTGAAGTAGGCGAGGTCCTTGTCGGGCAGTTTGGCGAGGTGCTGGCGCATGTCCTTCTTGGCGAGCTCGATGAAGTCGGTGCCGATGCGGTTGCCGACGCCGCGCGAGCCGCTGTGCAGCATGACCCAGACCCGCTGCTCCTCGTCGAGGCACAGTTCGATGAAGTGGTTGCCGGTGCCGAGCGTGCCGAGGTGCTCGGCGGTGGCGCCGCGATCGAGCCGCGGGTACTTGGCGACCAGGGCGTCGTAGTCGGCGCGCAGGCGCTTCCAGGCCTGCTCGTTGCGAGCCGGCAGCTGCGCCCACGCACCGCGGTCGCCCTTGCCGCCGTGGTTGGTGCGGCCGTGCGGCACGGCGCGTTCGATGGCCGAACGAATGCCCTTGAGGTCGTCGGGCAGGTCGCCCGCCGTCAACGACGTGCGCACCGCCATCATGCCGCAGCCGATGTCGACGCCGACCGCGGCCGGGATGATCGCGCCGCGCGTCGGGATGACGCTGCCGACGGTGGCGCCGATGCCCCAGTGCACGTCCGGCATCGCCGCGATGTGGCCGTGCACGATCGGCAGCCGGGCGACGTTGCGCAGCTGCTGCAGGGCGTTGTCGTCGGCGTGCACGCCGTCGATCCAGGCCTTGATGGGGACACCCTCGGTGTCG
>JAEUHT010000200.1 GCA_016793265.1 Planctomycetota bacterium
TCTACAACAACGCACCCGACGGCGGCGCCGTGTTCCACCACGACGCCGAGCCGGGCCAGCTCGGCGTGGTGTTCTCGCAGTTGCAGGGCCGCACCGGCTGGCTCGCGCTGCCGAAGCTGCGGCTCGCCGACCTGCTCGTGCGCGCCGGCCACGCCAAGGACCGCCGCCGGGCGCTGCTGGCGCTCGACGACAACGACGAACGGCTGCTGCCGGTGCTCAACCGCGACGCCGACTTCACCGCGCTGGTCGCCGCCCACGGCGGCCTGTTCGTACTCGAAGCCGGCGACTGCATCCTGCTGCCGTCGCACAGCATCGAGCAGGTCACCTGGCACAGCGTGATCGGCCTCGGCGAGCAACCGAGCCTCGCCCACAGTTACGGCCTGTTCCCCGCCGACGGCGACTACCCGTTGGCCGGCGATCCGTTCCGGCGCTAGAACCTCGGGCGTGGCGATCGACCCGCAGCACCTGCGACAGCACCTCGCGCAGACCGCCCAGGCCTACGGCATCGACTTCGTCCTGCCGGCCGGCCGCGCCAGCGAACGCGCAGCGCCGGCGACCGCCAGCGTCGCGATCCCAGCGCCGTCGCCCCCCGCGCCCCCCCGACCGGCGTTGACCACACCCGAGCCCGTCACGCCCGGTGGGATCGCGGCCCCGGCGAACCCGGCGCCCCCCACCGCCAAACCCGCGCCGGCCGCCGCGGCGCCACCCGCGGACCCCGGCACCGACGACACCCGCGAAGCCGCGCTGCGCCAACTGCGCGCCGAAGTGCTCGTTTGTACTCGGTGCAAGCTGCACCAGGACCGCCAGACCGCCGTCGTCGGCGAAGGCAACCCCCACACGCGGGTGCTGTTCATCGGCGAAGCACCGGGCGCCGCCGAGGACCGCTCGGGCCGCCCGTTCGTCGGCCCAGCCGGCCAGTTGCTCGACCGCATCATCGCCGGAGCCATGGGCTTGCAGCGCGGCGATGTCTACATCGCCAACATCAACAAATGCCGGCCGCCCGGCAACCGCGAGCCCGAAGCCGACGAAGTCGCCGCCTGCCTGCCCTATCTGCGCCGCCAGGTCGAGATCCTGCGCCCCGAGGTCATCGTCTGCCTCGGCCGCACCGCCGCGCAGAACCTGCTCGGCACGACGCTGTCCACCACCGCCTTGCGCGGCCGCGACCTCGACTACTGCGGCGTGCCGGTGGTGGTCACCTGGCACCCGGCCTACCTGCTGCGCGACCCGTCGCACAAGCGCGAGACCTGGGAGGACATCAAGCGCGTCAATCGCCTGCTCGGTCTGCCCGAAGTGCCACCGCCCGCGGCCAGTTGACCCCCCTGCCGCTGGCGCAGAAACCGCGGCGGGAACGTGTTGACGCGACCTTGACCGCCTGTTCGGCAATCGCTACGGTCCCCCCACCCTGTGTCCCAACAGCGTCCCTCGAAGGGCACAGGAGGTCGCCAGACGAAGCCCCCTTTGGCCACTTCCGCCGCGGCAGCGAGCAATCGCGCACCGTGGCAAGCCGCACTTCGGCAGAAGTTCGCCAGAAGCCTCGATCGGCGATCGTGCTCTTTGCTGCTTCGTCGCCCGCGGGCGGCGAAGTCCCCTCTCGGCCCCCTCCGCCGGTCGCCGCCACCGCCTCCCAGCACGGCGCGACCAACCGTTCGCCCTCTTTGCAGGCATTCAGCATGATCAAGGTTCAGACCCTGCGCTTGCGCGGCCTCTGTGCATCCTCCCTGCTCGCCTTGGCCGCATGTTCCGGCACGCACACCGACCTTCTCGACGTCCGGACGAACCCGGGGCGCACGAATGCGGGCGACGGTTCGCCGCTGGTGGATGCCGCGGTGACGGGCACCCCCACCACGCAGGAGCCGCAAGGTCAGGCTCCCCAAGGGCAGGAACCGCAGCGCGACCGCGCCGCGCTGATCCAGAAGGCGCTCGACAATGCCCGCCAGTCGCTGGCGCTGCGCCTGTTCCAGGACGCGCGCAGTGAGGCGGCCTACGTGCTCGAACTCGACGGCCGCAACGAAGAGGCCCGCGGCATCCTGCAGCGCTGCAACCAGGTGCTCGGCGACACCAGCTCGGTGCCGATGCGCGACGTCGTCAGCGACGTCATCCTGCAGGACACCATCCGGCGCGAACGCGAACGCTCGCTGATCGAGAACGATCTGCAGCAGGGCCGCGCCAACCTCGAGCTCGGCAACTTCGGCCGCGCCATCGACAACTTCGAACGCGCCAACGCCGCGCTGCGGTTCTCGGCCTACATCCAGGCCAATGATCCGCTCGCCGTCGAGGCCAAGAACCTGTTCGCGCTGGCGCAGGCCAAGAAGGCCGAAGCCGAGCTGAAGGCCGCGGCGGACGCCCGCACCAAGTCGCAGTCGGAGCTCGACGCGCTGGCGCGCAAGCAGGCCCGCGACAAGGAAGGCCAGGTCGACCGCCTGCTCGAAGCGGCGAACCTGAAGTTCCAGGACGGCGACTACCAGGCCACCGTCGACCTCGTCGACCAGGCCCTCTACCACGATCCGGTCAACCCGACGGCGATGGCGCTGCGCGAACTGGCCGACCGCGCCCGCCACCAGTCGAGCGTCGACCTCAGCCGCGAGCGCTGGCGCACCGAGTGGAACAAGACCTTCCTCGAACTGCAGCACAGCAACGTGCCGCAGACCGAGACGGTCGTGTTCGACCCGTCGCGGTGGTCGGCGGTGTCGCAGCGGGCGCCGGCCAGCTACACGGCGGCGATCGACAACGACACGCCGGAGAACCAGGAGATCGCGCGCATCCTGGACAGCCAGGTGATGGAGCACAACTTCGCCAGCGCCGGCGTGCAGGACTGGGCCAGCTACTACGGCCAGCTCACCGGCGTGACGTTCTTCGTCACGCAAGAGGTCAAAGACATGCCGGCCGAGACGACGACGCTGACCGAGTTCCGGTTGCAGCGCGCCTCGGTGCGCCAAGCGCTCAAGGCCATCCAGGCCCAGACCGGCGTCGCCGTCAAGATCAAGGACGGCATGGTGCACCTGGTCAGCCCGGCCAACGCCATCGGCCAGCTCGTGCTGCAGCCGTACACGATCAAGGAGCTGATCACGGCGGTGCAGGGCAAGCCCGGTCCAAACCTGCGCCTGACGGTGCCCGGAGAGGACGACCCGCTGTTCCCCGAGGTCGAAGAGGAGACGCAGCCGTCGGTCGTCGACGAAGGTCGCCTGCAGGAGCTGATCAAGTCGACCATCGCCACCGACAAGTGGGATGGCAGCCCGTTCACGATGAACGCCCAGAACGGCGTGCTCTACGTGCGCGCCGACCGCGAGACGCAGGGTGAGGTCGCCAAGCTGATCCAGGAGCTGCGCCGCCACGTCGGCATCCAGGTCGACGTCGAAGCGCGCTTCCTGAAGGTCGAGGACAGCTTCCTCGAGGACGTCGGTCTCGACCTGCGCGGCCTTGGCAACCAGGCCTCGCAGGGCATCGCCGGTCGCGGCCTCGAGAAGAACGGCGACCGCCAGAACGCCGGCTTCGACGACTACGGCCCGCGCCAGCAGCAGAACGCCGCCGTGCCCGGCGTCGTCGGCACCGGCACCTCGCCCGGCGTGTTCTTCGATGACGGCGGTGACGGCGACTTCATGGGCCGCACCGAGAACCTCTACGACCAGACGCTCGGCGGCCGCAACAACGGCCTCACCAACGCCGGCGGCCTGTCGCTGCAGTACGCCTTCCTCGACGACACCGAAGTCGAGGTGGTGCTGCGCGCGGTGTCGAAGCAGGAGCGCAGCGAGGAGATCGACGCGCCCCGCCTGCTGGTGTTCAACAACACGCGGGCGAGCATGCACCACCTGCGCAACATCAGCTACATCCGCGACTTCGAGGTCGAGATCGCGCAGGCGGCGGCGGTGGCCAACCCGGTCATCGGCACCGTGCACGACGGCGTCGCGCTCGACGTGCGCCCGGTGGTCGACAGCGACCTCAAGTTCATCACCATGGAGCTGCGGCCGACGGTGATGACGCTGCAGCTGCCGATCCCGACCTTCACGACGACGCTCGGCGTCGGTCAGCCGATCTCGATCCAGCTGCCCGAGGTGACCCTGCAGAAGGTGCGCACCACGGTGACGATGCCCGATGGCGGCACCATGATGCTCGGCGGCATGCGCCTCGTCGAACGCCAGAACCTGCGCTCGACGGTGCCGCTGCTCGGCAACCTGCCGGGCCTGAGCTGGCTGTTCAGCCGCAACGGCACGTCGGTGCAGAACCGCAAGATCCTGATCCTGATCAAGGCCAAGATCGTGCTCATGGAAGAGCTCGAGCCGAACCCGAAGTTCTTGCCGATGTCGGAGCCGGTGACGATGGCTCAGGGCCGGTGACGATGGCTCAGGGCCGGTGACGATGGCGCGCTGACCCCGGCGCGAATGCCTGATGGCCTCGCGGCCGCCTGCGCCTCGTGCGCGGGCGGCCGCTGTCGTTTTCCCGGCCCGCGGCTTGCCGAACTGCTCGCCGCCTCTACCGACGCACGCAGCCTGGCGTTGCCGCGCCGCACGGCACCACAAAACTGCGCCGGCGTCCCGAGCCGCGCGGTTGGAACGAGTGAACGGGCCGCTATACTGCGCCGTTGACCCCTTGCGGTGCGTCGCGCGCGCCCCTCGCGACCACCGAATGCCAAAGCCGCACTGCGGCCCGTTGGCGACTTTCTGTCCGTTGAGCCCCATTCCCACCCGCAGCCAACTCCGGAGACTGCCGTGATCGGATCGATCGGCGCGCGCCACACCGGCTCGCTTTGCACCAGCTTGTTCGTCGCCCTCAGCGCCCTGATGACCCCGGGGCTCCGCGCCCAGGGCCCGCAGTCGCCGCTCGAACGCGAGATCGTGTTCGTGCGTGGCCTCGCCAAGGAGATGCGCTTCATCGAGCTCGCCAAGGGCGAGGCCGACCGGCTGGCGTCGGAGTACCGTGGCGCCGCCGATCAGGACAAGATCGCGCAGCTCGCGGTCGAGATCTCCTACTACGGCGCCCGGTCGCGCAACGACCGCGCCCAGCAGCGATCCTTGTTCAAGGAGGCGGTCGAGAAGTCGCAGGAGCTGATCCAGCGCTCGAGCGACGCCAGCGTGCAACTCGAAGCCCGCTCGACGTTGGCCAACGCGTCGCAGGACTTCGGCCAGTTCCTGATCGAGGAGCTCGACATCGCCCGCGAAGAATCACCGGAGCGCGTCAAGGAGATCGGCGAAGAGGCGACCAAGGTCTTCCGCGCCGGCATCGACGCCTGCGACAAGGTCATGGAGGCGCTGCGCGAGCACCGCAAGGACCCGCAGAAGGGCATCGAGTTCTACCTGATGTGGATGCGCAAGGCGGTGCTGTCGCGCGAGGAGGCACGCGCCGACAAGGAGAACCGCAACGTGCTGCTGCAGCGCGCCATCGACGAGCTGACCGAGCTCGTGCTCGACGTCGGCGAAGAGACCGCGATCGGTCTGCGTGGCCTGTTCGAGATCGCGCAGTGCCGCGAGGTCGCCGGCAACGTCGCCGAGGCGATCGACAGCTACCGCAGCACGATCGACCAGATCGCCACCTCGCTCGAAGGCGCCGGCGAACTGGGCCTGTCCGGCGAGATGGCCGGCTTCCTGTTCGACATGATGCAGGAGGTCTACGTGCACGCCGGTGAACTGCTGACGAGCGAGGGTTCGCCCGACACCGCCGCCCTGTTCACGAAGTTCCGCGAGCACATCACGACCTTCGGCGAGAAGGGCGACATCTTCGACGTCGTCAGCCCGACGCACGGGCACATGATGCTGCTGGCAGAAGCCCGCTTCGATGCCGAGTCGGGTGATCCCGCCAAGGTGCAGGCGGCGCTGGCGATGACCCAGCGCATCAACGACAAACACCCCGCGGACTTCGTCGGCGTCAAGGCCAAGGCCGTGCTGCGCGACATCCTCGCCGCCCAACAGACGCTCGTCTCCGGCGAGCTGCTGTTCGAGGTCGCCAAGGGCGAGATGCAGAACCAGAACTACGAAGAGGCGATCAAGGGCGCCCGCCGCGCCATCGCGGCGATGAGCGCCGACGAACTGAAGAAGTTCGGCCTCGAAGCCTACGACCTGCTCGGCAGCGCCTACGCCCGCAGCGATCGCGCGCTCGAGGCGATGCTCGCCTACGAAGAGGGCCTGCGCCGCTTCGGCGAGCTCGACAAGACGCGCGCCGAGGACCCGGCCGACTCGCTCGACCGCGTCATGTCGGCGATGAAGCGGCAGACCAAGAACGACCCGTTCTTCGACTCGCTCTACACGACGGCGGCCAACGTCATCCAGAAGTACTCCGTCAGCGGCGGCGCCAAGATCTTCTGGAAAGAGGGCAACAACGCGATGCAGGAGAAGAAGTACGCGGAAGCCGCCGCCGCCTTCGCCAAGATCGACGAGGCCTTCGTCTACTACGAACAGGCGCGCGTGCGCATCGCCCGCGCCCAGTCGTCCGCCGGCGACTTCGCCGCCGCTCGCAAGACGATCGCCGACTACCGCGCCTGGGCGCAGAGCCACGAAGCCAACAACTCCACCAAGCAGTCCGTGCGCAGCCAGGCGATGGTCGAGGCCGCGTTCATCGAGGTGCAGCAGGGCTTCTCCGAATCGCGCGGCGACGACGAGCTCAAGCTCAAGCAGGACCTCACCAAGTACCCGGCCGCCATCGAGGTGGCCAAGTCGTTCCTGACCAACCACGGGAAGGACGGCGACGCCTTCGTGCCGGTCGTGCTCGCCTACATCGGCCGCCTCTATGCCGACGTCGGCCAGATGGAGCGCGCCGAGGAGGCCTACGCCCAGCTCAAGCAGAAGGACCCGGCGCGCAGCTCGCGTCTGGCCACCGAGATCTTCAAGGAGTACCAGACCCAGGAGAAGGCGCTGGCCAAGGAGCTCGACGACGCCATCGCCAAGAACCTGGGCGACAAGGTCATCGAGACCGCGACCTCCACGCTCGACGCCAAGCGCAGCAAGCTGGCGGCGCTCGGCCTCGACTACATCGCCAGCTCGCCGGAGCCGCAGCTCGGCGTGCTCGTCAGCACGATGCAGGCGTTCGCCCGACTGCTGGATTGGAAGCGCGTCGACGAGATCGCCAAGAAGACCCTCGAGCAGTTCGGCAACAACGCCGACCCCAAGGTCAAGGTGGTCGTCGACCAGCTGGTGCGGCCGATGGTCGGCGAGGCGCTGCTGCAGCAGCGCCGCTTCCAGGAGGCCTACGACATGCTGATCGCCGCCGAGAAGGCCAACCCGACCCACTGGGAGATCAAGCGCCAGATCGCGCGCTGCCTCGGCGGCTGGTTCGAGATGGACAAGACCGGCCGCGGCCAGAAGGTGCCAGGGCTCGCGCGCTTCGCCGAGGCCTACAGCAAGCACTTCACCGAGTACCGCACCTGGGCCGAGCGCCCCGAGGTCAAGAAGTACAGCCTCGAGTGGTATCAGTTCTACTGGGAGTGCTACTGGTTCGCGAAGCAGGCCTCGGACAAGGACGGCAAGTTCAAGGACATCGCCGAGAAGTTCTATCGCATCGCCAAGTCGACCGACGACTTCGCGACGCTGCGCAACTACGGCGTCGACGGCAAGAGGATCGAGACCTACTTCAAGTTGAACCGCTGATCGGCGATCGGCCTCCACCCCCAGCGACCCCACCCGCGACCCGAACCCCGTACGACGATGCGCTGCCTCCCCCTCGTGCTGTTCCCCCTGCTGATCGCCGCGGTCCCCGCGCAGAAGATCAACGACACCGTGATCAAGAAGGACGGCGCCAAGGTGCGCGGTGTCGAGGTCAAGGAGTTCCTGCTCACCGGCGTGCGCGGCAAGCGCGGCGGTGACGACTTCGAGATCCCCGCCCACCTCGTCGCCGGGATCGAGTGGAGCGACCTGCCGGAGCAGTTCCTCGCCGGCCGCGGCGCCATGGAGCGCGGCGATTTCCGCACCGCGGCGCAGATGTTCGGCGACGTGCAGAGCGATCGCGCCCTGGTCAAGGCCGACGCCACGTTCTTCCAGATCAAGGCCGCCGTCGCCAGCATCGGCGCCGACAAGGGCGCCGCCGCCACGGCCGCCGACCGCGCCAAGGCCTGGCTCGGCGCCAACCCGAATCACTGGCGCACGCCCGAGGCGTTGCTGCTGTGCGGCCGCGCCCAGCGGCTCGCCGGCACCGGCGGCGAAGCGGCGACGACGCTGCGCGAACTCGATGACAGGGCCGGCCGCGAGGGCCTCGGCGCGGTGTGGAGCGCCCGCGCCAAGTCCGAGCTCGCGCTGACCCTGATGGCCGACGGCAAGGCCGCCGACGCCCGCATCAGCTTCCAGACCGCCGGCTCGGCGATCGACAACGCGCTGAAGAGCCCGAGCGGCGACGAGGCCGAACTGCTCGCCCTCAAGACCATGGCCCGCGTCGGCGAAGGTGAGACCTTCCTGGCCGAGAAGGACTACGCCCGCGCCGAGACCTACTTCAAGGGCCTCACCAGCGACAAACAACCGGCGATCGCCGCCGCGGGCCACGCCGGCCAGGGCGAAGCGATCTTCCTGGTCGCAGTGGCCAAGAACGACAGCGACGCGATCCGCCGCGCCCAGCTCGAACTGGCGCGCGCCAGCGTGCTCGACGCGAGCAGCGGCGAGGCCAGCGCCAAGGCCAACTACTACCTCGGTCGCTGCCTGCTCGCGCTCGGCGCCGACAAGGAAGGTGACACCTTCAAGCAGCGCGCCAACGCCTACTTCCAGATCGTCGCCACCAGCTACGCGTCGACCCGTTGGGCCGCGGTGGCCAAGGCCGAGATGGCCAAGTGACCGACGGACTTTCTGCCGGCGGGCCCTTTCCAGTTCCCGCGGCATCGAGCAAACTCCCGAACCCCCTTTTCCGCATCAGCCCCTCTCCCATCGCCTGCCTCGGCGGCAGGCAATTCGTCCAATGATCAAGAACGTGCCCTTCGTCCGCCTCCTTGCTGTCGGTGCGCCGCTGCTGTTCGCGACCTCCCTGCTGACCACCGGCCTGATGGCCCAGGATCCCGCCGCCGCCGGGACTGCATCCACCACGACCGAGCAGCGCAGCGCGATCGCCGAGGTCTTCGCCTACGAGAACGCCGGCCTGATCGGCTACGTGATCGTCGTGCTGTCGATCGTCGCCGTGGCGCTGATCATCGAGAACTTCATGACGATCAAGCGCGAGAAGCTCGCGCCGCCGGACCTGCTCGACGAGCTCGAAGCGCTGTTCGACGGCGAGAACTTCCAGGACGCCGTCGAGCTGTGTGAGCAGGAGAAGAACTACCTGACCAACGTCGTCGGCGCCGGCCTGTCGAAGCTCGGCCACTCGTTCGAGACGATGCAGACCTCGCTGCGCGAGATGCAGACCGAGGAGTCGGTCAAGCTGTTCCAGAAGATCGGCTGGCTGTCGCTGATCTCGGCGATCGCGCCGATGATGGGCCTGTTCGGCACGGTGACGGGCATGTTCGTGACCTTCAGCAGCATCGCGGCGGCCGGTGGCTCCGTCAGCCCGGCCCAGCTCGCCGGCGGTATCAAGATGGCGCTCATCACGACCATCTTCGGCCTGACCGTCGCGATCCCGGTCGGCGTGGCGTTCTACACGCTGCGCAACCGCGTGATCCGCACCTCGGCCGAGATCAACGCGATCACCGAGGACCTGTTCGAGCGCTTCCGCGGCAAGTGATGGTGCAGCACCCGCACCATCCTATCCCACCCTCCAGCCTCAACGCCGCGTCGTCCCACACGGCCCGGTAAGGAGCCCCGACCATGGACATGCAGAAAGTAGCGCAGCAGAACGTCGACATGGACATGACGCCCATGATCGACTGCGTCTTCCTGCTGATGATCTTCTTCGTGCTGGTCATCGACCTGAGCCAGAAGAACCTCGAGGACCTGATCCTGCCGCGCGCGCAGTTCCAGGAGCCCGACGACAAGCCGCCGGAGAACCGACCGATCCTCAACGTGCTGCAGAACGGCACCGTCGTCTACGAGGGCAAGGTCTACTACGACGCGATCAAGCACGGCACCAACTACAAGCCGATCAAGGACCTGCTGCTGAGCATCCGCACCTACGGGCTGGCGACTGGACGCCTGCACCTGAAGGAAGAGGAGCTGCCGGGCGGCATCAAGGCCAAGCTCATCGACGACCCGATCCTGATCCGCGCCGACAAGTGGACGGAGTGGCACTACATCGGCGAGATCATGAAGCAGTGCAGCCAGCCGGAGATCGCCTTCTGGAAGGTTGAGCTGGCGATGTCCGAGAAGGACAAAGAAACCGGCGAGAAGAACCCGCCAAAGAGCGTGAAGCAATGAGTGCCATCGACGACGCCCAGGAAGAGGTGAAGCCGGACATGACGCCGATGATCGACGTCGTGTTCTTGATGATCATCTTCTTCGTCTGCATCGAGTTCAAAGTGCTCGAGTCGAAGCTGCCGGCCTACCTGCCCAAGGACAAGGGCAGCCAGTCGACCGTGGTCGAGCCGCAGGAGCAGCTCTCGGTCAAGGTCTACGTCGACAAACCCGGCACGCCGAACTACAAGCACGGCGGTGGCCCCGGCTTGCTCAACGAAGGCACCAAGCGGCCGTTCCGCTTCGTGCTCGAAGGCCACCGCGTCAAGTGGGAGGTCGGCCCGAAGCCGTGCTTCACCATCGGCGAGGTCAAGGCGGAGCTCGAACGCATCGCCAAGAACCCGGCGAGCATGGTGCCGGACAAGAAGACCGGCCAGAAGAAGCTGATGGGCTGCGTGGTCGAGGCCTACCCGGGCACCTACTACGACGACGTCTCCAAGACCGCCGACGTGTGCCACCAGGCCGGCTTCGAAGAGATCAACTTCGGCGGCGGCCTCGGCGCCAAGAAGTGATGCGCGGTCTGCCCCCGCGCTGACTGGTCCCCGCGCTGACTGGTCCCCGCGGACTGGTCCCCGCTGTGCGGGCTCCACACGGCCCTCCCCGGTTCGCCTGGGAGGGCCGTGTGCATTGTTGGCGCTGTTGCCAAACGCGCAGGCGCGGACCGGACGCCTGCCGAACCTCGCAGGTCGACCGAGGACCTGCCCCCGCCCGCCGTCTGCGCCGCACCGTGCGCCCGCGCACAGGCCGCGCGCAAACGCCAGAAGAGCCGACAAAAAGCGCTGGCACGCCGACGGCACCGTGGCTACCTTGCGCCCCTTACGGGCCCAGTCTCGATGGACTGCGACCCGTGTCGTCCGCTCTCCGCAGCGTCAGCAAGTCCCTCTCGACCGGCCGCCACCGAATCGTCCCCCTCGGATCGGCGGCGGTGCTCTGCATCGTGTTGTTGCCCGGTCGCTTGTTGCTGCTGCGAGAGAAGGTCCCGTGCCCGCGGGGCTCAATTGCACTCTGAACGCACCGAGCGTGAACCGATGGCTTTCGAACATCCGCGCCTTCTCGCTGCTTCCCTGACCGCCGCCATCCTCGGCACTGCCTGTTCGACTCCGAATGGAGCGACGCCGAATGATGGGACGCCGGCCAACGCCGACTCGGCGACCACTGCTGGCACGACGACCCCGCAGGAGCCGCAAGGCCCGCTGTCGATCGAAGAACAGCGCCGCCACGCGCTGGTGCAGAGCTACCTCGAGGTCGCGCAGAGCCTGCGCGCCAACGGCCAGCTGCAGGCGGCCAAGCTCGAGCTGTTGAAGGCCAAGGACCTGGCACCGGGCAACGCAGGCGTGCTGACGCTGCTGGCGTCGGTGCAGGCCGAACTCGGCGAGCCGGTCGGCACGATCAACGACTACGCGACCGAGCAGATGCGCCTGCAGCAGATCGGCGAGGAGCGCGCGCGGGCCGAGGTGCGCACGCAGCTGCAGACCGCACGGCAGAACATGGCGGACAAGAACTTCGCCGGGGCCATCGAGGAGCTGCGCCGCGCCGCGCTCAACATCGAGGTCAAGGAGATGGACTGGATGGACCTGCCGCAGCAGGTGCACACCGCCAAGGCCGAGGCCGAAGCCGGCTACGACGAACAGCAGCGCGCCACGCAGGCGGAAGAGAGCGCCCGCATGGCCGAGCGCATCCGCCGCGAGTACGCCGAGACCCAGGCCCGCAAGCGCGCCCAGGTCGACAGCCTGATCCTCGAGTCGCAGGCGGCGTTCGAGAAGCACCAGTTCCAACGCTCGCAGGATCTCGCCCAGCGGGCGCTGCAGATCGAGCCGAACAACACGATCGCCTTCGAGATGCACAACGCCGCCGTCAAGGCCGGCCGCGATTCGTCGAGCGACGACTACGCCCGCGAGCGCGCCCGCGCCCTGCGTGCGCAGATCGAAGCCGAGCAGGAGCTGAAGATCCCGCAGACCGACGTGCTGGTGATGGACCCCACCACCTGGGAGCGCGCCCAACGCCGCGCCGGCAGCCACGGCGCCGCCGAGGTCGTCGACCCGCAGGACGTCGCCGTCTGGGACCTCGTGCAGAAGACCCCGGTCGGCCGCCTCAGCTACACCGAGGAGACCGGCGACTACCTCGAGGTCATCAAGAACCTGCAGCTGATCACCGGCGTCACGATCATCTCGACGCCCGAGGCGCGTGAGATCTTCTCCGGCGAGAACCTCAAGGTCGTCATCGAGCTGATGAGCTCGATGTCGCTCGAGAACTTCTTGAACCACATGGTCAAGAAGAGCACCAACCTCGCCTGGACGGTGCGCAACGGCGTCGTCATCATCGGCAACAAGTCGCAGGCCGCCGGCACGCTGACCAACGAGGTCTACCGCGTGCAGGACCTGATCTTCGCGCAGACCCAGTTCACGCCGCCGACGGTGCGCGACATCCCCGGCGAGCAGCAGAGCGACACGCCGCGCACCGGCGGCGAAGGTGACGACAAGGTGGCCGGCATCGAGATCGGCGATCTCGTCAACGCGCTCAAGGAAGCGACCGACCCCGAGTACTGGAACAACGACGGCGTCAGCATCACGCCCGAGGACAGCGGCCTGTTGACGGTCAAGGCCAGCCCCGAGATGCAGGCCAAGGTCAAGAAGACCCTCGACGACATGCGTCGCTTCCAGACGCCGATCGTCACCATCGACTCGAAGTTCCTGACCATCTCGCGCAACTTCCTGCAGGAGATCGGCGTCGACTTCCGCGGCCTCGGCGGCTCGGGCAACAAGGGCAGCACGGTCGCCCTCGACGACGCCACCAACGGCCTCGTCAGCAACTCGTCGCAGGGCCTCGACAACGGCGGCACCGGCGACCCGGCGGCCAACCCGCTCGCCGGCTTCTTCTACAACGACGGCGGCGACGGCGACGTGCGCGGCCGCACCGAGAACTTCTTCGCCAACGGCCTCGGCCGCTCGCTGACGTCGAACGGCGGCCTGACCGCCGGCTGGACGTTCCTCAACGACCTGCAGATGGCCATGATCCTGAAGGCCGTCGAGAAGCACCAGAACGGCGAGATCGTCAACAGCCAGATCCTGTCGGTCGTGAACAAGGGCCGCGGCCACGTCGCGGTCATCAACCAGACGGCCTACGTGCGCGACTTCGAAGTCGAAGTCGCCCAGGCGGCGTTCATCGCCGACCCGAAGGTCGACGTCATCCAGGACGGCAACGTGCTCGACGTGCAGCCGGTCATCCTGAACGACCGCAAGTACATCATCCTGAACCTCAACCCGACCGTCGCCGAGCTGCAGCGCCCGATCCCGACGTTCACGACCTCGCTCGCCGGCTCGACGCTGCCGGTCACCCTGCAGCTGCCGAACCTGACTGTGACCAACTTCTCGACCACCGTGAAGGTGCCGGACGGTGGCACGGTGCTGCTCGGCGGCCTGCGCCAGGTGCTGACCAAGGAGCGCCGCGCCGAGGTGCCGGTGCTCTCCCGCCTGCCGCTGCTGTCGATCCTGTTCAAGCAGGAAGGCCAGGCCGACGAGAACAAGAGCCTGATGGTGATGGTGCGCGCCCAGATCACCGACGTGATCCAGAAGTAGTCGCCCCCACCCCCAGCGAGCTGTTCGAGCTTGCCGCCGCGCGGGCGGCCCGGTCGCACCGGGCCGCCCGCGTTCGTTTCCGCCCGCCCCCTCTGCAGACCAACCACGCCGGCGCCGCCGCCCTTGCGAGCAGGCCGCGGATGGCGGACAACACCGGGGTGAGCAAGGCACTCGACGCCATCTTCTTCGACATCGACGACACCCTGTTCTCGACGACGGTGTTCGCCGACAAGGCGAGGCGGGCCGCGATCGACGCGATGATGCGCGCCGGGTTGCAGGCCGATCGCAACGAGGCCATGCGCGAGCTCGAAGAGGTGATCGCCGAGTTCTCGAGCAACTACGGCAGCCACTTCGACAAGGTGCTCGACCGGCTCGGTCCCGAATCCCACCACGGCCACAACCGCGCCGTCATCGTCGCCGCCGGCGTCGTCGCCTACCACGCCACCAAGTGGCGCGAGCTGAAGGTCTACGACGACGTCTACGAGGTGCTGCAGTGGCTCGGCCACACGCCGCTCGTACGCGGCATCATCTCCGCCGGCATCACCATCAAGCAGGCCGAGAAGCTGGTGCGGCTCGAGGTGCTCGAGTTCCTGACCCCGTCGGCGATCTTCTTCACCGACCAGGTCGGCTTCAGCAAGCCGAACCCGAAGCTCTACCGCCGCGTGCTGCAGCGGCTCAAGCTCGCCCCCGAGCGCTGCATCTACGTCGGTGACAACCCGACGCACGACATCGACCCCTGCAACCGTGAGGGCTGGACGACCGTGCGCATCCGCCGCAGCGGCCGCCACTCCAACGAGCAAGGCCAGACCGCGCCGAGCTACGAGATCCGCGACTTCTTCGAGCTGCGCAACCTGCTGCGCGAAGACTTCGGCCTGCAGTAGGGCGCACCCGCCGAGGCGCGGCTACTTGAGCTGCTCCCAGAACTCGGCGGGCATGTCGTGGGCGATCTTCAGCGCGCCGTTGGCGCCACCGTAGATCGGCTCCTCGATGCGCAGCACCTTGCCGCCGCCGAGCCGCTCGCGCATCGCCTTCTCGATCGCCGAGTCGAGGCCCTTGACCATCGAGCCGCCACCGGCGAGCAGCACGCGGTTCTTGAGCTTGCTCTGGAACTCGGGGTCGAAGGTCGACACCAGCTTGTGCAGGCCCTTCACGATCGGGTCGATCAGGATCGAGCATGCCGCCCGGATCTGGTCGGTCAGGTCGAAGGTGGTCGGCTTGCCGTCGACCGGCAGGTCGACCATGCAGCGCTCGGCCGGATCGCCGACGAAGCCGTGGCGTTCCTTGATCTCCTTGATCATCTGGATCGTGAACTGGGCGCCGTGGCAGGTCTCGGTGATGCGCCGCGCCAGCTCGGCGTCGACGGCGTCACCGGCGATGTCGAACATCACCTGGTCCGCCTCCTCCGGCATCGTGCCGTGCATGCGGCAGAGGTCGGTGGTGCCGGCGCCGATGTCGATGACCAGCACGTCTTCGAGCCAGTCGAGCCCATAGGCGACCGAGAACGGCTCGCTGCACAGCATCACCGAGTCGACGTGCGCGCGCGCCGCCTCGATGATCGCCTCGCGGTTCTTCATCGACGCCTCGGCCGGCGCACCGATCACGCAGTAGACGAGCTCGTCCTTGCGCGGCTTCGCCAACCGGATCGCCTCGCCGATCAGGTCCTTCGCCGCCTGCAGGTTGGCCTTCGCCTCCTGGTCCATCGCCTCGCCGGTGTACTTGATGACGCCCTTCTCGAGCGGCTTGTACATCCTCAGCGACAGGCGCTTCTCCAGCGCCTCCTTGCCGAACAGCACGTCCTTCTTCAGCAGCTTCTTGGCGACGACGTCCTTCGGGTAGCCGACGATGGAATAGACGGTCTCGCGCACGCCGTTGCTCGCCGACACCGAAGTGCGCGAGGTGCCGAGGTCCATCCCGATGTAGAGCACGCCGTGGTCCTTCTTGGCACCATCGCCGGCCTGGTTCGCTTCAGTCATGGGTTGCGTTCTCCGTGATCCTGTCCGTCATTTCGGTCCGTCCGCCGGTGGCGGCGCGGTCCTGGCGGCCTTCGCCTTCTGCAGCACGAGGTTGGCCTTGAAGATCTCCGCCATCAGTTCCTTCTTGCGCTCGGCCACGGCGTCGCCGCCGCTGATGCCCTGCACGTCGCGGTAGACCGACGAGATGCCGGCGTCGACGTCCTTCAGCGCCGTGACCTGCTGCAGCCGCTGCTCGGTGACGTCGAGCGACTCGCTGAGCTTCTTGATGCGGCGCTGCAGGTTGTCGACCTCACGGTCGCGCAGCGCCCGCCGCGCCTGCTCGGCCGCCGCCCGGTCGCCGGCCACGGCGTCGAGCACGAGCTCGACCAGCCGGCCCTCGAGGTCGCGCACCGACGCCCCGGGCGAACGCGCCAGCTCCTGCAGCACCTCGCCGATCTTGCCGGCGATCGCGGCGTTCTCGCCGGCGTAGCGGTTGGCCTGGTCGACGCTGTCCTGATCGAGCCGGAGCTGCAACGCCTGGTGCTGCTGCTGCAGCTCGCGGCGCAGCGTGTCGAGCTCCTCCTCGGCGCGCTGCCGGGCCTGTTCGACCTCCGACTTCTGCCGCTGCAGGTCCTCGTTGCTGCGCAGCAGGCGCAGGAACTCGGCCTTGGTCGCATCGGCGACCGCCTCGCGTTCGACGCCGACGAGCTTCGACTTCAGGCTGCGATGCACGGCCGCCTCGATCAGCGCGATGATGCGGTCGATGCCGAGCACGTTGACCTGCTGCACGCCCTTCTTCTTGAGGCTGTCCAGCGAGGTGCGGAACGACATCTGTCGCACCGCGTCCTTGAGCGTCTCCTTGAAGCCCATTGCTAATCGAGTCCCATGGCTAGCGTCTGCCCCATCGCTCACTCGTCCTCGGGGCGCACCATCTCGTAGGCCAACCGGTGGTCGCTCTCGGGGTCCTTGCCGCGCAGTTCGGTGACGAAGGTGCCGAGCAGGTTGCCCCCCATGTCCTGCAACACGCGCACGGCCTCGCGCGACTGCTTCTTCAGCGAACGTTCGAGCCGCACCACCAGCAGCGTGCCGTCGGCGCGCGCCGAGAACACGCCGGCGTCGGTCGACGGCAGCACCGGCGGCGTGTCGATGACGACGTAGGCGAAGCGCTCCTTGAGCCGCCGCAGCAGCTCGTCGATGCGGCCGACGCTGAGCACTTCGGCCGGGTTGCCGACCCGCGTGCCGGCGCCGAGCAACATCAGGTTGCGGTAGCCGGCCGGCCGCAGCAGCTTCTCGACCGGCGCCCGGCCGAGCAGCACATCGCTGAGCCCGGGCTCGGCGTTGAGGTTGAGGTAGTGCTCGCAGCTCGGCCGCCGCAGGTCGGCGTCGACCAGCACGACGCGATGGTGTTCGAGCTCGGCCAGCGCCATCGCCAGGTTCAGCGCCGCCACCGTCTTGCCCTCGCCGCGCACGGCCGACGTCACCACCAACGACTTCGGTTCGCCGTCGGGGTTCATCGTCACGAGGCGATTGCGCAGCGCGCGGATCTGCTCGGCGCGATAGCCGGCCGGCTCGTGGAACAACACCAGGTACGGATTCACCGAGCGGTCGACGACGACGATCATCTCGTCCTCGGGGCGGCTCTGCTCGGCGTCGTTCTCGGGCTTCTTGCGGCGGAACATCCGGTCGGTCGGGTCGGGCCGGCTCCTCATCGGATCGCCGGCGGGAAACACTTGTCGGGATGTGGTCGGTGGCGCGATTGCGAGAACGCGAACAGGGGCGCGGGCCGTGGGTCCGGTCGCTGCCAGCGGCGATTCGCCACCGACCGACCGCACTCTGTGGTGCAGAGTCCGCGCCCCTTCTATAGCCGCCAGTGCGGCACGGAGCCAGCATTCGCGTGCCACCGCTGCCCGCGGCAGCCGGCGCATCAGGACGAGCGGTCGCGCACGTTCCGTTACGCCCCGCCAGGCTGCGGCTACTCGTCACTCCTGACGAGGACCCGCATGCACCACCCATTGCCAGCGGCGATGCCGCTCGCGGTCGCCCTGACCGCCCCGTTCGCCTGCGCCCAGCTGCCCGATTGGGTGGCGCCGCCCGGAATCACCGTGCTCGACACCGGCAACGCGGTCCTACAGACCGCCAGCGGACCGGTGACCGTGACCAACGGCCTGTTCCGCCTCGGCAACGTGACCATCCCCGCCGGCGCGACCGTGCGCGGCGTCGGCGACCTGCCGATGATCTGGGTCGTCGACCACCTGCAGGTCGACGGGGAACTCAGCGTCTCCGGCGAACCCGGCGACCTCTCGTCGCTGCTCGGCGCCGCCAACATCCCCGTTCCTGGCGGCCGCGGCGGCGCCGCTGGCGGCCACGGCGGTGCCGGCAGCCCGCAGGTGCTGCTGCAGTCGTTTGCCGGACAGCCCGGCAACGGCCCGGGCAATTCCCCGGGACTGGGTGGTGGCGGCGGGCTGCTCAGCCTCAACGCCGCCTGCGGCCGCGGCTCCGGCGGCGGCGGCGGCGCCTTCGCCACCCACGGCGACCCCCACTACCTGACCCCGGCCGGCAGCGGCACGAGCTTCGTGCAGCGCCTCGGCGTCGGCGGCTTCGGCTGCCTTGGCCCGAGTGGCGCGGCGTCGCGCGCCTTGCCTGGTGGCGGGCCCGGCGGCCTGCTCGGCGGCGGCGAGCTGTTCTTCGGCCTCGGTTACGACGTGCACCGGCAGATCTGGGTGCAGGGCGCTCTGCCGCATCCGATCGGCGGCGCCGGTGGCGGTGGCGGCGGCGACCTTTCGCAGGACCACCTCATCCTGAGCCCGGACTACGTTGCCGACGCGCGCGGTGGCGGCGGTGGTGGTGGCGGCGGCTGCCTGATCGTCGCCGCCGGGACCGACATCGTCGTCGGCCCCGGCGGTCGCATCACCGCCAACGGCGGCCACGG
>JAEUHT010000082.1 GCA_016793265.1 Planctomycetota bacterium
CTCGGGCTCGAAGCGCGTGATGCTGCCGCCGGCGACGATGCCGTTCGGGTAGACGATGCGCACGGCGCCGCCCACCCGGCCGTCGATCGTCGAGCCCGCGCCCCACCAGCGCGCGAAGCGGTCGCTGGCGGTGAAGTAGCGGAAGACGACGGCCGCCGGCGCGTGGATGACCAGCGAACGGGTGAGCGGGTGGGGCAGGTCGGTCATGGGCGGGGGCGGCGCTTGGGTTTGGCGGAACGGGAACGGGAAGGCGACGGGCCGCGGCGGGCGGCGTCGAGCTCGGCCATCAGCTTGAGGCGGTAGAGGGCGTCGTCCCAGCTCGCCTCGAGCCAGCGGCGCAGGGGGCCGAGGGCCGCGCGCTGCGTCAGGTAGAGCCGTTGACGGCCGCGCTTCTGCATGCGCACGAGCCCGACGGTGGCAAGCCGGCGCAGGTGCTGCGAGATGGCGCCGAAGGTGACGTCGGGCAGCGCCGCGTGGATGGCGGCGGCCGGCTGCGCCGTGTCCCAGCACAGGCGCAGGATCTCGCGCCGGCGCGGATGCTGCAGCTCGGCCATCACGGCTTCCATGCTTACTACAGTAGAAACTAAACTATCAGCCCGTCAAGGGCGGGTGGGAGGTGGTCGGCGATGGGTGGGGCCGATGGGCAGCGGCGATCCGCGGGGGCCTGCCGCGACGGCCCTGCGGCCGGCGGCAGGCCTCAGCCGTGGCCTTCGCGCACGGCGTTGACGTTCCACGCCGGGATCGTGATCTCGACCGTGCCCTCGGCGGGCGGGCGCTCGAGCCGGGCCTGGCAGCCGAGCCGCGAGTCGAGGCCGGTGCCGCGGGCTTCGTCGAGCTGGTCGAGTTCGTCCTCGCTGGGCTCGGAGAAGGCGGCGAGGCCGCGGGTGATGCGCACGTGGCAGGTCGAGCAGGCACAGACGCCGCCACAGGCGTGATCCAGCGCCAGGCCCTGGGCCATCGCCGCCTCGAGCAGGCTCTGGCCGGGTTCGAGCGAGAAGGTCCGGTCGTCGCCGGTGACGCGCAGCGGGATCCGGGTCACGACTGCGGCTCCTCGCGCAGCGCCTTGGTCACCGCCGAGCTGATGACGTCGTCGGCGATGGTCGCCGTCGCCTTGCTCACTTCGTCGCAGGCTGCCTTGAGGGTCGCGGTTGCGGTGCCTTCGGCGACCAGCAGTTTGGCCAGCACCTTGACCGCCTTCTGCACCGCGTAGGTCTGGTCGGGCGGCAGCTCGGCGAGCTGCAGCGCCTTCTGCGTGCCGCGCACCAGCGCCTCGGCCTTGTTGCGCACGTCGATCGCCTCGCGCGCCGTGTAGTCGTCGTGCGCGTGTTCGATCGACTCCAGCATCATGCGCCGCACCTCGTCGCGGGTGAGGCCGTACGACGGCACGATCTGGATCGAGGCCTCGACGCCGGTGCGCTGCTCACGCGCGGTGACGCGCAGCACGCCGTCGGCGTCGACCAAGAAGGTCACGGCGATGCGCGGCAGGCCGGCCGGCAGCGGCGGGATGCCGCGCAGCTTGAAGGCGGAGAGGCGCCGGCAGTCCTTCGCCAGCTCGCGTTCACCCTGGTAGATCGAGAGGTCGACCGCGGTCTGGTTGTCGACGCCGGTCGAGAACTCCTCGGTGACGCTGGTCGGGATCGTGCTGTTGCGCAGGATCAGCTTCTGCACCGCGCCGCCCAGCGTCTCGATGCCGAGTGACAGCGGGATCACGTCGAGCAGCAGCAGCGAGCGGTCGTTGCCGGCCAGCACGTCGGCCTGGATGGCGGCGCCGAGTGCCACGGCGAGGTCGGGGTCGACCTCGGTGTGCGGCACCTTGCCGGTCAGCGCCTGCAGGCGGGCGCGCACCAGCGGGATGCGGGTGCTGCCGCCGACCAAGACGACGTCGTCGATCTCGCCGAGCTGCAGGCCGGCGTCCTTGACCGCGCGCACCACACAGTCGAGCGTGCGCTGCACCAGCGGCGCGATCGCCGCCTCGAACTCGGCGCGGGAGAGGGTCAGCGTGGCCTGGCCGCGGTCGCCGAGGTCGAGCTGCAGGTCGGCGCGGGGCTCGCTGCTGAGGCGGATCTTGAGGCCCTCGGCGGCGGCGCGCACGGACTGCAGCACGAACGGGTGGTGCCGCGTGGGGTCGGGGCCGGCGGGCAGTTGGGCGAGGATGCGCTGGGCGAGCAGTTCGTCGAAGTCGTCGCCGCCGAGGTGCGTGTCGCCGGCGGTCGACAGCACGCGGAAGACGCCGTCGTCGATGCGCAGCACGCTGACGTCGAAGGTGCCGCCGCCGAGGTCGTAGACCAGCACGGTGCCGTCCTGCTTGCCGTCGATGCCGTAGGCGAGTGCTGCGGCGGTCGGTTCGTTGAGGATGCGCAGGCACTCCAGGCCGGCCAGCGCGGCGGCGTCCTTGGTGGCCTGGCGCTGGGCGTCGTCGAACCAGGCCGGCACGGTGACCACGGCCTTCTGCACCGGCGTGCCGAGCGCGGCCTCGGCGATGCCGCGCACACGCTGCAGCACCATGGCCGAGATGGCCTCGGGCGACAGCTGGCGGTCGCCGACGACGATGCGCGGCAGGTCGCGCTCGCCGGCGACGACGCGATACGGCAGCGAGTTCGCTTCGGCGGCGACCTCGCTGGCGGAACGGCCGACCAGGCGCTTGATCGAGAACACCGTGCGGTCGGGGCAGGCCAGCCGTTCGGCCTTGGCCTCGCGACCGACCAGCAGGCCGCGCTCGGGATGGAAGCAGACCACGGACGGCACCAGCGCCTCGCCGGCCTGATCGCGCAGCACGCGCGCGCCCTTGCCGGCGCGCACGGCGACGAGCGAGTTGGTGGTGCCGAGGTCGATGCCGACGACGAGGCGCGGCGCGGGCGGGACGGAGGGGGAGGTCACGACTTGGCTTCCAGGTCGGCGAGGGCCTTCTTGTGGTAGTGCGAACTGTGCCAGCGGCGGGCGGCGTCGTCGATGTCGCCGCGGGTGATCGCCGCGCGTACGGTGACGAAGTCGGCGGCGAGCGCCTGCTGCAGCCGTTCGCGCAGGCGCGGCAGTTCGGCGGCGCCGGCGAAGGCGACCTCCTCGGCGAGCTCGAGGGCCGCGGCGAGCACGGCTGCGTCGAGGCGCTTGTTGCGTTCCATGGCGCCAGGGGACCGCAGCTCGATCAGCGCGCGTGCGCGCTGCCAAGGATCCCGCAGCACCTTCCAGGCGTCGTTGATCTCGGCCGCGCGTTGCAGCACGGCGACGCAGTCGACGGCGTCGGAGGCGCGGTTGAGGTCCGTGTGGCAGTCGCGCGACAGCTTCAGGTACCGCTGCTCGAGCGTACGTTCGTCGAGGTCGAGCGAGTGCGGGAGCCCGAACACCGTGAACGGATCGGGGGCGGGGATGTGGAGCACGCGCGTCAGGCCGAGAAGGACGTGCCGCAGCCGCAGGTGCCGGTCGCCTGCGGGTTCTTGAACACGAAGCCGCGGTCGAGCAGGCCGTCGTTGAAGTCCAGCGTCGTGCCGCCCATGAAGAACTCACTCTTCTTGTCGACGACGAGGTTGACGCCGTGCTGGCTGAAGGTGAGGTCGAACTCGGTCGGGCCGCTCTGGTCGAAGTCGAGCACGTAGGTGAAGCCCGAACAGCCGCCGCCCTTGGCGCCGATGCGCACCCAGGTGGTGTCGGGGAAGCTCTGCTCCTGGATCACCCGCTGGATCTCCTTGGCCGCGCGTTCGGTCAGGTGCACGCCGCGGCCCGGCTTCGGTTCGCCGCCGGCGGCCGGCGCGGCGGTCGGCGCGGCGGTCGGCGCGGCGGTCGGCGCGGCCGGGCTGGCGGGGTTCCCCTTGGCGTTCGGATCGGTCGTGCTCATGCGTGGCCCTCCGGCGGCGTCGCCTGCGCCGAACGCTTCTTGCGCCAGTCCTCGATCGCCGCCTTGATGGCGTCCTCGGCGAGCACCGAGCAGTGGATCTTGACCGGCGGCAGCGACAGCTCCTCGACGATCTGCGTGTTCTTGATCTGCGCCGCGGCGTCGACCGTGGTGCCCTTGAGCCACTCGGTCGCCAGCGACGACGAGGCGATCGCCGAGCCGCAGCCGTAGGTCTTGAACTTGGCGTCGACGATACGGCCCTGGTCGTCGACCTTGATCTGCAGCTTCATGACGTCGCCGCACTCGGGCGCGCCGACGATGCCGGTGCCGACGTCGGGTGCGTTCTTGTCGAGCGAGCCGACGTTGCGCGGGTTCTGGTAGTGGTCGAGCACCTTGTCGCTGTAAGCCATCGTGGATCTCCTGGGCCGAGTCGCCGGCGAACGGTTGCCGGCGCTGGCGCCGGCGCGTGGGTATGCGGATCGGGTGTGGGCGTCAGTGCGCCGTCCAGCGCACCTGGGTGAGGTCGATGCCTTCCTGGACCATCTCCCACAGCGGCGACATCGACCGCAGTCGCTTGACCTCCTGCACGACGCGGTCGGTGGCGAAGTCGACTTCGGCTTCGCTGGTGAAGCGGCCGAGGGAGAACCGGATCGAGCTGTGGGCGAGCTCGTCGCCGAGCCCGAGGCTCTTCAGCACGTAGCTCGGCTCCAGGCTCGCCGACGTGCAGGCGGAGCCGGACGACACCGCCAGCTCCTTGATGCCCATGATCAGCGACTCGCCCTCGACGTACGGGAACGAGACGTTGGCGAGGTGCGGCAGCCGCGCCGCCGGGTCGCCGTTCCGCACCGCGTCGGGCAACGCCGCCAGCAGCCGCGCTTCGAGGCGGTCGCGCAGCGCCGCCAGCAGCGGCAGCTCGCGCACCATCTCGGCCTTGGCGAGGCGCGCGGCCTCGCCCATGCCGACGATGCCCGGCACGTTGAGCGTGCCCGAACGCATGCCGCGTTCGTGGCCGCCGCCGTCCATCTGCGCCACCAGGCGCACCCGCGGGTTCTTGCGCCGCACGTAGAGGCAGCCGACGCCCTTCGGGCCGTACATCTTGTGCGCCGACAGCGACAAGAGGTCGACGTGCTGGGCTTCGACGTCGAGCGGGAAACGACCGGCGGCCTGCGTCGCGTCGCTGTGGAACAGCGTGCCCTTCCGCTTGCACAAGGCGCCGATCTCGTGGATCGGGTGCAGCGTGCCGACCTCGTTGTTGGCGGTCATCAACGACACCAGGATGGTGCGGTCGGTGATCGCGGCCTCGAGCTGGTCGAGATCGACGTGGCCGAGCTTGTCGACCGGCAGCCAGGTCACCTCGAAGCCCTGGGACTCAAGGTGCTTCATCGGGTCGAGCACGGCCTTGTGCTCGGTCACCGCGGTGATCAGGTGGTTGCCCTTCTGGCGGTACATCTCGGCCACGCCCTTGATGGCGAGGTTGTTGGCCTCGGTCGAGCCGCTGGTCCAGATGATCTCCTTCGGGTGGGCGCCGATCAGCGCCGCGACCTCGCCGCGCGCCTGTTCGACCGCGGCCTCGGCGGTCCAGCCGAAGGCGTGACTGCGGCTGGCGGCGTTGCCGAAGGTGTCGGCGAAGAACGGCAGCATGCGCTGCACGACGCGCGGGTCGCACGGCGTGGTGGCGCTGTAGTCGAGGTAGATCGGGGTCTTCATCGGGTCTTGCCTGTCGCCGTCGGCAGCGAGCACAGCTCGTCGAGGCGGATCTCGCGGAACATCTGGGCGATACGTTCGTGCACCACCCGCATCGGGCGCTTGCTCGGGCAGAAGCCGATCAGCGCGCAGTCGTGGGGGTCTTCTGGCTGCATGCTCGGCGCCTGGGCCAGCGGACTCACCTTGCCGGCGCTGCCGGTCTTGAGGCCGCTCTCCCTTTGGGCGGTCACGCAGTCGACGAGTTCGAAGCGGCCTTCGACGACTTCGAGGATGTCCTCGAGGCTGATGTCGGCCGGGTTGCGCAGCAGCCGGTAGCCGCCCTTGAGGCCGCGCACCGACTCCAGCATGCCGGACTTGGCGAACTGCTTGAGCAGGTTGGCGACCACCGACTTGTTGAGGCCGGCCTGGCGGGCGATCTCGTGCGCGCTGACGACGCCGTCCTGCAGTTCGCCGCCTGGGAAGGCGCCTTGCCGCGCGATCGCGCCGAGCAAGAACACCGCGTAGTCGGCCTTCTTGGAGATGCGCAACATGCTGGTTCTGCGGGTCGGGGTGAAGGCCCGCAAACTAGACCTGGATTAGGGCTCATTCAACTCTTCGGCTCGAAAAAGCCCCGGAAGCAGGCACATTCTACGGCTGCGGCGATGCTGTTGCCGCGTGAGCCCGATGATGCACCCCGACGACCTGCGCCGAGACCTCCTTGCCAACGCCCCCCTGCGCCGCGCCACGGCGCCGTTCACCTGGCTCGAGGTGCGCGGCCGCGACGCCGCGGAATTCGTGCACCGGCTGTGTGCGCAGGACGTGCTCGGCATGGGCGATGGGCAGCTGCGACCGGCGGCGTGGCTCGACGCCAAGGGCAAGCTGGTGGCGACGTGCCTCTTGGTGCGGTTCGGCGACCGGGTGCTGCTCGAGGTGATGGCGGAGCAGGCCGAACGTCTGCACACGCTGCTGCAGCGGTACCACTTCACCGAGCAGCTCACGATCGTGCCGCCGCGCCCGGTCGGCTGCGTCGAGACCGTGTGCGCAGCGGCGGGCGAAGCCGCCGTGTCGACCGCCGCCCTCGTCGGCGAGGACCTGCGCCTGCGTTGCACGCGCCGCGGCATCACCTGCGAACGGCAGTACGGCGCCGCCCGCGTCGACCACCCGCCGGCGCGCCCGCTCGACGCCGCGACCGCGGAGTGCCTGCGCCTCCTGGCCGGCTTCGTGCGCGTCGGCGTCGAGACCGAGCCCAGCACGCTCGCGCTCGAGGTCGACCTCGACGACCACCTGTCGACGACGAAGGGCTGCTACACCGGCCAGGAGATCGTCGCGCGCATCCACACCTACGGTCACACCAACCGCAAGGCCTGCCTGTTGTGGTTGCCGGCCGGCGCGCCGATCACGGCGCCGGTGCCGCTCGCCGACGCCGATGGCGACGCCGTCGGCCGCGTGCTGCACGCGGTGCCGGTGCCCGGCCACGCCGCGCGGCTCGGGCTCGGCTACCTGCCGAAGGACTTCCAGGCCATCGGCACGCAGCTCGGCATCGACGGCGGCCGCGCCGTGGTGATCGGCTATGAGCCGCTCGCCGGTTTGCCGGCGTAGCCGATGGCGACGTAGGCGCGCTGGTCGATCGCGCGCACGGCGAGGCCCGCGAACTGTTCCGGGGACAACCGGAAGGCGCCCGGGCCGTGCGACCTGGTGACGCGGGTGCCGGTGCCGACCACGGCCTCGCCTTCGCTGTGCACGAACAGCAGCACCTCGTCGCCAGGTGGCCGATCCGGCACCTCGCCGAGCGGCAGCGTGACACCGGCTGGCAGCACGACCTCGTCGAGGCACAGCGTGGCCGCCTTGTAGTCCGCCGCGAACACGCGCTCGAGCGTGCAGCCGCCGACCGGCAGCCGCGCGAAGCGCCGCGGCGGCAGCGACTCGGGCGCGGTCGGGAAGGTCTCGGCCGGCCGCCATTCGCCGCTGGTCGGATCGAAGGCCTTGCCGCTGCCGGCGAGCGGCAGCAGCGGCTTCTTCGCCAGCGCCTCGCGCCCGGTCGGCGCTTGCCCGGCCGCCGGTTGTCGCGCCGAGACCAGCAGCAGCCGGCCGCTGCCCTTGCTGACGCGGAAGGTCGTGTGCGGCGGCAGGTAGACCGCCATCGGGCGCCCGGCGAACTGCTCGCGGCGCGCGCCGCGCGCCGGCCAGGCGGTGCCGTTGGCGACGAGATCGAAGGTGCCGGCGAGCACGATCACCGCGGTTTCGACGTCGCCGGTGACCAGTTCGTCGGGGTCGCCGGGCGTCCACACCACGATGCTCTCGAGCCAGCGGGCACCGGGCACGGCGGCCACGAGTCGGCGGCCGTCGGCGACGAAGGCGAGCGGTGCTGGTGGCGGCGTGTTCACTTGCCGTCCTTGGCGCCGGCGGCGGGCTGGCCGACCATCTGCACCTCGGCGTCGTCGAGCAGTTGCCTGCCGAGCTCCTGGGCGCGGAACGCCCGCCATTGCCGCAGCAGCGTGGCGTCGTCGGGCACCGGCTCGGCTTCGAGCACCTTGACCAGGTACCAGCCGTCTTCGCCGCGCACCGGCGTCGACACTTCGCCGACCGCGGTCGAGAACCCCGCGGCCAGCACCTCGCCCGGCGCGGCGGCCGACACCGCACGATGCCAGCCGATGTCGCCGCCGTTGAGCTTGCTCGGGCCGTGGTCGCTCTCGATGCGGGCGACGTTGGTGAAGTCCTCCTTCGCCAGCCGTTCGCGAGCGGCGTCGAGGCGCTTCCGGGCGCTGGCGAAGTCGTCGGGCACCAGCGCGTTCGGCTCCTCCAGCGCGCGCGCGAAGACGATGGCGAGGTGGCGCTTGGGGCCGACGCGGTCGAGCACGAGCTGTCGGTCCTGGGCCAGTTGTTCGCGCAGCGTCGAGTCCGGGAAGCGCTGCAGCGCCAGCTTGTCGAGCAGGATCTGGGCGCGGAACACCCGCTGTTCGCGCAGCGCGTTGACGCTGAGACCCTGGGCGTCGAGCAGGCGGTCGAAGGTCATGCCGCGGTAGCGCGGGTCGTTGGCCGCGTCGTCGCGCTTCTGCTGGATGGCGCGGTCGAGGTCGGTCGCCGTGACGGTGATGGAGGCGGCGCGCGTCAACGCCTCGATGTTGTCGAGATAGGCGACCTGGCGCACGAACCGCTCGCGGTCTTCGTCCTTGCTGATGCGCAGCAGCAACAGGCCCAGGTCGAGCAGCGACAGGTCGCTGCCGCCGACGCGGGCGACGGTGCCGCTCGGCAGCTGGTCGGCGTCGGTGACCACACGCTGCTGCTTCTTCTGCTCCTGCAGCCACAGCTTGAGCATCTCCGGGCTGATCTGCTCCTCGGCGCCCACGCCGAGCTCCTTGCGCACGATGCGTTCTTGCGCCATCTGCACGGCGATGTCGGCGAGCCACGTCTGCTCGTCGCTGTGGCGCACCGTGTCGATGTCCTCCGGCCGGCGGCCGGAGGCGCGCAGCTGGTCCTGCAGACGCGCCCAGAACACGCGGGCCTCGGCCTCGGTCGGCATCAGCCCGGCCCTGGTCGCGGCCTGCCGGGTCAAGGTGGCGTCGACGAGGTGCGCGATCGCCTCGCGGCCCTGGTCGCGGCGCTGCAGGTGGAACGCCATCTCCAGCGCGACGTCGGTGTGGGTGATCACCGCGTCCTTGCCGAGCAGCTTGTAGGTGGCGAGCGGGGCGTCGGGCGACTGCGGCAGCAGCGTGGCCACGAGCGCCAGCGTGGGGGTGACGAACATCGGCGGCACCATATCAGGGGTGGGGGTCGGTCGGCGTGGGGGCGGCGAGCGGCGGCAGGCCGTCGGCGCCGGGCACTTCGCCGGGCGGGCGGTGGCGGAAGCGGCGCGTCTGCCAGAACCACTGTTCGGGCGCTTCGCGCACGGCTTCGCTCAGGCCGCGGTTGATGCGCGTGGTGATCTCGATCAGGTCGCGTTCGCGGTCCGGTCCCGGCGGCACCTCGATGATGTCGTAGACGCGCAGGCGGTAGCGCATGCGGCCGGTGCGCAGCGCGGCGACGACGGCGATCGGCGCGCCGGTGGTCAGGTGCATCAAGGCCGGCGTGGCGACGGTGCGGGAAGGTGTGCCGAGGAACGGCGCCACCACCGAGCTGTGTTTGCCGCCGCCGTCGGACAAGAGGCCGACCACGTGCTGCTGCGCCAGCACCTTCTTCAGCGTCCAGATCACGTTCTTGCGCGCGACCACGGTCTGGCCGGTGCCGGTGCGCAGCCGCGCGATCAGGCGGTCGAGCGCCGGGATCGGGCTCGGCCGGAACACCGAGGTGATCGGCAGGCCGAGCAGGCCGGCGGCGTAGCCGGAGACGTCCCACACGCCGATGTGGCCGGTGGCGAAGATGATGCCCTGGCCGCGCGCGAACAGCTCGGCGAGGCGCGGGTACTCGGTCAGGTCGCAGTGGACTCGCAGGTTTGCCGCGGTGATGCGGCGCATGCGGCAGAAGTCGATCGCGAGCCAGGCGATGTGCCGCGACCAGCGCCACAGGTGGTGCCGTGGGCGCCGTTCGCCGAGCGGCGAGCCACGGCGGTAGGCGATGCGGGTGTTGCGCCAGTAGCCGCTGCTGCGGCGGCCGCGGCGATCGTGCACACACCACCACAAGAACCACGGCACCGCCATCAGGTCGCCGATCGTGTAGGCGAGCCACGACGGCATGGCGCCGACCAGCCAGATCAGGGCACCGAGCGCGGCGACGCTGGCGCGCTGCCAGAGCGGCTCGCGGCGCACCGGTGCGGGTTCGTCTCGGTCAGGCGGGGGCGTCGGGGCGGGGGCGGTCATCGGTCTTGGGTCAGCGGCTGGCAAGCGAACCATGGCGAGCAAAGCCAGTCCGAGCAACAGCGGAACCGCCTGGGCGAGCATGCCCGGGCGGGCGCCGAAGTGGTCGGCGATGCTGCCGTAGGTCAGGCTGCCGAGCACCGACAGCTTGGTGGTGATGCCGTAGAGGCCGAAGTACTCGCCGAGCCGGGCCCTCGGCGCCAGCAGCACGACGACCTTGCGGCCGGCGGTCCACAAGCCGGCGAGTCCGAGCGCGCCGAGCCCGACCAGGGTCAGCAGGTAGCCGAGGGCGCTGTGGCCGCCGAACACGGTGCCGCCGATCAGGGCGCCGAGCAGGCCGAGCGCGCTCAGGCGCATGACGCCGAGCGGGGCGCGGTCCGAGCAGCGGCCGAGCAGGATGCCGAACAGGAGCGCCAGCGCGTTCAGGGCCAGGCCCATGACCTGCAGGAAGTCGGTCAGTTCGGCGTCGGCGGCGAAGCGGTGGCCGAACAGCACGAGTTCGCCGGCGAGCGCCTGGTCGCGGAACACGGCGACCGTGAACTCGGCGAAGTAGAGCACGGCGGTGTTGAGCACGTCGACGAGGCAGAAGTTGGCGAGCAGGAACCAGAACAGCGGCCGGTGCTGCGGCAGTTCGCGCAGCGCGCGGCCGGTGGCGTGGACGGCGGCGCGCACCGCGGCGCCAGCGTGGCCTTGGCGCGGCGGCCGCGGGTCCTGCACCAAGACGAGGCACGGCAGCGCGGTGAGCAGGAACAGCCCGGCGGCGATCGGGAAGCGCTGCGGCACCGGCAGCGGCAGCGGCAGCAGCACCGCCAGCACCAGGATCGTGCCGAAGTAGCCGACGCCGACGCCGAGGCCGCTGGTGCGGCCGATGCGCTCGTCGCTGGCCACCGCCGGCAGCAGCGCGTTGTAGAACAGCAGCGCTACGTTGTAGGCGAGGTTGGCGACGAAGAAGCAGCCGAGCAGCAGGCCGGGCCCGGCGTCGAGGCCGCAGCCGGCGAGGGCGGTGATGCACAGCAGCGTGGCGATGGCCAGGTAGCGGCGCGTGCGCGTGGTGTGGTCGACGAGCGCGCCGAGCACCGGCACCAGCACGCCGGCCACCGCCATCGAGGCGAAGTTGACGGCGCCCATCGTGGTGAGGCCGCCGAGGCGTGCCTTGATGTGCGGCGTCAGCAGGAAGGTCAACGTCGCCGCGTAGACGGTGTTGGCGAGGTCGTAGAGCACCCAGGCGCCGACCTGCAACCGGCGCCAGCCCGGGCTGGTCCTGGTGGAGGGGCTGGCCGGAGGCATCTCGCCAGTATTCCGGCGCGGCGGCCGCGGGCGACGGCGGGCCGGAAAAAGCGTGCGCCCGGTGCAGCCGGGGGGCAGGATCGCGGCATGAACGTCGAAGATGTCATGAGCCGCGAACCGCGCACCGTGCGGGTCGGCGAGCGCCTCGATGCGGCGGCGCGGGTGATGTGGGAACAGGACTGTGGCTTCGTGCCGGTGGTCGACGGCAACGGCGCGCTGGTCGGCGTACTGACCGACCGCGACCTCTGCATGGCGAGCTACACGCAGGGCCGGGCGCTCGGCGAGCTGCCGGTGCTGGCCGCCATGGCGCGCGCCGTGCGCACCTGCCGGGCGCACGACCCGGTGACCGCGGCGATGTCGACCATGCAGGAGATCCGGGTGCACCGCCTGCCGGTCGTCGACGCCCGCGGCAGCGTGGTCGGCGTGCTGGCGATGAACGACCTCGTGCGCGCGGCCGCAGCATCGCCGGCGGCGCTCGACCCGGCCCTGGTGCTGGCGACGAAGGCCACGATCGGCGCCCCGCGGCGGCCGGCGGCGCGGGCCAAGGGGGTGGCGGTGATCGAAGCCGACGTCGTGGTGACGCCGCAGAAGCAGGCGAACGCCGCCGCCGGCGCCAGGGCGGCGGCGAAGGCAACGAAGTCCCGGCCGGCCGCCAAGGCGAAGCCGAAGCCGCGCAAGGGCTGAGGTCGTGCGGCGCGCATGACGGCGACCACGTTCACGCTGCAGCGCGCGACCACCGCCGACGGCCGCTTGCGGGTCGAGCTCGGCGGCCGCCTCACGCTCACCGAAGGTGCCCAGTTGTGGCGACAGCTGCAGCTCGCGCTGCGCGAACGGCCGGCCGAGATCGACCTCGCCGGCGTCACCCGCCTCGACGGCGGCAGCGCGGCGCTGCTGGCGTCGCTGGTGGCGAGGCAGCGCAGCGGCGGCGACGGCGTCGAGATCGTCGGCGCCAGCAAGGAGGCCGGGCGGCTGCTGCGGCTCTACGACTGCGCGCGCGGCGGGGATTGTGCGCGCGAGGCGCCGACGACGCCGGGCCTGCTGCGTGAGGTCGGCGCCATCACGCACGACCTGTTCTCCAGCGCGCGCGCCATCCTCGCCTTCGTCGGCGACCTCGCCGCCGGCCTCGCCGCGGCGCTGCGCCGGCCGCGCAGCGTGCACCTCACCGAGTTCGGCCGCCTGCTCGAACGCACCGGCGCCGACGGCGTGCCGATCGTGCTGCTGATCAACTTCCTGGTCGGCGGCATCCTGGCGTTGCAGGGCGCGATCCAGCTGCACCGCTTCGGCGGCGACCAGTTCCTCGCCAGCCTGGTCGGCCTGTCGATCGTGCGTGAGCTCGGCCCGCTGATGACGGCGATCCTCGTCACCGGCCGCTCGGGCGCCGCGTTCGCCTCCGAGCTCGGCACCATGACGGTCAACGAGGAGATCGACGCGCTGCGCATGCTGGGCCAGGATCCGCAGCGCTTCCTGGTATTCCCGCGCGTGCTGGCGCTGACCATCGCGGTGCCGCTGCTGACCGTGCTCGGCAACCTGATCGGCGTCTTCGGCGGCCTGACCATCGCCTGGTGGTACTTGCGCCAGCCGACCACGGTCTACCTGCAGGAGCTGACCCGCGCGCTCGACCTCGCCGACGTCGGCACCGGGCTGCTGAAGAGCGTGTCGTACGCGGTCGCCATCGGCCTGATCGCCTGCCAGCGGGGCCTCGCCACGCGCGGCGGCGCCGAAGGTGTCGGTCGCTCGACGACGTCGGCGGTGGTGGTGGCGTTGTTCATGCTCGTCGTGATCGACGCGATGTGGACCTGGGTGTTCTCGGCCCTGGGCTGGTGACATGGCGCGCGTGCTCGAAGTGCGGGACCTCGCGGTCGGCTACGGCGACGAAGTCGTGCTCGACGAGATCGCCTTCGACGTCGACCGCGGCCAGGTGTTCGCCATCCTCGGCGGCAGCGGTTCGGGCAAGTCGACCCTGCTGCGCACCTTGATCGGCCTGCAACCGCCGCTCTCCGGCCGGGTGCACTTCACCGGCATCGGGCCGCCGGCGCTGGCGCTGACGCCGCCGCGGTTCGGCGTGCTGTTCCAGTCCTCGGCGCTGTTCGGTTCGTGGACGCTGCTGCAGAACGTGCTGCTGCCGCTGCAGAAGTGGACCACGTTGCCGGCCGACGCCGCCTTCGCCGTGGCGATGGGGCGGCTGCGCCTGGTCGGCCTCGATCGCTACGCGCACCACCTGCCGTCGGAGGTGTCCGGCGGCATGCGCAAGCGCGCCGGCATCGCCCGCGCGCTGGCGCTCGATCCGCCGATCCTGTTCTTCGACGAGCCGTCGGCCGGCCTCGACCCGGTGACCGCGGCCGAGCTCGACGAACTGATCCGTGCGTTGTCGCGCGACCTCGTGGTTACCATCGTGCTGGTGACGCACGAGCTGCCGAGCATCCTGCAGGTCGCCGACCAGTGCATCATGGTCGACCGCGCCGCCGGGGGCATCATCGCCCGCGGTGCCCCACGCGAGCTCGCCGACCGCAACGTCGATGCGCGCGTACAGGCCTTCTTCCGCCGTCAGCCGCTGCCGAGGACCTCGTGACCGCACCCGCCAACCGCTGGAAGCTCGGCCTGTTCGTCGTCGGTGGCGCGCTGGCCACGCTGCTCGGCCTGACCTGGGTCGGCATCCACGAGCTGCGGCGCGACTTCCACGTCGCCTTCGCCTACTTCGACGAAGCGCTGACCGGGCTCGAAGCCGGCTCGCCGGTCAAGTTCCGCGGCGTCGCCGTCGGCGTCGTGCAGCGCATCCGCGTCGGCCCCGACAAGAAGCACCTCGAGGTCGAGGCGGCGCTCTACGACGACAGCCTGCGCGACCTGGGCCTGGGCAGCGACAACCTCGACGGCGACAGCCCGCTGCCCGAGAACCTGCGGGCGCAGGTGGTGATGAGCTGGGTCACCAGCACCGCGTTCGTGCAGGTCGACTACTTCCCCGATCCGCCGGCCGGCGCGCAGTTGTTGCCGTTCCCGGTGCCGCCGGGCCGGCTCACGCTGCGCACGGTGCCGAGCACGGCCAAGAGCCTCGAAGACGCCGGCCGCGAGGTGCTGCACGAGCTGCCGCAGCTGGCGGTGTCGGTGCGCGACCTCGTGCACCTGCTGCGCGACGAGGTCGCGGCGGCGCGCCTGCCCGAGCTGTCGCGGCAGGTGTCGGCGTTGACGCAGCGGCTCGACGCCGTGCTGGTCGACGTCGAGCGGCAGGGCACGGTGGCGGCGGCGACGACGGCGATGCGGGCCGTGCAGGACGCCGCGGCGTCGCTGCAGGACGAACGTGGCCCGGTGGGGCAGACGCTCGCGGAGCTGCGCATGGCGGTCGCGGCGATGCGCGCCGAGCTCACGGCGGCGAAGCTCGGCGACACCACGGCCGGCTTGCGCGACGCCGCGGCGGCCGTGCAGGGGCTCGGTGCCGGCGCCGCGGCGCAGCTCGAACCGGTGCGGCGGGCGCTGGCTGCGCTCGAACGGCTGGCGGCGCTGCTCGAGCGCGACCCCGGCGCGCTGTTGCACGGCCGCGGCCCGGCGACGTCGCCGCTGCGGGAGGAACGACGATGAAGAGTACGATCGCTTGCTCTGCCCTGTTGCCGTTGGCGGCGTGCTTGTCGTCGGCGCCGCCGGCGCCACCGGTGCGCTTCTTCGATTGCCGGCCCGCGGCGGTGACCGCCGTGCGCGCCAGCGTGGTGCGCGTCGAGGCCCCGGCCTACCTCGGCAGCGAGATCGCCGTGCGCATCGCGACGCGCGAACTGACCTTCGACGGCGACCACCGCTGGCTCGAAGAGCCGGCGCAGGTGCTCAGCGCGGCGCTGCGGGCGGCCGGGGCTGCGGGTGGGCAGGAGCAGCTGCTCGTGCGCATCGACCGCTTCGAGTTCGACCTCACCGGCCCGCCGTTGGCGTGCGTGCGGCTCGTGCTGCAGACGACGAGCTCGCCGACGCCCACGGTGGTCGAGGTCACGTGGTCGGCGGCCGACCGGTCGCCGGCAGCGCTGGCCGCGGCGATGGCCGAGGCCGTCGCGCGCGCCGCCGCTCGGGTCGCCGAGGCCCTCGCGGGATGAGACCCGACGCGGCCGGCGGTTGACCGCCGGCGTCGCCGCGGCTGCGGTCGCTCAGTCGAAGATCGCCCGCAACACCGCGGGCAGCGCTTCGCCGACGGCCTTCGGCGCCGGCACGTGCGCGCGCCGCCAGGCGGTCAAGGCCGCGGCCAGCACGTTCGCCGGCGTCGACGGTTCGGCCAGTACCTGCAGCAGCTGCCGGGTCGCTTCGGGGTGCTGCACCTGCAGCAGCAGTGACCAGCGTTGCGGCTGGCGCCAGGGCTCGGCTGCGAAGTCGAGCAGGCGCGACATCGCCGGCGTATTGGCTTGCCCCTGCAGCGCCGCGGCCAGCCGCGGCAGCGTCGCCGCGTCGGTGGTGGCGCGGAACAGGTCGCGCAGCAGCGGCCCGGCGCGGTCGGCGTCACCATGGGCGAAAACGACGGCGGCGGCGGTGCGCAGCGCGAACGGCGAGCCGCGATTGGCGGCGAGGCGCGCGCAGGCGTCGATCATGGCCGCCGACGGTGGCGCGTCGAAGTTGGCCAGCAAGGCCGCCTGCCGCGTCGCATCCGTCTCGCCGAGCACACGCGCTTCGAGGTCGCGGCGCTGGCGCGCGCCGCCGATCGCCAGCAGGGTGCGCAGCCCCTGCGCGCACTCGGCCGGGCCACC
>JAEUHT010000249.1 GCA_016793265.1 Planctomycetota bacterium
TGGGCGTCGCTCAACCTGCTGCCCTTGGTTGCTTGAGTCGGCCAAGTGCGCCGATCGCCGCGGCCCAACTCGTTCTCGAGGGAACAACCGAAAGTCGGCTGCTTCCCCGCAACACCACGTTACCGACAAGCGCGCCCGGCACAACCCGCCAGCCCAGCCGCCGATGCACCCGAGCCGCGGAGTTCGACGATTCTGCCTAGCTCCGCGGCTGGCCGGCTGCGCCTTCGCCAGGCGAAGGCGGTCATCTGGCCTCCGGCCAGCACTGGCGAAGGGCGCTTGCTTCTGCGGCGGGGCCCCGTTCCAACCCTGCCGATGACCACCTTCTCCGACCCCCCGCACCGGGTGCGCGTGCGCTACTGCGAGACCGACCGCATGGCGGTCGCCCACCACGGCAGCTACGTGGCGTGGTTCGAAGAGGCTCGCACGGAGTGGCTGCGGCAGCGCGGCAAGACCTACCGGCAGATGGAGGACGAAGGCAACCTGCTGCAGGTGGTGGAGTTCGTCTGCCGCTACCACAAGCCGGTCGACTACGACGACGTCGTGTTGATCCGGGTCCGGCTCGGCGAGGCGGGGCGGGTGGCGGTGGTGCTCGAATACGAGTGCGTGCGCGAGTCCGACGGCCAGGTCTGCGCCACGGGCCTGACCAGGCTGGCCTGCGTCGGCCGCGACGGCAAGCTGCGCCGGCTGCCACCGGAGCTCATGCCGCCGGGGGCGTGACCGTTTGGCGCTTTCTTGACACGGCGCCGGCAAGCTGGAACTCGCCGCCCGGCCCCTCTTCGCGTAACCTGCCGGTGCGTCGGCGAATCCTCCCCGTCCCTTGCCGTAGCGCCGCGCCCCGATGCCCCTCACGCCCGAAATCGCCTTCGAGCAGCACCGCGAACGCCTCTTGTCGGTGATCTATCTCCGCATGGGGCCGAACCTGCGCGTGCGCATGGACCCTGAGGACGTGCTGCAGGAAGTGGCCATCGAGGCGTTCAACTCGTGGAGCACCCTCTCGGACGAACAAAACGCCGGCGCCTGGCTGGTGACCTTGGCCCGCCGCAAGGTGGCCCGCATCGTGCGCGACCAGCTCGGCGTGGCGGCGCGGGACCCGCGCCGGGAGCACGCCATCAAGACCGACCTGCCGCTGGCCGATCGCCGGTCGGGGCCGGTCACCAATGCCGATCGCAAGGACCGCCTGCTGCTGCTCGACGAGGCGCTGCAGCGGCTGACCGAGGATCACCGCGAGGTGATCCTGCTGATGAAGATCGAAGGCCTGTCGGCGCGCGAGGTCGGCGAGCGCATGGAGCGCAGCGAGAACGCCGTGCATCTGCTGCTGAGCCGCGCGCTCAAGCGGCTGGCCGAAGAACTCAAGCTGTGAACAGGTCGCCGGAGCCGCCGGACGGGCAGGAGCCGCTGCCCATCGACGCCACCGAGGTCCCCGACGCCACCGATGCGCGCATGGCCGAGTTCCTGCGCACGACGACGAACGGCGCCGAGCTGCGCCGCGAGCTGCAGCGCGACGGCGGCGACCAGGCCAGCGACCTGTTGGCGCGGCTCAACGCGCTCGACTTCGTGCAGCAGATCGTCGGTTCGCCGAGCGACCTGCCGACGCGCATCGGCGAGTACCTGGTCAAGGGCGTGCTCGGCCGCGGCGGCATGGGCACCGTCTACCTCGGCTATCAGGAGCAGCTCGAACGGGAGGTGGCGTTGAAGGTGCTGGCGCCCAACTACGCCTCCGATCCGACCATGCGCAAGCGCTTCCGCGCCGAGGCGCGCGCGACGGCGGCGCTGCACCATCGGCACATCGTGCCGATCTACGACTATGGCGAGGCACAGGGCATGCTGTTCTTCGCCATGGAGCGCGTCGACGGCATGAGCCTCGACAAGCACATCGCCGCCTCGCGCCGGCTCGAACGCCGGCCGATGGAGCCGCTCGACGCGGCGCGGCGCTTCGCCGGTGTCGCCGATGCGCTGGGCCTCGCGCACCGCCGCCGCCTGCTGCACCGCGACGTCAAGCCCGGCAACATCCTGGTCGGCGCCGACGGCACCCTGGCGCTGACCGACTTCGGCCTGGCGATGGTGCTCGACCACGCCTCGATGCGGCTGACGTCGAAGGGCGGCGGCTTCCTCGGCACGCTGCACTACGCCTCGCCCGAGCAGGCGCTCGGCGCCGAGCTGACCCCGGCCAGCGACCTCTATTCGCTCGGCGTGACCATGTTCGAGGCGATCTCGGGCGAGCTGCCGATCGCCGCCAAGACCACCGAAGCGCTGCTGCAGTCGATCCTGCACGGCACGCCGCGGCGGCTGCGCGACGTGCTGCCGAAGCCGCCGCGCGACCTCGAGGCGGTGGTCGACAAGCTGCTGATGCGCGAGCCCGGCGACCGTTATCAGGACGGCGAGGCGCTGTCGCGCGACCTGCAGCGCATCGCCGACGGCGAGCCCGTGCACATCCGGCGCCTGCCGCTGTACGTGCGGATCTGGCGGCGCATGCGCAAGAACCCGGTGCTCAGCGGGGCCTTGGTCGCCGCCTGCGTGCTGCTGGTCGCCACCTTGTCGCTGGCCAACGTGCTGCGGCGTGAGAAGGGCCAGAGCCTGGTCTCGCGCCACCAGAACAACCTCGTCGCCATCGCCCGCGACATCGGCCGCGAGGCCGGGCCGCCGGCCGGGCCGTTGCCGCTGCTGCAGGCGCTGGTCGGCCTGCCGGCGCCGGCGGTGGCGCCGAGCCCGAGCGTGATGCAGGCGATCGACTTCGCGGCCAAGGAGGTGCCCGACGACGAGCAGGTCTCAGCCCTGCGCACGGCCTACGTCGAGGCGGCGGCGCCGCGCGCCAGAGCGTTCTTGCGCGATGGCCGCGGCTTCGAGGCGCTGCAGGTGTACGAGGCCGCCATCGTGCAGGCGGTGGCGGCGCGCACCGGCGGCGACCTCGCCGTCGAGGTCGAGCTCTACGGCCTCTACCTCGGCCGCGGCATCGCCAACCTGACCGCCGCGGTGGCGCGGCCCAACGACGCCCGCATCGACCTCGCCCTCGCCAGCTACCTGCGGCCCGGCGCGACGTTCCCGCAGACGCTGTTGACCGTGCTCGACCTGATCGACAGCGTCGACGTCGAACGCGCCGCGGCGCAGCTCGAACGCGAGCTCGCGGCGCCGTCGGTGTCGCCCGAGCGCGTGCGCGTGTTCGGCGGCCTGTTGTGGGCGATCGCCGGTCTCGAGCCGCCGGTCGATGGCAACCTGATGGACTTCGGGCTCGGTTACCAGCGCCGCCGCGTGCTGCACGGCACGGCGATGCGGCTGTTGTCGGCGCCGCCGGCGGGATGGGCGGGGCCGCGGCGGCCGACCGGGTTGGCCGGCCGTTTCGCCAGCGCCTGTGGCAACGCGCTGCAGCGTCTCGGCGAGACCACCGTGCTGCGCGAACTGGCCGAGAACGCCGAACGCGACCTCGGCAACGCCGTGCACGCCGAGTCGCCGCTGCAGGGCTGGCGCGCGGTGCTGCAGCTGCTGCTGCAGTCGCGGCCGCGCGGGCCGCTGGTCGACCGCGACCAACAGCCGCTGGCGCCGTCGCTGCAGCTCGCCGCCTGGGAAGACCTGCTGAGCCTGTCGCCGACGCGCGACATGATGCGGCTGTGGCTCGCGCGCTTCGAAGAGCTGCGGCTCAACCACCCCGGCCTGCCGGGGCTGGCGCGGGTCGCGGCCCGCGTGCATGCCCTGGCCCGCAGCGACGAGGCGTTGGCGCTGGCCCAGCAGTGGCTGCTCGAGGCCGACGGCGACCCCGAGGCGCAGTTGTGCCGCATGGGCGTGCTGCTGCGCGCCGGGCGCGTCGGCGAGGCGATGGACGACGCCATGGTCGCGGTGCAGAGCTCGGTCGTGCCGGCGGCGACGCTGCGCGAGGTGGTGCGCACGTGCAACGAAGTGCTGGCCGAGACCCCGGCGGCGGCGGCGGCGCCCGTGCGCGGGCTGGCCGAACGTTTCCGCGCCCTGCTCGACGGGCCGCAGGCGGGGGGGAGATGAGCGTGGTGCGGCGCAAGTACGGCAGCCTGGCCTGGACCATCGGCCTGTTCGTGATGTTGGCGATCGGCATCGCCGTGGCGTCGATGCTGCGCGACGGCCAGCGCCCGTTGGTGGCGCAGCTCGGCGGCGCGACCGGGCGCAGCACGGGCCAGGAGGGCCCGGTGGCGCCGTTGCCCGCGCTCGGCGTCGACCGCGTGCGGCCGGCGGCGGCCGTGGCGCCGACCGTCAGCGGCGTCGTGCTCCTGCCCGACCGCCAGCCGGCGGCGGGCGCCGTCGTCACCGTCTACCGCGCCTTGAGCGCCTGGCCGGAGTGGCGTCGCGAACGTATCGACCAGGCGGTGACCGGCGCCGATGGTGTGTTCCAGTTCCGGCTCGCCGACGAACTCGGCCTCTTGGTCGGCGTCGCCCACGAACGCCACGCCGGCGACCTCGTCGAGGTGCCGGGGCCCGGCGTGCCGCTCGAGCTGCAGCTGGAGCCCGGCTTCGAGCTGTTCGGCTTCGTCGTCAACGACCGCGGCGCGCCGCTGCGCAACGTGCGCGTCTCGGTGGAGAGCGTGCCCGGCGACCAGCGCCGCTGCGAGACCGTGCTGACGGCCGAGGACGGTCGTTATGCGTTCCCGAGCCTGCGCGCGGGTGCGGTGCGCGTGGTGGCGCGGCACGAGGCCTGGCAACCGGCGGTCGAGCCGGCGATCGTGATCGGCGACCAGCGCCGCTGCAACCTGCGCTTCGACCGGCCGCACATGGCGCCGCTGCGCGGGCGGGTGGTCGCCGTCGGCTCGCAGACGCCGATCGCCGACGCCAGCGTGCAGCTGCTGCCGATCAACCAGAAGCTCGGGCTCGGCGATCCGGTCGCGGCGATCACCGGGGCGGACGGTTCGTTCCTGCTCGATGGTCTCGCCCGCGGCAGCATGCGCCTGTTGGTGCGGCACCCGCAGCACGGCGGCGTGATGATGTCGCAGACGATCGGCGCCACCACCTCGGAGCTGCTGATCGAGATGCCGCCGCGCACCACGGTGACGGGCCGGCTCGAGGTCGAAGGTGAACAGGGCATCGAACTCGGCGGCGCCACGCTGGCGATCATCGACGCCCTGGGCCAACTGGAGCACGCCACGGTCGCCGCCGACGGCAGCTTCCGCTTCGCCTCGCCGCTGTCGCCCGGCTACGCGACGCTGCGGGTGCTGGGCCGGCGCTTCCTGTTCCAGCGGGCGATGGCGACTGAGATGGCCGTGCGCATCGACGAGAGCACGACCTGCACGCTCGACCAGCAGGTGGTGGCGCCGACGCGCCTCACCGGCCGCGTGCTCGACGACGGCGGCCGGCCGCTCGGTGGCGTCGTGCTGACGCGCACGCGCCTGATCGCCGAGGATGCACGTTCCTTGTCGGCCGCGGCCTGGCAGCTCGACATCCGCGCCGTCGGCAGCCAGGTCTTCCAGTTGTTCGGCAGCGATCGTGATGAGGTCGTGGCGGTGTCGGCCGCCGACGGCAGCTTCGTCATCCACAGTGACAAGGCCGGGCCGATGCTGCTGCGGCTGACCTCGCCCGGCCGCGGCAGCCTGCTGCAGCGGGTGATCGTGCCGACCGGCTCCGCCACCGTCGCGCTCGGCGACCACGTGCTGGTGAAGGGGCACCGCCTCGAAGGGCGGGTGCTGCGCGGCAACCGGCGGTTGACCGGGGCCTTGGTCACGGCGGTCACCGTCGACGGCGAACTCGGCCAGGGCCAGACCGTCACCGGCGCCGACGGCGCCTTCGTGATCGACGGCCTCGTCGCCGGAGCCTACCGCGTCGTCGCGCGCCTGCCGTCGCTGCCGAACGGCACCCGCGAACGTACGGTCCAGGTCGGCGCCGGCGACGACGAGCCGGTGCTGCTCGTGCTCGACGCCGGCCGCACGGTGCACGGCGTCGTCACCGGCAGCGACGGCCAGCCGCTGCCGGGCGTCTTCGTCGGCGTGCGCGGCGCCGGCGCCTCCACGGCGACGACCGACGTCAACGGCGACTTCCTGCTCGAGCTGCCGGACCGCGCCGTCGACCTGCAGCTGTCGTTCGGCGATCGCGCCAGCATGCAGTCCGTGCACGTGCCGCTCGGCCAGGAGCGCGTCGAGGTGGTCTTCGACACGCCAGCGACCGGCACCCTGGTGGCGCAGGTGGCGAGCCTGCCCGGCAAGAAGCGCGTGCGCTCGGCGCTGCTGCGGGTGGTCGCGTTGGCCGGCGACGCGGACGGTGAGCAGTTCGTGCGCTGGGTCGAACTCAACGACGGCGAGCTGCGGCTGACCTGCCCGGTCGGGCGCCACCGCATCGAGATCCGCTGCGAAGGCCACGCGCCGTTCGTCGCGGTGCGGGAGCTCGCCAGCGGCGAGGTGCTGCGGCTCGGCGACGTGCTGCTCGAACCCGGGGCGCGTCTGCGCGGGGTGGTGCGCGACGAAGACGGCCGGCCGGTGGCGGGGGCCGGCGTGCTGCTCGGCGAGGAGACCGACCTCGACGTGCTCGAACCGCGCGTGGTCACCGCCGCCGACGGCAGCTTCGAACTGACCGGAGTCACCAGCCGGTCGGCGCGGCTGGTGGTGCGCGCCAGCGGCGCGGCGACGCGCGTGCTCGACCTCGAACTGCCGCGCGATGTGCTGACGCCGGAGCCGCTGGTGGTGACGCTCGAACGCGGCACCATGATCGAGGTGTCGGTGCCGCCCGACCTCGCGCGCGACACCGGCCTCGTGCAGCTGCGGCGGCAAGGGCGGGTGCTGGCGAGCGCGGTGCTCGACGAGCAGGGGCGGGCGTGGTTCGCCAACCGCGGCGCCGGCACCTACTCGATCGAGCTGTTCGGCAGCCGGCAGTCGCCGAAGGTGGTGACGGTGCCGCCGGCGACGCCGCTGCTGCGCGTTCGTCTGCCATAGCCGCGAATGCCGCCGAAGGGCGCTGCCCGGTGCCGCCGCCGGCGGTAGTCTGCGCCGCGCATGCGCCGCCTGCTCGTCCTCCTGCTGCTGTCCGCTTCGTGCGGGCGGGATCCCGTGCAACCGCGGCCCTCGGCGCCATCGACCGAGGCGATGGCCGGCGAGGTCGCCATCGCGCGCGCCGGCTGCATTCGCTGCCACGCCGCCGAAGCGCCGCTCGCGGCGCGCCTGCTGCCGACGCCGGGGCCGGCGCTCGACGACGTCGTGCGCTGGCGCGCGGCCGACGGCGGGGCCGCGTTCCTGCAGCGCCACCACGGCGGCGCCGCCGCCCGGGACCTGGCGGCGTGGCTCACGGCGCTCGCCGCCGGGGTGCCGGCGCCCTCGGCGACCGTGACCACGGCCGCGGCGCTGCGCACCGGCGAACGGCTCTGGCGCGAGCTCGCCTGCGCCGCTTGCCACACCGACGCCAACATGGCGGAGCTGGCGGCGCGCACCGACCACACGCGGCTCGCGTCGTTCTTGCAGGCGCCGGCCACGCACCGCCCCGGCCACCTGCACCTCGCCCTGACCGGCGCCGAGGCCGAAGCCGTCGCCGCCTGGTTGCTGCGGGCGCAGCAGACCACGTCGATGGCCCCGGGTTTCGGCTGGGCCTGCTTCGCGCGCCGCATCACCGCCGCCGGGTTGCCCGACCTCGCGGGTGTGGCGCCGGCGGCGACCGGTGTGAGCGATCACATCGGCGTCGACGTCAGGGCGCAGGACCAGCACTTCGTGCTGCGCTTCGACGCCACGCTCGACGTGCCCGCCGCCGGCGAATGGACGTTCGTCACCGACAGCGACGACAGCTCGTGGTTGTGGATCGACGGCGAGCTCGTGGTGAAGAACGAGGGCCTGGCCCCGCATCGCCGCGCCGAGGGTCGCGCCACGCTCGCGGCCGGGCCGCACGAGCTGCGCGTCGTCTACACGCAGGCCGCCGGCGAACGGGTGCTCGCCGCCCGCTGGCGCGGGCCCGGCGTCGACGAACAGGACCTGCCGGCGGCGCGCGCTGCCGTGCACCAGGTCGTGCTGACGCCGCCGCCGCCACCGCCGGCCGCCGCCGCCGAGGCGATCGAACGTGGGCGCGGGGCCGCCGTGCAGCAGCGCTGTGACGCTTGCCACCCGATCGCCGAACCGGCGTTCGCCGCCGCGCGCGCCGCCGCGTCGTCGCCAGCGGCGAGGCCGTTCGCCGCGCTCGGCGATGGCGCCTGCCCGCAGTCGCCCGCCGCCAAGGCGCTGCTGGCGAGCAGCCGCGAGCTGCTGGCGCAGCCGGCCCCGGCCAAGGCCGCGCTCGGCACCGCGCTGATCGCCGATGGTTGCCTGTCGTGCCATGTGCGCGATGGTCGCGGCGGGCTGCCGCCGGTCGTGCAACAGGGGCTGGCGGTGATCGAGGACCTTGGTGACGAGGGGCGCCTGCCGCCGAACCTGTCCGACGTCGGCCGCCGCCTGCAGCCGAAGTGGATCGAAGCGGTGCTGCACGAAGGCCGTTCGGTGCGGCCCTACCTGCGCGTGCGCATGCCGGCCATGCCGGCCGAACGCGCGGCGGCCTACGCGCGGTGGTTCGCCGAGGTCGATCGTATGCCGCCGCCCGAGCCCGCGGTGGCGTTCTCCGCCAGCAGCGTGCACCAGGGCCGCGACTTCGTCGGCCTCGGCGGGCGCAACTGCATCACCTGCCACCGCGTGCAAGGGCTGCCGGCGCTCGGCATCCAGGGCATGGACCTCGCGATCCAGGCCGAACGGCTGCAGCCGGCGTGGTTGCGAGAGTGGCTGCTGCGCCCCGACACCCTGCGGCCCAACACGCGCATGCCGCGGTTGTGGCCGGTCGGCGACGCCAACGATCGCGCCGAGATCGCGGCGATCATGGCCTGGCTGCAGCTCGGCCCGGCGGCGCCGCTGCCGCGTGGCGTGCCGCTGCCCGACGCGCTCGTGCTCGAACCGATCGACCGCGTGCTGCAACACGCCGCGTTCCTCGACGGGCTGTCGGCGCGCGGCCTCGCCGTCGGCACGCCGGAGCGCGCGCACTACGCGTTCGACCTGACCACGGCGCGGCTGCGCTGGCTGTGGCGCGGCGCCTTCCTCGACGCCGCCGGCACCTGGCAAGGGCGCGCCGGCAAGCTGCTGCGGCCCAAGGGCCGGGATTGGCTCGTGCTCGAAGACGCCGGCATCGCCGACGGCGCCGAACGCCGCGTGCTCGGCCGCCGCGTGACGAAGGACGGCTATCCGGTGCTGCACATCGCCGCCGGCGGGGCCGAGTACGAGGACGAAGTGCGGGCCCGGCTCGCGCCCGGCAAGAGTGAACTCGTGCGCACGCTGCGCTGCACCAAGGGCACGCTGCCGGTCGACCTGACGGCCGACCGCGACGCGGCGAAGGCCAGCGTCGGCGGCGTTCCAGCCGGTCGCTTCGAACTCGCCGCGGGGCAGTCGCTGGAGGTCGTCTACGCATGGTGAACCTGCTGTTCTGCTGCCTCTCGCTGCTGCCGCAGGAGCCGGCGTCGCCGGGCCCGATCGACGCGCTGCCGTCGCCCGACGAAGCGCGCTACGTCGAGCTCGTCGACGTGCCGCTGCCGCCCGAGGTGGTGCTGGAGGTCGGCGGCCTCGTGCTGCGTGGCCAGACGATGTTCGTGGCCACGCGCCGCGGCGAGGTGTGGCGGCTCGACGGCGTCGATTCGCCTGCGCCGAAGGCGACCTTGTGGGCCGAAGGGCTGCACGAGCCGCTCGGCCTCGTCGACCACGACGGCTGGCTCTACTGCGCGCAGCGCGGCGAGCTGTCGCGGCTGCGCGACCGGGACGGCGACGGCCGCATGGACGAACTGGAGACGGTCGCGCAGGGCTGGCCGTTGTCCGGCAACTACCACGAGTACTGCTTCGGGCCGGCGCTCGGTGGTGATGGGCACTGGTGGTTGACGCTCAACAAGCCGTTCGGCGACGAGCCGTTCGGCAAGGCCGACTGGCGAGGCTTCGCGATCCGCATCCCGCTGGCTGGCGGCGCGTGGGAGCCTGTGTGCGCGGGGCTGCGCTCGCCGGCCGGGGTCGGCACGGCGCCGGACGGCACGGTCTGGTACACGGACAATCAGGGCGAATGGTGTGCGACCTGCAAGTTCGCGCCGCTCGAGGTCGGCGACTTCCACGGCCACCCGTGGGGCATCGACTCCTGCAAGTTGCCGGCGAGCAAGGTCGCCTATCCGGGCGAGATCGAGAGCGGGCTGCGACAGGCCGAAGCGGCGCGCACGATCCCCAACTACCGGCTGCCGGCGGTGTGGATCCCGTATGACCAGCTCGGACGTTCGGCCGCCGGGTTTGTGTGGGACACGGCGCAGAACTTCGGTCCGTTCGCGGGGCAGGTCTTCTGTGGCGATCAGTACTCGTCGGAGGTCTTCCGCATGTCGCTGGAGAAGGTCGGCGGTCGCTGGCAAGGCGGCTGTTACCCGTTCCGGCGCGGGCTCAAGTCCGGCATCACGCGGCTGCACTGGGGCACGCAGGGCACCTTGTGGTGTGGCCTGACCAACCGCGGCTGGGGCTCGCTCGGCGACGCCGAACAGGGGCTGCAGCGGCTGGTCTGGCGCGGCGAGACGCCGTTCGAACTGGTCGAGATCACGGCGCTGCGGCAAGGGCTGCGGCTCCGCTTCTCGACCGAGGTCAATCCGGCCTCGGCGCTGCCGGGTGCGTTCGTCGTGCGCAGCTGGACCTACGATCTGCACGAGCCGTACGGCTGTCCGCCGCGTGATGTGCGCGACGTGACGATCGACGCGCTGGCGGTGCACGGCGGGGTCTACGTCGACCTGATGCTCGCCGACCAGGAACTGTGTCGGGTGTACGAGGTGTCGTGCCCGGGGGCGCTGGCGGCGAATGGGCAGCCGCTGTGGCACGGCATCGGCTGGTACACACGCAACGCGTCGCCGCAGTGAGGCTGCCGCGGTCGTGCGGACGCACACGACCCTTGCACTACTGCGGCCAGCCGTCGAAGTCGACGTTCGCCGCCGGGATGTCGACCCGTCGCGACAGGTGCTGCACCAGCCGGTCGTGGTGCGGGCTCGTCTTGGCTACGTACACGAACGTGCGCCAGCGGCGCTGGCCGGTGCGCATCTCGCCGACGAAGGTCGCGACTTCCCGCAGGAACAGCATCTCGGTGTAGAGGTCGCGCTTGCGATCGCCGAGGTCCCTGCCTTCGAGCGCCTTGCGCAGGCCGGTGTCCATGCCCGGATCGAGGCCGAGACACCATTGCCGCAGGTAGGAGGAGGACGACGCGCGGCCGTCGCCGTCGAAGTCCGTGGCGCCCGGCGCCGCGGGGAACAGGTGCCAGGAGATGACGTCGAGGCGCAGGTTCGCTTCGTAGCGGGCACGCTCTGCGAGCGGGGTGCGCAGGCAGTAGCCGTCGTCGACGAGACCGGCGCGGTCGACGTGGTGCGCGCCAGCCGCCCACGGCGTCGCCCCGGCGTGGGTGCAGTAGAGCGTGAGCTGCGGCGCGATGCCGGTGTCACGAATGGCCTCGCCGAGGCGCAAGAACATGCTCGTGTAGGGATCGTGCGGCGGCGGTCGGCGCAGTTGGGCGAGCAGGGCGCGCTGTTGGGGAAGAGCTGCACTGAGCGCGAGCAGCAGGGCGACCGGGGCGATCGGCCAGGCGCGGCCGAGGCGGCAGGCCTCCAGCCGCGCGCCGATGCCCGAAAGGGAGCGGCAGGCCGCCAGCAGCACGAGCGGCAGCAGCGGCCAGGCGAAGCGGAAGGCGTAGCCGATCTCGTGCACGATCTTGGCGCTGTAGGCGAGCCAGGCGACCGTCACCACGGTGGCCAAGAAGGCGAACGCGTCATGCTGCCCGAGCGGGCGCGTGCGTGGCCGCCACCAGCAGGGTGACGCCGCCGCGGCGAGCAGCAGCAGTGCCAGCGGCAGCGGGAAGGCGCGCACGAAGGCGAGCGTCTCGTCGATGCCCTGGAAGCGGCCGCCGCCGGACTTCATGTAGAAGGCGTTGGGCAGCAGGTAGCCGAACACGGCGAGCTTGAAGGCGGCGTAGACGAGGCCCGCCGCGAGCCAGACCGCCACTGCGAGCAGCAGGTGGCGCCATCTCTGGCGCTCGCCGCGCACCAACCAGGCCACCGCGACGAAGCCACAGCTCGCCAGCAGCACACCATCGGGGCGGGTCAGGAACAGCAGCGTCGCGGCCGCCGCCGCGGCGACGGCGTGGCGGCGGCGCGTGGCGGCAGCCGCGGCGAGGCGGGCCTGCGCCGTCACCGTGAGGCTGGCAAGGAAGGCGAACAAGCAGGTCTCCAGCCCGCGACTGGCGTGCACTTCCAGCGTGTCGGTGGCGAACAGCAGCACGATCGGCGCCAGGGCCAGCGCTCGCCAACGGCCGGCGCCGCGGGTGGCCGACCACGCCAGTGCGACGATGCCGACGAGGCTCAGGTTGGCGAGCAGCAGGGCGCCGTCGAGTGGTGCCAGGCCCAGCGCACGCAGCGCGGCGAGCCCGAGCACGTAGGTGAAGTTCGTGTAGCCCTCGCAGGGCGGGGAATCGGCGTTCCAGCGCAGTCCCAGTCCCTGCTGCAGGTTGTCCGCGTAGCGGAAGGTGATGTAGGCGTCGTCGACGGCCATGCCGCGGTCGTGTACGGCGCCGGCCACGACGAGGCCGAGCAGGCTCGCCAGGACGAACAAGGCACCGAGGTCGAGCCAGCGACGCGCGTGCATCGGTTCAGCTCGCGCTGGCGACGAGTTGCCGCACCGCTGCCGCCAGCAGCAGCACGCCGAAGCCCGTACCCCGATCCGAGCGGAATGCCGGATAGGCGAGGTCGACGTGACCCCAAAGCACCTTGGTGCCGTCGAGGTGCCAGTGGATGAACTCCGCCGCACAGCTCACCTGCGCGTTGCTGCGGTTCTTGACCGAGTTGCGCATGTCGGCGACCGGGCTGGCGAACTCCGAGCGGTAGAACTCCGGCGCGAACGGCAGCGGCCAGCACAGGTCGCCGGTGGCCCGCCCGGCCTCGACCAGCGCCTGCTCGACCGCCGCGTCGTTGGCGATCACCGCCGCGTGCAGATCACCGGTGGCCACGCCCTGCGCGCCCGTCAGCGTCGCCGCGTCGAGCACGATGTCGGCGCCGAGCACCCGCGCCGCGTAGCTGCAGCCGTCGGCGAGCACGAGCCGGCCTTCGGCGTCGGTGTTGTCGATCTCGACCGTCTTGCCCGAGTGCAGCGTCAGGATGTCGTCGGGCTTGTAGGCGTCGGGCCCGATCGCGTTCTCGGCGAGGCACAGCAGCAGCGAGAGGCGGCCGCGCGGCGGGTCGCCGGCGAGGGCCAGGAAGGCGCCGAGCACGGCGGCGGCGCCGCCCATGTCGCTCTTCATCGTCTCCATCTGCCCGCGCGCCTTGAGGTGCAGGCCGCCGGTGTCGTAGGTGATGCCCTTGCCGACCAGGGCCACGTGCGGGCCCTTGCCCTTGCCCGGCAGCGTCGCGATCACGAGCCGCGGCGCCGAGCGGGCGCAGCGGCCGACGGCGTGCAGCCCGCCGAGCCCCTTCTGGCGCAGGGTGTCGCCGACGAGCTCCGTCACCTTCACCGCGCGTTGGCCGCGCAGGAGCCGCTTGGCCGCGGCCGCGAAGGTCGCCGGGTCGAGCTCGGTCGGCGGCGTATCGACGAACGCGGCGGCCTCGCGGGCGCGCGTGACCAGCGTGATCGCCGCCGCGTCGGGTGCGAGCGGCCCGCCCTTCTGGTGCAGGCAGGCCACGTGCAGCGTGCCCTCGGCCTTGGCCTTGCTCTTGCGCGAGAACGTCGGCAAGGCGCGCGCGACGTGGCTGATCGCCGGCAGCACGTGGTCGGCGTGTTCGAGCACGAGCAGCACGCCGCGGTCGCCGCTGCCGGCGAGGCCGGCGCTGTTGACGACGCGGCGGATCGCCTCGGCGCGCGCGGGGCTGGCGTGGCGCGAGGTCTTGTCGGCCAGCGCGGCGACCGTCAGCCGCTGCTTGCCGTTCTTGCGCAAGGAGGTCGCCGTGCCGCCGAGCAGGCCCGGGGTGGCTTCGGCGCCGAGCCGCATCACCAGCGCGACGTCGTCGGCGCCGAGGTGGCGGCGCAGCACGGTGGCGAGGCCGGAGCGCGGCCCGAAGCAGGCGGCGGGGGCGATGACGAGCAGGTGATCGGCGGCGGCGGCGACCTTCGGCGCGGCCGCGAAGTGCAACTTCATCACCACGATGCTACTTGGCGTCGGGCGGCGAGGCGAACGCGGCGCGGATGCGCACGGCGCGTTCGAGGCCGTCGCGCGACTGCAGCAGCTTCTGGCGCACGTCGTCGCTGAGCGTATGCGTGGCCAGGAACTCGTCGACGATGGCGAGCGCCACCGGCGAGCTGTGGCCGTTGACGAAGGCGTCGAGCCAGGCCGGCATGAAGAAGATGCGCCGGTGCTGCTTCACCCAGTCGACGCGCTCGAGGGCCTGCTGCAGGTAGGGCAGCGTCAGCGGCCCCTGGCCAGCCCAGTGGAACCAGGCCAGGCTGTCCTGGGTCCATTGTTCGGGTGGCGTGTCGAGCTGCAGGTACTGCCGCCAGTAGTCGGCCTTGACCGCGGCGTCGGGAGTCGCGGCGCGGGCGAGGAATCGCTCCTTCTGCACGTCGACCCCGGCGAAGCGTTTGCCGAGGCGGTCGAGCTCGTCGGTGTCGATGCCGGCGCTGATGCGGGCGGCGGCGGCGCGGAAGCAGTCGAGCTTGCCCGGCTTCAGCCCGGCCGGCAGGTCGCGGTCGTCGATGACGCGGGCGCAGAGGTCGAGCACCGCAGGGTCGGTGCTGGTCTCGGCGAGGAACCGGAACGTCGACAGCTCGCGGCCGGAGCCGGCCTCGTCGCGCAGCTGGCCGAGCAGCAGCGTGGTGGCCCGGGCGCGGGCCGCGGCGCTGCGTTCGGCGGGCAGATAACGCAGCAGCGTGGTGCGCAGGGAGTCGAGCAGCCAGCCGTGCGTGTCGGGGTCCCGTTCGGCGGCGAGCTGGCGCAGCGCGACGTCGGCGAAGCGCAGCGGGTCGAGTTCGGCCTCACGAACGGCCTCGAACAGCGCCTGCGTCGCGGCGGCGCGCTCGAGCGGGTCGGCGAGCTCCGGCGTGTGTGCGCACAGCCAGTCGCGACTCCTGGCATCTGGCACGAACTGGCCGTAGGCGACGTCGTGTGGGTTGACCAACACGGCGGCGAGCGGCTTGCCGACCAGGGCCGGCACTTCGATGCGCGCCGCGTCGCCCTGCACCCGCACGAGCTCGCGGCCGCCGTCGGCGAACAGGGCCAGCAGCTCGACGTCGAGCGGCCAGGTGCCGTCGCCAGAGGTCGCGCGCTGCGTCAGGGCGGCGGCGGTCGCGGCGCCGTCGGCACCCGGCGTCCACTCGACGCGCACCTGCGGCATCGACGGCGCCAGGATCCAGCGTCGCCACCACGGTCGCAGGTCGGCGCTGGCCTCGTCGTCGATCGCCGCGGCGAGGTCGGTCCACTCGGCGTTGCCGAACGCGTGCCGTTCGAGGTAACGCTTGAGCCCGCGTTGGAAGGCGTCGGCGCCGACGCGGTCGTGCAGGTCGCGCAGCACCGCCGGCGCCTTGTTGTAGACGATCGCGCCGTAGGCGGACTTGGCGTCGGCGAGGTTCTGCAGGGCCTGGAACACCGGCGTCGTGCCGGGCGTGGCATCGACCTCGTAGGCGCGCGGCTTGACGCGCTGCAGGAAGCGCAGCCACGCCTTCTGCTCGGGTTCGAGTGCCTGCAGGGCCTGATAACCGACGAAGGTGGCGAAGCCCTCCTTGAGCCAGAGGTCGTCGAACCAGCGCATGGTGACGAGGTTGCCGAACCACTGGTGGCTGAGCTCGTGGTAGACGAGCGTGCTGCGGCGCACCAGCTCGGCCGCGGTCGGCGGGTGGTCGAACACCAGCGCCTGCTCGCGGTAGAAGATGGCGCCGGCGTGCTCCATGCCGCCGTACGGGAAGCCCGGCAGCAGCACGACGTCGAGCTTGTCGAACGCGTACGGCACGTCGAACTGGCGTTCGAGCCAGCGCAGGCCGTCGTGGTGCAGGCGGATGAGCGCGTCGCGGTCGACGAGCGGCAGCTGCGATTCCCGCAGCAGGAAGCGCATCGGCTCCTTGCTGGTGATGCCGGGTACATCGGGCGGCGGCGCCTCGAAGCTGGCGAACGGGCCGCAGGCGAAGGCGGCGAGGTAGGTCGGCAGCGGCTTGCTGGGCGCGAAGCGCCACAGGCGGCCCTGCACGTCGTCGGCGCGCCGCTCGGGCTCGGGCAGCGGCAGGGTGTTGGCGACCGCGGTCCAGGTCGGCGGCAGGTCGAGTTCGAGCGTGAAGCGCGCGCGCAGGTCGGGCTGGTCGAAGCACGGATACAGCCGGTGCGCGTCGGCCGGCACCACCAGCGTGTAGTAGTAGTCGCGGTCGTCGATCGGGTCGTGGTAGATGGTCAGCGGCGTGCCGGTCGGCGCCACCGCCGAACGGAACGTCATCGTCAGCACGTTCCGGCCGCGCGCCAACAGGGCGTTCGGCAGCAGCACGTGGTCGGGCACCGCGGGCAGCGTGGCGCTCTTGGAGTTGACGGTGACGTCGGCGAGGTCGTGGCCCTGGAAGTCGAGCACCAGCGGCGCCGCGAGGTCGTGGTCCTCCGGCAGCCGGAAGCGGATCGTGGCGCGGCCGAGCACTTCGCGGGCCCCGGCGGCGAGCTGGAAGCGCAGGTCGTATTCGACCTCGCTGACCACGGCCGCGCGCTGCCGCGCCAGTTCGCGATCGATGCCGGGCGCGGGGTCCTGGGGGGCGGCCACGAGCGACAGCGACGCCAGAGCAGGGGCCAGCATCGTCAGGGCAGGATGCGCACCTGGCCGGCGGCGTTGGCGACGACGACGCGGCCGGCCATGCCGACGAACAACCCGTGGTCGACGACGCCGACGAGGCCGTCGAGCACGCTGGCCAGGAACGCCGGATCGGCGATGCCGTCGTACTTGCAGTCGAGCACGAAGTTGCCGTTGTCGGTGACGAACGGCGCGCCGTCGCGCTCGCGGCGCTGCGGCTTGCAGCCGGTGGCGGCGACCAGCCGCTCGGCCTGGCGCCAGCCGAACTGCAGCACCTCGACCGGCAGCAGGAAGGCCTTGCCGAGCACCGGCACGAGCTTGGACTCGTCGACGATGACGACCATCTCCTTGGCCGCCGCCGCGACGATGCGTTCGCGCACGTGGGCGCCGCCGCCGCCCTTGATCAGGTTCTTCTGCGGGTCGACCTCGTCGGCGCCGTCGATGGCGAGGTCGAGGCGTTCGACCTCGTCGAGCGTCAGCAGCGGCACGCCGGCCTGCTGCGCCAGCTCGGCGGTGGTGCGGCTGGTCGGCACGCCGCGCACCTTGAGCCCCTGGTCGCGCCGACGCGCGGCCAGCCGCTCGATCACAAAGGCGAAGGTCGAGCCGCTGCCGAGTCCGATGGTCATGCCATCCTGGACGAGGTCGGCGGCGGCGTAGGCGGCGGCACGTTTGGCGGCGTTCGGGTCGCTCATCACCGGACAGGGTAGCGGGCGGTCGCCACCGGCACAGCAGGTATCCGTCAGTGGGGCCTGGCCCGGTCCGTCGCCTGGGCCAGCCACGCCTGCAGTGGCCCGGGCAGCTTGAGGTTGACGTCGCGCTGCGGGAAGGAGATCTCGAGGCCGGCCTCGCGAAAGGCCTGGTCGATGCCCTGGTAGAGCTCGGTCATCCAGCGATACTCGAGCGAGTTCATGTCGACGAACACCCGCAGCTCGAGGCTCAGGTTGCTGTCGCCGAAGCCGACGAACACCGCCTCCGGGGCCGGTGTCGCCACGACGAAGCGCGACTGCCGCGCCACCTGCTCGAGCAGCCGCAGCGCGCGTTCGGTGTCGCTGCCGTAGGCGAGGCCGACCGGCAGCACCCAGCGCACCACCGGATCGCCGAGCGTCCAGTTGGTGAACTGGCCGGTGACGAACTCGCGGTTGGGCACGACCAGCACCTTCTTGTCCCAGTCCTGGATGGTGGTGGCGCGGATGCGGATGCGGGTGACGCGGCCGGTGGTGGTGCCGACGGTGACGATGTCGCCGACGCGCATCGGGCGCTCGAACAGCAGGATCAGGCCGCTGACGAAGTTGGCGAAGATCTCCTGCAGGCCGAAGCCGAGGCCGACCGACATCGCCGCCAGCAGCCACTGCACGTTGCTCCAGCCGATGCCGAAGCTGCGGAAGGTCCACGCCAGGCCGACGCCGACCAGTACGTAGCGGGTCAGCGTGGTGATGGCGTGGCGTTCGCCGGCCTGCATGCGGAAGCGCTGCAGCACGAGCAGTTCGAGCAGCGCCGGCAGGTTGCGCGCGGCCAGCAACGACGCCAGCAGCACGAACAGACCGAAGGTGAGGTCGGCGAGCGTGGTGGCGCCTTCGCTGCCGGCCTGGCCCCAGACCGTGAACCGGCGCAGGATGCCGAGCGCCGGCAGCACGTCGACCCAGACCTGGAACGTCACCACCAGCACGAGCACGGTGACGGCGGTGGTCAGCAGCGTCTGCGTCTGCCGCGCCAGCAGCTGCGGGTCGGGGGCGGTGGCGTCGACGGCCTCGCCGGCCACGGCATCGCCGCTGCGGGCCGCTTCCAGCCGTGCCTGGGCGTGGCGCATCTGCAGGCGGCGACGCGCCAGCAAGAGGCCGCGCAGGATCAGCTCGTGCACGATGCCGCCGGCCACCACCACGCCGACCGTGAGGTAGAAGCGCCGCGTCAGTTGCAGCACCGTGAACTCGTAGCCGAGCGCGACCATCGCCAGCAGCACCAGCGGGATGGCGATCGCGAGCAGGTACCAGACGACGCGGAAGCGGTAGAGCGCGTCGGCGGACTTGATGCCGCCGCCGATGATGCCGCGCCGCGGGTGCAGCAGCCGCGAGAACACCAACAGCAGGATGCCGAGCTGGCCGAGCAGCAGCGGGCCGCCGAACGCGCCGAGACCGGCGTCGTCGGGCGCCAGCTCGAGCATGCCGAGCACGAACGAGAACGGCAGCACCGACAGCAGCAGCAGCGGCGCCGCGCGGCGCAGGTGGGCAACGGTCGTCGTCTGCCACTGGAAGTGGGCCTCGGCGAGGCCGCGCGCGCGCACGACGTGGCGCAACACGAGCACCAGCAGCAGCGCCCAGGCGGTCTCGCCGGCGCCGGCGGCGACCGCCTTGGCGAACTCGGTGGCCTCGCGCGGCGCCGCCAGCTGCCGGCTCCACAGCAGCAGCAGCAGCGGGATCGGCAAGGCGAGCAGCAGGGTGTCGACGGCGCTGCGCGCGGTCGGCGAGTAGTCGACGTTGGTGCCGCGGGCGGCGCGTTCGCCGTGGCCGGCGAGGCGGGTGACGAGCCGTCGATGGCCGAGCGCCACCGCCAGCAGCAGCAGCGCCAGCAGCAGCGGCCAGGTCTCGAGCACGATGCCGTGCCAGGTGGCGGTGGCGACCGTGCTCCAGGCCTCGACGTCGAGGAACCAGCGCAGGTGCTGCGCGGCGTGCCGCCAGTCGAGCCGCCACAGCGGTCGCGAACTGCGCAGGCCGAGCACGGCCTCGGTGACGAAGGCGCGGTAGGCGCGGATGCGCTCGGTCAGCTGCCGCTCGCTGGTGTCGACGTCGAGTTCGGTCGTCAACAGGCTGGTGTAGCCGTCGGCGAGCTGCTGCAGCAGGTCGCGGCGGGCGTCGCGCAGCGGCCGCGCTGCCGCCAGCAACTCGGCGTTGGCCGGCGCGTCGAGCTGCTGCGGTTCCAGCGCGAGCTGCTCGGCGAGCCAGCGTTCGGGGTCGGCGATCAGGCGCCGGCGCAGCTCGTCGTAGTCGATGCTCTTGAGCTGGGCATCAGCGATCCGATCGGTGCGGTTCTTGATGCGCTCCTGGTGCTCGCGGCCGGTCGCCGCCAGCTTGGTGCGCTTCTGCCGCAGCAGCGTCGCCAGCGCATCGCCGCCGCGCACGAGGTCGACGCGCTTCTTGACCTCGTCGAACTCCTTCTGCAGGTCGTCGAGCGCGCGGTCGCGTTGGCTCTTCTCGCGTTCGGCCTCGGCGCGCTGCTGCGCCAGCGTCGCCGCCTCGGCGGCCAGCGCCGAGTTGCCGTCGGCGAGGTTCTTGACCGGCGGGCTGGCGCGCGCCGCCTCCATGCGGGCGAGCAGCTGCGCCTTGGCGGCGGCTTCGGCGCGCACGGGCTGCACGGCGGCGAGCCAGGCCTCGCTGTCGGCCTTGGTGGCGGCGAGGCGGCGCGCGGCGAGGTCGGCTTCGGCACGCTGCAGGTCGCTCTCGGCGTCGTAGCTGGCGAGCTCGGCGGTCAGGGCGTCGACTTCGGCCTGGCAGCGGGCGCGCTCGGCGGCCAGCGCGAGGCGCCTGGGCGTGGCGAGCTGCACGTCGGCGTCCGGTGGGTCCGGCGGGGTCGACGGCAGTGCGTCGAGCTTCGCCTTCCACTCGGCGAGCTGCGACGGGATCGCCGCCCGGCGATCCGCCCGGCGCGCGCGTTCGGCCTCGACGTCGGCGGCCTGCTTCTGCGCCGCCGCCGCCGCCGCCTGCGCCGCCGAAAGGCCGGCTTCGAGCTCGGCCAGCGACAGCCCCGTCGCCGCCGGGCCCGGGCGCTTCTGGTCGAGCGCCGCGAGCTCGCTGCGGCGCTGCTGCAGGCGGTCGGCGGCGCTCAGCCGCGCGGCCTCGTAGCGCTGGCCGGCCTGGCGGCGGGCTTCGCTGTTGGTGGCGTGGTCGAGCGCCCGCTTCAGCAGCTCGGCGATCGGCGCCTTCTGCTCGGCCGTCGTCGCCGCATCGGCCGTCAGCGCGTCGAGCCGCGCCTGCAGCGCCGCGACGGTGACGTCGGTGGGGTCCTGGGGGGAAGGTCGCGGCGGATCCTGCGCCCGCGGCGACCCCGCCAGC
>JAEUHT010000299.1 GCA_016793265.1 Planctomycetota bacterium
ATCGTATTGGCGAACGTCGCTGGCGCCGGGTCGCTCGCGATCACGCGCACCTGCTCGCGCTGCCGCCGCATGCCTTCGCGCAGCGCCGGCAGGAAGTCGGCATCGCCGATGCGATCGAACGGCGGCGCGAAGTAGGGCAGCGGGCTCGGGCTGGCGAACGGGTTGTCGGCTGGCAGGGGCGGGAACGTGGTCATCATGCGCGGCGGTCTCTCTTCGGCGCGGCGGGCGCCGGAGCTGTGCGGGTTGGCGACCGCATCAGCCTCGCGGCGGCGGCGCCGCCTGTCCACACCTGCGTGTCGGCTCCGCTGGCGGGCCAGCGTGGTCCCCGCGCCCGGCGCCGCCGCGGCCACGATCCGGCGAGTGCCCGTCAGAGCAGGCGCTCCGGGGGCGAGCCGCGGAGTCGCTTGCCGGCGGCCGGTCGGGACTCCCGGGCGCTCGTTCTCGAAGGGGGCCTGGTGGCCGCGCGCCGGATGATCACACCGGCCACGGTTCGCCGTCGGCCTCGCCGACGATCTCGCTGTGGCACGTCGTGCAGCACAAGCGGTGGTCGAAGACGGCGTCGTGCCAGTTGTGTTCGACGTCGATGGCCTCGACGAAGGCTGGCAAGGCGAAGCGCGTGCGCAGCCGTTCGAAGCACAGCCGCACCGGCGCGTGCACGGCGCGCTCGCGCCGCAGCGAGACGCGGTGGTCCGCCGCGCGCAGCGCCGCCTCGACGGGGCGCAGGTGCTCGCAGGTGGCGAGCCGCGCGGGGAACTCCAGGTAGTCGATCTGCTCGTCGGTCAGCGGTCGCCCGCGCAGCAGCTCGCCGACGTAACGGCGCCGGTGCGGCACGGACTCCAGTTCGGCGATGCGCGCGTTCCACGACGACAGCCGCTGGTCGTCGACCGGGAAGCCGGCCTCGACCAGCGGGATCCAGCGCTCCCGCGCCGGGTCGCCGCGCAGCTCGTCGACCCGCTGCCGGATGCGCCGTTCGTGGTGGCGGCGGCGGGTCGCGGCCTGCGCCGGCACCGACCGCGCCGCGAACCAGCGCAGCGGCGGCCCGAGCCCGAGCAGCAGCATGCCGCCGATGGCGAGGTGCTGGGCCGGGCCGCGCAGGTGCAGCACTTCGATGGTCATGTAGCACGAGGCGCCGATGACGGCGGGGATGCCGAGGCAGCCGGCGATCACGAACACCAGGGACCAGGGGCGAGACATGGTTGCGGGGGCAGCGACGGGAAGGGTGTCCTGTTCGTGGCCTGGCCAAGAACCGGGGACGGCGCGCCGTGTGGCGCCGGAAGTGCTCGCGGCCCCGGGAAATGTGGTGCTGCGGCGACGCGGTCGACCGCGTATGGTCCCGCCATGGCCGCCGCCATCAGGCCTCGTCGCGCGCCCCTTCCCTGCCGGTGCCGGTCGTCGTGACCGCGCTGCCGAAGCACCTGACGTTGGGGCACGCCCTGCCGGCGGCCTGGTCGGCCCCAGGCTTGGGTCCCGTGGCGCTGCCGGTGCTCTTCCTCGGCCAGATGCTGCTGGCGCTGACCGGCAGCGTCGATGCCAAGGTCGATGCCGTGGCGCAGTCGATCGCCTGGTTCGCCTCGGGCTTCGGCGTCGCCGGCGTCTGGCTGCTCGGCTGGCGCGGCTTCCTCGCCGTGTTCCTCGCCATCCTGACGCAGCGCATGTTGCACGGCTACGAGGTCACCTTGGGCGTCGCCGAAGCGCTCGGCAGCGGCCTCGAAGCGGCCGCCGGCGCCTTCCTGCTGCGGCGGGTCGGGTTGTGCGGCGACTTCGCCAGGCTGCGCGACGTCGGCTGCCTGCTGCTCGCGGCCACGGTCGTGCCGTTCGTCAGCATGCTGGTGTCGGTGCTCGCGCGTTCGCTCGACCACGAGGCAGCGCTGCACCTCGGGCTGCTGTCGGGCTGGGGCGGCTGGTGGCGCATGAACGCGCTCGGCGTCGTGGTCGTGGTGCCGCTGGTGCTGACCGTGCACGCCCGGGTCCGGGCCGGGTGGCGGCCGCGCGCGCTGCTCGACGGTCTGGCCGTGGTGGTGATCGCAGAGGCCTGGCTCGGGTTCGTACTGTTCGCGTTGGCGCCGTCGCCGACCGGCATCACGCTGCTGCACGCGGTGTTCGCCTTCGCCCTGATCGCGGCGTTGCGGCACGGTCCGCTCGGCGCCGGCACGGTCGCCGTCTGCAGCGCCACCTTCGTCGCGGTCGCGACGACGCGCGGCTTCGGGCCGTTCCAGTGTGTGGCGTACGCCGAACGGCACGCCGCGGCGCAGGTGTTCCTGCTGACGCTCGTCATCGTGCCGCTGGTGTTCGGGGCGCTGGTCGCCTCGCGACGCGAGCTCGAGGCGCAGCTGCGGCAATCGCACAAGCTGGAGGCGATCGGCCTGCTCGCCGGCGGCCTCGCCCACGACTTCAACAACCTGCTCTCCGTCGTCAGCGGCAACGCCGAAGCGCTGCGCGAAGCGGCGGTCGACGGCAGCGAGGCGCGGGTGCAGGCGACCGAGATCCTCGACGCCGCGGCGCGCGGGGCCGGCCTGACGCGGCAGCTGTTGGCGTTCAGCCGGCGGCAGGTGCTCGAACCCGAGGTGCTCGAACTCGGGGCCGTGGTCGCGCCGCTGTCACGGCTGCTGCGTCGCCTGCTCGGCGCCGACGTCACGGTGGAGGTCCGCCACGCCGCTGCGGCCTGGGTGCGAGTCGATCGGGTGCAGCTCGAGCAGGTGCTGCTGAACCTCGCCATCAACGCCCGGGATGCGATGCCGCAGGGTGGTGCGCTGACGGTGGTGACGCAGACGGTGACGCTGGCGGCGGCGCCGGCAGCCGCCGCGGGGTTGGCCGCCGGCAGCTACGCCGAGCTGCTGGTGCGCGACGCCGGCCACGGCATGGCCGCGAACGTGCTGGCGCGCGCGTTCGAGCCGTTCTTCACCACCAAGGGCCCAGGCCGCGGCACCGGCCTCGGGCTCGCGACCGTCTACGGCATCGCCCGGCAGAGCGGCGGCAGCGCCGCGATCGAGTCGGCGCCGGGCAAGGGCACCACGGTGCGGGTGTGGTTGCCCGTGGTGGCGGCGCCGGCGCCGGCGCTGGTGCCGACGCCGCCGGTGGCGGGCGCCGCCGTGGTGGTGCCGCGAACGGTCCTGGTCGTCGACGACGAGCGTGCGGTGCGCGAACTCGTGCAGCGGCTGTTCGTCAATGCCGGGCACCGTGTGCTCGTCGCCGAGCACGGCGAGCATGCGCTCGCGGTCGCGGCCGTCGCCGGCAGCATCGACCTGCTGGTGACAGACATCGTCATGCCGCGGCTCGGTGGCCTGGAGTTGGCGCGGCGGCTCTGCGCCGTCGACCCTTCGCTGCCGGTGCTGTTCGTCAGCGCGCACCCGCTCGGCGGCGAGGGCGCCGACTTCGCCGGGTTCGCGCGAGCGGCCTTCGTCAACAAGCCGTTCACCGGCGACGAACTGCTCGAGAAGGCCGCGGCCATGCTCGTGCGCCGCTGACATGAGCGGTTCCGAGGAGATCGTGCTGCCGTACCGCGGCCACGCGAACGCCTGCCTCGGCTTCGCGGCGGTGCTGCTGCTCACGGCGGCGGTCGCGGCGCCGTGCGGGGCCACGGTCCTGGTCCTGGTGGCGACCGCCGTGGCGGTGACACCGTTGGTGGTGGGGCTCGTATTGCGCGGCGTCGCGCGCGGCTACGAGCGCTCGGTGCGGGCCCTGCTCGCCGGCGAACGTGGGCTGCATTGGACCTACGACGGCGACGAGTGGCGGCGGCACCTGGCCGCCGAGACCGCGCGCAACCCCTGGCTCTGGGCGTTGGTGGTCGGCATGGGCGCGCTGGCCGGCGTCGGGGTCGCGGCGGGCATGGCGGAGGATGGGGTGCGGCCGTTCGGCGTGCGCGAGCTCGCTTGGGTGCTGCCGCCGCTAGGCGGCGCCGGGCTCGGTCTCGTCGTCGCCACCGTCATGCGCTGGCATCGCCGCCGCAACCTCGCCCGCATGGCGAACACGACCGGCGTGTTCTGCCTCGGCAAGACGGGCATGTACCTGACCGGCAGCTACTGGCCCTGGCGCGGCGTCGGCATCACGTTCGACGGCGTGCGTCTCGACGACGGCGCGCTCACGTTCCGCTTCGTGCTCTCGCGCGGCGGCGTGCAGACCGTGCGCGTGCCGATCGCCCGCGGCCACGAAGCCGAAGCCCGGGCCTTCGCCGCCGCCGCCGGCGAGTGACGTCGTCGCCGCCGCTCAGCCGGCGAGCTTGGACAGATCGGCGACGCGGTTCATCAGCGCGTGCAGCGCCTGCAGCAGGGAGAGCCGGTTCTGCCGCAACGCCGCGTCGTCGGCGTTGACCATCACCTTGTCGAAGAAGGCGTCGACGGTCGTGCGCAGCGACGCGCAGGCGACCAGGGCGCCGGTGTAGTCGCCCCGCTCGAGCCGCGGCGCGGCCTCGGCCGCGACCTTCGCCAGCGCCGCGTGCAGCGCCTTCTCCTCGGCGTCGTGCAGCAGCTCGACGCGCAGGCTGCCGCCGGCCTCCGCCGCGCTCTTCTTGAGGATGTTGCCGATGCGCTTGTTGGCCGCCGCCAGCGCCGTTGCCTCGGGCAGCGCCGCGAACGCGCGCACCGCCGCCAGCCGCTGGTCGACGTCGGCGAGCCGCTGCGGGCGTTGGCTCAGCACGGCGTCGATCTCCTGCGAGGTGTAGCCCTGGTCCTTCAGCAGCGAGGTCAGGCGATCGAAGCAGAAGTCCTGCAGCAGGGCCGAGGGATCGCTGATCGTGCTGCCGAACACCGGCAGCGCCGCCGCGATCAGGGCGTCGAGCGGCAGCGCCAGGTCGCGTTCGACCAGCATGCGGATCACGCCGAGCGCGTGGCGGCGCAGCGCGAACGGGTCCTTGTCGCCGGTCGGCACCTGGCCGATGCCGAACAGGCCGACCAGCGTCTCCAGCTTGTCGGCCAGCGCCACGACGATGCCGACCATGTTGCGCGGCAACGTGTCGCCGGCGAAGCGCGGCTTGTAGTGGTCCTCGATCGCCTCGGCGATCGCCGCCGGCTCGCCGTCGTTCCGGGCGTAGTAGCCGCCCATGATGCCCTGCAGCTCGGGGAACTCGCCGACCATCTCGGTCAAGAGGTCGGCCTTGGCGAGCTGCGCCGCGCGAGCGGCTTGCGCAGCGAGTTCCCCGCCGCCGAGCCGGTCGGCGATCGCCACCGCGAGCCGGCGCACACGTTCGACGCGTTCGCCCTGCGAACCGAGCTTGTTGTGGTAGACGACCTTCGCCAGGCCCGGCAGCCGCGACGCGAGCGTCTTCTTGCGGTCCTGGTCGAAGAAGAACCGCGCGTCGGCGAGGCGCGGCCGCACCACGCGTTCGTTGCCGCCGATCACGGCGCTGGCGTCGTCCGGGCGGATGTTGCTGACGACGAGGAAGCGGTCCGTCAACTTGCCGTGCGCATCCAGCAGCGGGAAGTACTTCTGGTTCTGCTTCATCGTCAGGATCAGGCACTCCTGCGGCACCGCCAGGAACTCGCGATCGAAGCGGCACAGCAGCACGTTCGGCCGTTCGACCAGCGCGGTGACCTCGTCGAGCAGGGCGTCGTCGTCGATCGGCACGAGGCCCTCGGCCGCGGCCTTGGCCGTCAATTGCCGCTGGATCTCGGCGCGGCGCTCGGCGAACGACGGCAGCACGGCACCTTCGTCGGCGAGCTGCGCCTTGTAGCTGTCGGCCTCGCGCACGCTCAGCACCTTCGTCGCCGCCTCGAAGCGATGGCCCTGCGTCGTGCGCCCGGCGGCGACGCCGAGCGCCGTCGCCGGCACCACCGCGGCGCCGTGCAGCACGATCAGGCCGTGCGCGGGCCGCACGAACTTGACGTTGCTCCAGCCGTCGGCGAGCTGGTAGGTCATCACCTTCGGGATCGGCAGCCTGGTGATCGCCTCGTCGAGCGCCTTCTGCAGGCCTGCCGCCAGGTCGACGCCGGGCTCGACGGTGTCGAGGAACAGGGTCTCCGCCTTGCCGTCGATCGCGCGTTCGAGCTTTGGCACCACGCTGGCATCGGCGCCGAGCGCCGCGAGCTTCTTGAGCAGCACCGGCGTCGGCGCGCCATTGGCATCGATGCCGACCTTGACCGGCACCAGCTTCTGCTTGACCGGCTTGTCGGCCGCGCGCGACACGACCCCGGTCAGGTGCAGCGCCAGCCGCCGCGGCGTCGCGAACGTCGTCGCCACCGCCGCTTCGCCCACGAGGCCCTGGGCCCGCAGGCCGCTTGCCAGCGCGCTGCCGAACGCCTCGCCGAGCCTCTTCAGCGACTTCGGCGGCAGCTCCTCGACGAACAGTTCGACCAGCAGGCTCTTGGTGCTCATTTGCGGGCGAGCATCCTACGGGGCTGCGCGGAGGGGCGGAAGGTTCTGCCCTGGCGGTCCGCTGTGCCGGTTCCGGACGCGGGCTGTGCGGAAAGTGCACGTGGCGCCGCCTGCGGGCGGTTGGCACGGCTTTCGAGAAGGGAGGCGCAACCGGAATCCGCCGGCCCGTGCAACCGATCATGAACCAACTCCCCGCCGCCATTCTCTCCCTCTTCGCCGCCCTTCCCCTCGCCGCCCAGCAGGTCGAGGTGCGCTGCACGCCGACCGACGGCAGCGCCGCCGGCTGCTACTACTGCCCCGGCTACGAGACCGTCATCAAGTGGAACGGTACGCAGCTGCACAGCTCGACCATCAACCTGCTGCCGTTCCACGACCTCGACGTCGTGCTGCAGGGCACCTGGAACGGCTCGGTGATCGAGGTCACCGCGATCCAGACCACGACCGAGTCGTTCTCGATCTCGGGCAACGGCAGCATCGGCCACCACTTCGACTTCAACACCGTCGGCGCGCCGGGCGGCCTGGCGATCAACCTGATCGCCCTCGACGCGGCGTTCGTCGGCGTCGGCAGCCTCGCCGTGCAGCTCGATCCGGCCTCCGCGGTCGTGCTCGATGCCGGTTCGCTCGGCAGCGCGGGCGAGTTCAAGTCGCGCCTCGACATCCCGAACGTGCCGAGCCTCGTCGGCCTGCGCGTCTACGGCCAGGGCGCCGTGCTGCAGCCCGGCAACCTGCTCTACACGACCAACGTCGACACCAAGGTCGTGAGCTGAGCGCGGCTACGCCGGCGGAGCCGGCAGGACGGGGCCCAGTCCGTATTGCCGTGCTTCGCGAAATGCCGAAATAGGAGGCATGGCCCGCAAGTCGTCCGCCACCACGGCTCGTGCGGCCGGCCCGTCCCGGGCCCGTGGCGCCAACCTGCTCGACCCGGTGCAGGTCTTCCGCGCGCTGGGCCATGCTTCGCGGCTCCGGCTCGTCGAGGCGCTCGGCAACCGCGACGCCTGCGTCGACGAGATGCGCGAGCTGCTCGGTTGCTCGTGGAGCACGGTGTCGCAGCACCTCGCCGTGTTGCGCCGCGCGGGCATCGTCGCCTGTGAACGCCAGGGCAACCGGGTCGTGCATCGGCTCGCCTTGCCCTGCGTCACGGCGTTCACCAGCTGCCTCTCGGCGGCGGCCAGCGGGCAGCAGGTCGAGGTGCGCACCTGCTGCACCTGAGCCCTTGCGTACCACCACCAACGACCACCCGACGAACATGAGCCCCGAGAACCGGCAAGAATGGAAGCGCCTGCTGCTCTTCGTCGCCGTGTTCGCGGCCTTCTACTTCCTGCCCGTCGGCAACGCGCGCTTCGACGGCGCCGTCGACGAGTCGCTCGCCCTGGCGCGCGACTATGCGCGGGAGCACGTCGTGCTCTGCCTCGTGCCCGCCTTCTGGATCGCCGGCGCCATCGCCGCGTTCGTCTCCCAGGCGGCCGTCATCCGCTACCTCGGCCCCAAGGCCAACCGCGTGCTGGCCTACGGCGTCGCCTCGGTCTCGGGCACGCTCCTGGCGGTCTGCTCCTGCACCGTGCTGCCGCTGTTCGCCGGCATCTACCGCATGGGCGCCGGGCTCGGCGCGGCGAGCGCGTTCCTCTACTCGGGGCCGGCGATCAACGTGCTGGCGATCGTGCTGACGGCGAAGATCCTCGGCCTCGAGCTCGGCCTCGCGCGCGCCATCGCCGCGGTCGTCTTCAGCGTCGTGCTGGGCCTGTTGATGGCCGGCCTGTTCCGTCGCGAACAGCAACAGCGGCACGCGGCGATGGTCAACCAGCCGGAGCCCGAGGCGACGCGGCCCTTGTGGCAGACGGCGGCGTTCTTCGCGGCGATGGTGTCGGTGCTGGTGTTCGCGAACTGGGCCAACCCGCGCCAGCCCGTCGGCTTCTTCGCCGCCGTCTTCGTGCAGAAGTGGCGCCTGACCGCCGCCGCAGCGCTGCTGCTGGCAGTGATCGCCTGGCGCTGGCTCGGGCTCGACGGGCGCCGGCTCGCCATCGGCGTCGTCGCGGTCGTCGTCTGTGTCGCCGTCTGGCCGCAGCACCACGAGCTGGCGATGCTGGTGGGCGTCGCCGGGCTCACCTTCGCCACCGCCGGGCGACCCGGCGAGGCGGGTGAGTGGTTCGCGCAGACCTGGACCTACAGCAAGCTGATCCTGCCGCTGCTCGCCGCCGGCGTCCTGGCCGCCGGCTTCCTGCTCGGCCGCCCCGGCCACGAGGCGCTGATCCCGAACGAGTGGATCGCCGCCGCGGTCGGTGGCGACTCGCTGCGGGCCACCTTCTTCGCCGCCCTCTCCGGCGCCCTGATGTACTTCGCCACGTTGACCGAGGTGCCGATCCTGCAGGGCCTCATCGGCAGCGGCATGGGCAAGGGGCCGGCGCTGGCGCTGCTGCTGGCCGGCCCCGCGCTGAGCCTGCCGAGCATGATCGTGTTGGCGTCCATCCTCGGGTGGAAGAAGACCCTGACCTTCGCTTCGCTGGTGGTGCTGTTGGCCACGATCACCGGCTGGCTGTTCGTGATGGTGGCCGCTTCGTGAGCAAACCCATGCAGAAGCTCCAGATCCTCGGCACCGGGTGTGCCAAGTGCCTCAATCTCGCCAAGGCGACCGAAGCCGCCGCCAAGGAACTCGGCCTCGACTACGAGCTCGAGAAGGTCACCGACATCCTGCGCTTCGCCGACTTCGGCGTGATGATCACGCCGGCGCTCGTCGTCGACGGCCGGGTCGTGGTCACCGGCAAGGTGCCTGGCCACGCGGAGCTGCTGGCGCTGCTGCGCCCGAGGACTTGAGCCATGAACACGACCTCGATGCTGCGTTGGTCGCTGCTGCTGCTCGTCGCGGGCAGCCTCGCCGTGTTCGCCTTCCGCAAGTCCGCGGCGCCGGCGCCGGCGCCGGCGCCGGTGCCGGCCGAGGAGCTCGCCGACGCGCTGGCCAGCAGCCCCGCGGTGGTCGCGCCGGCACCAGCCCCGGTGACGGTCACCTACTTCACGACCAACGTGCGCTGTGAGTCGTGCCGGAAGATCGAGAGCCTCACCAAGCACGCCATCGAGACCAACTTCGCGGCGGAGCTCGCCGCCGGCAAGCTCGCCTTCCGCGTCATCAACACCGATTTCCCGGAGCACGCCCATTTTGTGGAGCACTACGAGATCACCAACAAGACGGTGATCGTCTCGCGCCATCACGAAGGCCGCGAGGTCGAGTGGGTCAACCGGCAGGACGTCTGGCTGCTGCTCGACGAACCGGCGGAGTTCGCCACCTACGTGTGCGAGCCGGTCCGCAGCTTCCTCACGAAGGGCTGATCGATGTTCGCCTCGGCGCTCGCGGCGACTGGCACTGGCCTGATGCTCGGGCTGGTCACGGCAGTCAGCCCCTGCCCGCTGGCGACCAACCTCGCCGCGACCGTGTGGCTGACGCGGCATGCGGCGTCCCGCCGCCGCGCGCTGCTCGGCGCCGTCGCCTACACGCTCGGCCGGGTCGCCGCCTACGCGGCGATCGCCGCGGTGCTCGTGATCGGCACGGTGAGCGCGCCGGCGTTGTCACGCTCGCTGCAGGAATGGCTGCCGCCGTTCACGGGGCCCTTGTTGGTGCTGACGGCGATGGTGCTGCTCGGCCTCCTGCCGATGCCCTGGGCGTCCGCCGGCATGAGCCAGGGCACCGCCGAACGCCTTTCGCGCCTCGGCCTGCTCGGCGAAGCGGCCCTCGGCTTCGTCTTCGCGCTCACCTTCTGCCCGACCTCGGCGGCGCTGTTCTTCGGCAGCCTGCTGCCGCAGGCCCTGACGAGCGACAGCCCGGCGCCGCCGGTGATCGCCTACGGGGTGGGCACCGCCCTGCCGATCGCCATCTTCGCCGTCGCCGTGGCGCTCGGGGCCAGCTTCGCCAGCCGCTTCAGCCAGGGCCTCACGCGCTGGCAGCCGCGCATCCGGGTGGTGACCGGGTGGATCCTGCTGGTCCTCGGGCTCTACCTGCTCGCCAGGGACACGCTGGGCTTGTTCGAAGCGTGACGTCACCGCCGGGCATCGCTGTGCCAATCTCGGTGGCCGACTGTTGATATTGTCCTTGACGGGTGGAGGGGGGGGCCATGCTGGCCGACAACCGAGGCTCCGGTCCAACCCGGGTACATGGGTGACACTCGTGTCCGGGCACATGGGTGACACTTGCGGGTGACCTCGGCGGCCCCGGTGGGTCTGGTGTCCGGATGCCATGGATCCAGACCGAGCCAGAGATGGAGCGACGGAAGTTCGT
>JAEUHT010000308.1 GCA_016793265.1 Planctomycetota bacterium
CGCGGCGCTGACGGCGGCGTTGCCGCTGGCCCTCGCCGTCTACCTGTCGACGTGGCGCAGCGAGCTGATGTTCGCCAACCTGCGCATGCTGCTGGTCGCCGGCGCCGTCGCCACCGCCGCCTGGCAGGCGCGGCAGGCCCCCGCCCGGCCGGGCCTCGGCAGCGCCGCCTTCGTCACCGCGCTGCTCGGCGTCACCCTAGAGCCGCCGACGTGGCTCTTGGCGCACGTCGACGACGCGGCCGAGGCGCGGCGGGCGGCGATGTTCTCGGTGACGGTGACCTGGGTCCTCGTCGCCAGCGGGCTCTTGGTCGTCGGCTTCCGCTGGCGCCGGCGATGGCAACGGCTGACCGCGCTCGGCCTGTTCGTGGGCACGGCGGCGAAGGTGCTGCTGTTCGACATGTCGGGCACGCTGCAGCTCTACCGCATCCTCGCCTTCCTGCTGGTCGGTGTGGTGATGGTGCTGGCATCGTGGGTCTACCACCGCGCCGAGCGGCGCCTAGCCGCCGCGGCCGCACCGCCGCCGGCCGCCGGCAAAGGCACCTGAACGGTCACGCCAGCAGCGCGTCGCCGCGCACTTCGACCCTGCCCTTCACCACGCGCGCCGAACACAGGAGCCGCGACTCGTCGCCGAGGCCCATGCGGGCCAGCGTGCCCTGCTCGTGGTCGCCCGGCGGCTCCAGCGCATCGGCCGGCGCGCAGTGCACCTTGGCGGCGTCGGTGCCGCACATGCCGCGCCTGCAGCCGGTCATCACCTCGACGCCGGCCAGGCCGGCGGCGGCGAGCAGCGTCGTGCCCGGCGCCACCAACACGAACTTGTCCGGACCGGCGAAGTGCACCTCGACGAGGTTCATGCCGCTGCGATAACCGCGAGGCGGCGCCGATCAAGGGGCCGTCCGCCGGGGACCACGAATCGACTTCGCCGTGGCACACGCCGCGGCCCGCCCGCAACATGCCGCCCCATGCAGCTCGCAGCCCTCGACTGGACGATCATCGTCGCCTACTTCGTGGTCGCGCTCGGCATCGGCCTCGTGTTCAAGAACCGGGCCGGTTCGGGCTTCGTCGAGTACTTCGCCTCGGGGCGCTCCTTGCCGTGGTGGATCGCCGGCACCTCGATGGTGGCGACGACGTTCGCCGCGGACACCCCGCTGTGGGTCACCGGCAAGGTCGCCGCCTACGGCCTCGCCGGCAACTGGCTGTGGTGGTCGTTCGCGTTCGGCGGCATGTTGACCGTGTTCGTGTTCGCCAAGCTGTGGCGCCGCGCCGAGGTGCTGACCGACGTCGAGCTGATCGCGCTGCGTTACCACGGCCCCGCCGCGAGCTTCCTGCGCGGCTTCCGCGCCATCTACGTCAGCGTCATCATGAACTCGCTCATCATCGGCTGGGTCACCAGCGCGATGGCGGGCGTGCTGAAGCAGACCGTGTTGCACGGCGTCGGCGACCCCGGCGCTCACTCCGACTTCTGGCTGGTCGTGATCCTGCTCGGCGCCACCGGCGTCTATTCGGTGATGTCGGGCATGTGGGGCGTGGCGATCACCGACATGCTGCAGTTCGTGCTGGCGATGATCGGCTGCACCATCTTCGCGGTGGTCTGCGTCGACGCCGCCGGCGGCACGGTGGCGCTGCAGGCGAAGGTCACGCAGGCGTTCGGCGACGGCGACCAGGCGTTCGGCTTCCTGCCGGACTTCGGCGCCGTCTCGCCGTGGATGCCGGTCGGCGTGTTCGTGGCGCTGGTGCTGTCGCAGTGGTGGGCGAGCTGGTATCCGGGCGCCGAACCGGGCGGCGGCGGCTACATCGTGCAGCGCATGGCGTCGTGCAAGGACGAACAGCACGCGGTCAAGGCGACGCTGTTCTTCCAGCTCATGCACTACTGCGTGCGGCCGTGGCCGTGGATCCTGGTCGCGTTCGTGGCGCTGGCGCTGCACCCCGAGGTGCGGCAGTGGGCGCTCGCCGACGAGCCCGCGGGCAACCCGGAGCACGCCTATCCGATGCTGATCCGCGAACTGGCGCCGGTCGGGCTGCGCGGGCTGATGCTGGTCACCTTCGCGGCGGCGTTCATGTCGACGGTCAGCACGCAGATGAACCTCGGCGCCAGCTACCTCGTCAACGACGTCTACAAGCGCTTCCTGCGGCCCGACGCGGACGACCGCGAGCTGGTCGCGGCCTCACGCTGGGCCTCGGCGTTGTCGCTGCTGCTCGGCGGCGTCGCCAGCTACGTGCTGATCGTAGGCGGCCTGAAGATCGACGACGCCTGGCAGTTCCTGCTGGCGCTCGGCGCCGGCGTCGGCGCCGTGTTCATCCTGCGCTGGTTCTGGTGGCGCATCAACGTCTGGAGCGAGATCGTCGCCATGGTCGGCTCGATCGCCTTCTACACCCTGTTCACGCAGTGGGGCCTGACCAAGGACCTGCCGACCGAGTACCGCAGCCTGCTGGTCGCCGCCTCGACCTTGGTGGCCTGGCTCACCGCCACCCTGGTGACGCGGCCCGAACCGACCCAGCACCTGTTGGCCTTCTTCCGCAAGGTGCGCCCCGACGGGCCGGGCTGGGCCCCGATCGTCGCGCAGGCGCCCGAGGTGCGCCGCGACCACGAACTGGCGCGCGGCATCGGCCGCGCACTGCTCGGTACCATCGTCGTCTGGCTGACGCTGCCCGGCATCGGCGCCGTCATCTTCGGCGAACCCGGCAAGGCCGCGCTCTGCCTCGTCGGCGCCGCGCTGGCCGCGGCCCTGCTGCTGGCGTCGGTGCGTTCCCGGCCAGCAAGTGCCGCCGCCACGCGGTAGCATGCCCCACTCTCCGCCATGGCAGACGGCGACACCGACTTCAGCCGCACGGTCTTCTCCGCCCCCAAGATGGACCTTGGCCCGGGTGGCGTCGCCCGCCTGCCGGTGCTGGTCGTGCTGCGCGGCGCCCAGGTCGGCCGCCGCTACCTGCTCAACGAGAGCGGCCTCGTGCTCGGCCGCCGCCCCGACCGCGCCGCGCTGGTAGTGCCCGGCGACCCGCAGATCTCGAGCCTGCACTGCCGTTTCGAGGTCGGCACGCAGCCCCACACCTGGCAGGTCACCGACCTCGCCTCGACCAACGGCACCATCGTCGGCGAACAGCGCGTCACCACCAGCCAGCTGCGCGACGGCGATCGCATCCTGGTCGGCGAGACGGTGCTGAAGTTCACCTTCCACGACGAGCTCGAGGAGGAGTTCCACCGCCAGGTCGACCACCTGATGAACATCGACGACCTGACCGGCCTGCCGGTGCAGCGCGTCTACCAGACGCGGCTCGGCGATGCGCTGCTGCAGTGCAAGGCGCGGCAGCGGCCGATGGGCGTGTTCATGATGGACATGGACGGGCTCAAGAAGATCAACGACACCCACGGCCACCTGGTCGGCGCCCATACGATCGCCACCATCGGCCGCCGGCTCGGCGCGCTGCTGCACGAATGCGGCGGCGTGGTCAGCCGCTTCGGCGGCGACGAATTCTCCGCCTTCGTCGTCGGCGCCGACAAGCAGGCCAGCCGCGAGCTCGGCGAACGGCTGCGCGCGGCGGTGGCCGGAGCCCCGGTGACCCGCGGCGCCGTCACCGTGCAGCCGACGATCTCGATCGGCTTCGCCGCGTTCCCGGACGACGGGCTGGTGCCCGAGGCGCTGACGCGCCAGGCCGACGAGGCGCTCTACCGCGCCAAGGCCGCCGGCCGCAACTGCGTGCGCGAGTAGGCGCGGCGCTACTGCACGGTCAGGGCGACCGCGTTGCTGCTCGCCAACGGCAGCGGCACCGGCAGCAGCGGGTCGAGCACGAACATCTGCAGGAACACCTGCGCCCCCGCCAGCGTCGGGTTGGCGGGGATGCCGAACGGCACCACGGCCACGCCACCGACCGGTGCCATCGACACGACCGCCTCCGACGACTGGTAGAGGAAGCAGCCGGTGGGGCCGCCGATCAAGCCGAGGTCGAACTGCGCCTGCGTCGCGCCCCCCGCGAGCAGCATCGGGAACGGCGTCGCCGACGCCATCGCGTGCAGGGTCACGGTGTCGCCGAGGTCGGGACAGCCGCTCGCGCTCAGCACGAGCTGCTGGTTGCCGCTGTCGAGACAGCCGGTGCCGATGGACTGCAGGCTGCCCGCGCACGACGCGAGGCTGAACACGAAGGTCGTTGCCAGCGTATTGTCCTCGACGAGCAACAGCTGCGCCGTCGGGTTGTAGTAGAGGCCCTGGATGTTGACGATGCCGTAGGACGCGAGCGGCGTGGTCGACAGCAACACCCCGGCCCGGTCGACCTCGTACACCTGCGTGCCGCTGCTCTGCGCGATGAGGAAGTGGTCGGTCGCCGGTACGTAGGCGATGGCGCTGAGGATGCTCGATCCGGTCGGCGGCACGAACGAGAACCCGCCGCCGAGCAACGTGCCGGCAGGGCTGTACTGCATCACGGCGCCGGTCTGGCTGATGAACAGCGTGCCCGACGCACGATCGAAGCAGATGCCGACCGGATTCGACACCGCCGCCGGCAGCTGCCAACCACCGAGGCAACCGCCGGCCTTGCTCATGTTCAGCACCTTGCCACCCGTGTTGTCGACCAACCACAACGAGTCGCTCGACACATCGTAGGTGATGTCGTTGGGGCTCGGCAGCGACGGCGTGCAAACCGTCGTCGCGGCGGTGCCGAGCACGTTGCCGGCGGCGTCGAAATGGTGCACGCTCTGCGGGTTGCTGAAGGCGATGACGAAGATGTCCAGCGTCAGCTCGTCCTGGGCCACGCCGATGTAGCCACCACCGCCGGGAACGGTGTCCACGAACGAGTAGAGCAGGTTCACCGGCAGCTGTGCCGGCAGGGAGGCGACGGTCGAGAGCGCAGCGATGGCCGCGGCGCAGCGGAGCATGGTGGGCATGGGCACGGCGGGATGGAGAGGTCAGCCATGCTAACGGACCGGCGACCGCGCGGGGACCCGGCGGCAGGCACCCACGCCCGACCGCGTTGCCGGGCACCCACCTCACAGGAACAGGCGATGCTGGCGGAAGCGCGCCTCGATGCCGGCGTCGCCGGCCACCTCCCGCGGCCGCAGGCCGGAGCAGATCTGCTCCAGCCGTGCCACCAACGCCAGCAGCGCCACCGAGGTCGGCGCCTCGGGTTCGCTGGCGACCAGCGGCAGCTGGCCGAGGCGGTGCTGCATCACGGCATCGTCGTCGGGGATCTCGCCGAGGTAGTGCAGCTCGACGCCGACGTGCTGGCGGGCGACCTCGGTCAGGCGCTGGAACGCGAGCTCGCCGCGGCCGGGCGTGCCGACGCGGTTGACGACGACGAGGAAGCGCGCGTTCTGCTGCATCTGGGCGACGCACTTGACCACCGCGTAGGCGTCGACGAGCGCGGCGATCTCGGGCTGCGTCACCAGCACGATCCAGTCGGCGCCGAGCATCGACAACACCGTGGCCGGCGCGATGCCGGCGCCGAGGTCGAGCAGCAACACGTCCTCACCGGCGGCCAGGGTCCCGAGTTCGCGCGAGAAGGCGAGCAGGTCCTTGTCGGTCGGCGTCGCCATGCGCCGCACGCCGCTGGCGCCGGGCAGCAGCCGCGGCCCACACGGCGAGGTCACCAGCACCTGGTCGAGCGTGCACTGGCCGGCGAGCAGCTGCTGCAGCGTCATCGACGGCTTGACGCCGAGCAGCAGGTGGTCGCAAGCGAGGCCGAAGTCGCAGTCGACGAGCACCGTGCGCCGCCCCGCGCGATGCAGCAGCACCGCCAGCGAGGTGGCGAGGAACGACTTGCCGGTGCCGCCCTTGCCACTGGCGATCGCGATCGAGACCGCCTCCTGCTTCTGCGCCGGCGCGCCACGCAGCCCTTCGAGCAGCCGGCCGAACAGACCTCGCCCGCGTGGACCGAGCCCACCACGCGAAGCCGCCTGTCGTCCCGCCGCCGTTCGATCCATGGGTGTGTGGCCCGTCGGGCCATGCCGCGGCTGACCGGCCGCGAGGTCGGCAAGTGTCGCAGATCGGCGGCCCGGGTGCAGCCCCAAACTGCCCTGCATCCTGCCTTCGCAGCCCCAGCAGCCTTCTTGGCAACAAACCCGCTGCAATCTCTGCGCTCGATCGGCCATCCTGGCGCGTGGAGATGTCGAACCGACCGGCGCAAGTCCCGGGCGGCGGCACCCGGGTGCTACGGAGTCCCGGTACGGTGAAGCCAGAAACCTCAAGGAGCTCAGGCCCACGCCCGGGTGCAGAAATCACGACCACACCGCGTCCCCTTGCTGGAACGAGCCACACCCACCCCTCCAGTCACCCGATCCCCTCACTCACCATGCCACGACTACTACCGCTTTGCGTGTTCCTGCTGCTGCCGCATCTTGCACTTGCACAGGAGCAGCCGGACCCGATCAGCACCGACCTCGCCAACCAGCTCACCAGGCTGGAGAAGGAACTCGAACAGAAGCGAGCCGACCTCTGCGCACGATTGGAGTCCGCGATCGAGACCGCCGGCGAGGCCAAGGAGCGCTTGGAGATGGAGCTGGAGGGCTTCTCGGTCGGCGGCATCCTGCCCGTGTCACTCGCCAAGGAGGCCAGAGAGTTCATGGTCGCCCGGCGCAACAACCTCGGCTACCGCCTGCGCCAACTGGAGATTGCGATCCAGCGGTATGACAGTGCCGGCGCAACGGAGAAGGCAGATGGCCTGCGCGACGAGGCGGAAGCACTGCAGGATGAGCTGGACGTGTACTCGTGGGAAGACCTGCGCCTGCGGCCGAACTTCGAGGCCGCCCTGGAGAAGGCCCGATTCACGCTGGACAAGTCCCACATCGTCTCACCGGCAGAGGGCGAGGCCGTGCTGCGACTGCCATCGCCACTCGACGGCAAGGTGCGTCCATACGAGTTGCGGTTCGAGATCGAGCGCATTGCCGGAACCGGCCCGCTGCGCATCCTGCTGCCACTCGCCAATCGTGCCGAGGACAACCCGGAACTCGCGGCGCTGGTGATCGATGGAGGCGGCGGTCGTACCACGGGGTTGGAATGTCACCGCCGGGGCAGTCTCGCCGACAACAGGAACAACCACGACGGTGTCGTGTTGGCACCGGACACCCCCGTGGTCGTGGTCATCAGCGTACGTCCGAATCGGATCCAGGTGGGCGCCGACCAGACGCGCGTCGTCGACTGCACCACCCCGAAGGAGCTCACCTGCCCGGAATCGCTCACCAGGATGCTCGGCGGGGCCCGCTCGTCGCTTCACCTGATCACGGACCAGGGTTCGCGTTTCCGGATCGTCTCCGCCGGATACCGCGGCTTGCCGTCGGCCGAGGCCCGGGCGACGACACGCGCCACGGCACGGCGCAAGGACATGCCGAAGGACCAACTGCCGCTCGGCAGCGTGTGGACCGGGGCCACCGACAAGAACAAGTCCGTGATCGCCCGGGTGGTGCAACGCAACCAACGCTGCGAGACGGCGACCATCGAGCTGAGGGGCGCCGGCGGCTGGCGCGTGAGGATCCCAGTGAAGACGAACGACTCAGGCACCAAGATGCAGATCGGCAACGTCCGCCGTCTCGATGCCAAGGTGAGCATCTTCGACGAATCCGGCAGCGGCGCGGTGGGCAGCGGGGTGATGGAGCTCCGCTGGAGTTGGAAGAACCGCAGCAGCGAGAGACGCGGCTTCTACGAAGACCACTTCTACGGCAAGCGGCGTTGATCCCGGCGGCACCACGCCCATGCGCCATCGCAGCGGATCGCCGCCCGATGGCGACCCGGCGCCGTTTCCGGCACTATCCGGATCATGCCACACCGACCGCAGCCAGCCGACCTGCGCCGCGAAGTGACTGCCGCGACATCCGCCTGCTCGGAACAGCTCAACGAGCTGCTCGAACGCAACTACGACAGCCTGCATGCCATCGCCAAGGCTCTGTTCGCGCGCGAGGCCAAGCACCACCAGTTGCAGCCTACGGAGCTCATTGGCGAAGCCTACTTGAGGCTGGTCGACCAGAGCGTGGTGTCCGCGCGCGGCCCGACCTTCTTCCGCCGCTGCTTCGCCCGGCAGTGCCGCAACCTCCTGGTCGAACATGCCCGGCGCCGTCAGCGGCTGCGCCGCGGTGGTGGTATCGCCATCGAGCGCCTGTCGATGGTCGCCGCCGCCGGCATCACGGGCGAACTCGGCATCCTCGAAGTACACGACGCTCTCGAGGCCCTGACGAAGTTCCATCCGCGCGGCGCGCGCATCGCCGAACTGCGCCTGTTCGCAGGCCTCGACATTGCGGACATCGCAAGCCTGGAGCAGCTCGGCGAACGTACGGTCGAACACGACTGGATGCTGGCCAAGATCCACTTGCGCAAGATGCTCGGTAGGGACTGAGGCATGGACGCGAGGCGATTCGAGCAGGTGCGTCGGCTGTTTCACGCCGCGGCATCTATGGCCCCGCCGGCCCGGAGGGCTTTCCTGCAGCAGGAGGCCGACGACGACGCAGAGCTGGTGCAAGAAGTGATCGACCTGTTCGATCTGCAGACGACCAGCGACAGCCTCGTCGACGGCGTGCAGCAGGCCGCAAACAAGCTGCTCGCGAGCGAGCATCCGCGGCAGATCGGACCCTACCGCATCCTCGGCGTGCTCGGCCAGGGCGGCATGGGCACCGTCTACGAAGCGCTGGAGACTTCGGAGATCGAGCGGCGCGTCGCCTTGAAGGTCATCAAGGCCGGCATGCACTACCAGGAGATCGTGCAGCGCTTCGAGCGAGAACGACAGGCGCTGGCGATGATGGACCACATCGGCATAGCCAAGGTCTACACCTGCGGCACTACCGAGCTGGGCCAGCCCTACTTCGTGATGGAGCTCGTTCGCGGCTGGCCCATCACCGACTACTGCAACCGCGTCGGTCTCCCCCTCCCGAAGCGCCTCCGGCTCGTGCGGCAGCTGTGCGCTGCTGTACACCACGCCCATCAGAAGGGCATCGTGCACCGCGACCTCAAGCCCAGCAACGTCCTGGTCACGGACCAGGACGGTGTGCTGCGCATCAAGGTGATCGACTTCGGGCTCGCCAAACCAGTCGGTGAGACACTGCCTGGCAACGCCTACGAGACCGTTGCCGACGATGCTCGCTGCGGCACCCTTGCCTACATGCCCCCGGAGCAGGCAATGCCCGGAGCCGGTGTCGACACTCGCGCCGACATCTACGCGATCGGCGCCATGCTCTACGAGCTGCTGGTCGGCACGGTGCCGAGGACCTTCGAGGGCATCGTGACCAACAACCACGACGCCTTCGCCAAGGTGCTGCAACAAGCCGACCCGCCCCGCCCCAGCGTGCGGCTCGCGCAAGCTGGGGCCGCAGCTGCCGCCGAGATCGCCGCGCATTGCCGCGTCCCGCTGAAGGAGCTGATGCAACGTCTTGGCGACGACCTCGATTGGATCACCCTGAAGGCAATCGACAATGACCGCGACCGCCGCTATGAGTCCGCGGCCGCGCTGGCCGTCGATCTGGCGCGACACCTGAATGGCGACCCAGTGCAGGCGAAACGGCCGACCTCGCGCTACCGGCTGCGCAAGTTCGCCAGACGCAACCGGGCCAAGCTCGCCACCGCCGGCCTGTTCGCCGCCACGCTGCTGGCCGCCGGCATCGCGATCACCTCCAAGGCGGTCGCCCTCGCCGAAACCGTGCGCGCCTTCAACCGCCTCGATGCCGTCGTCGCCATGGACCGCCTGCAGGCCGGCCTGGAAGCGACGCGCAACGAGGCGGTCGACAACGCCGATGTCATCCAGGCGTGGATCACCGACGCCACCGAGATGCTGGCTGACCGGCCCGAGGTCGCAGCGGCGGTCGCCTCGCTTCCGGCCCCGGAGGCAGTGACCCGCGGCCGGCGCGGCGATGCGGCCGCTCATGACTTCCTTCGTAAACAGCTCGCGGCTTGGCTCATTTCGGCAGACGAGCTCGAACACACCGAGATCCCGCTTGCCGAACGCCGACTGCGCTGGGTCGCCTCCGTTCGCTCGGCGACCACCACCCCCCGGCCGGGCCGCCCCAGTTGGGACGACGTGCGGAACAGCCTCGCTCGTGCCGATTCGCAGTACGCCGGCAAGGACATTCGCTTCGAGGCGGACGACGTGTTGGGGCTGGCGCCCATCGGCATCGACTCCGGCGGGCGATGGCACTTCTACCACCTGCGCAGCGCCTGGGATGGCGATCGGGACCCGACGACGATCTCCGTACCTGCACTCGGAGTCGACGGCCAGGTCACCATCGACGATGGCACGGGCATCATCTTCACCCTACTGCCTGGCGGCACGGTGCAACTCGGCACCCGGAGTCGCCAGCCTGGTGAGCTGCCTTCCCACACCGTTCAGCTGGCACCGTTCCTGGTCGCCCGTCATGAACTGACCCGGGGACAGTGGCGACGATTGGGTGGCGGAGCCCTCTTCTGGCACCGCACCAACGACGACCTCGTCAACGACGTGCTCGGATTGCGGCATCCGGCAGAGAACATGTCGCATGAGGAAGCCGAGCGATTGCTCGGGTACCACGGCCTGCTACTGCCAACGGAGAGTCAGTGGGAGTACGCCTGCCGCGCGGGTACGCACTCCGCGTGGTGGTGCGGGGACTCCGTTGGAGAGACCTCGAACAAGGAGAACCTGCTTGATGCCGCCGCCGCCGCCAGGAACCCCGATTGGGGTGTGCCGGGTGGCCACGCCGACCTCTTTGTGAAGATCGCGCGGGTCGGTGCCGGTGCGGCGAACGCCTTCGGCATCTGCGACATGCACGGCAATGTGCAGGAGTGGTGCCGCGACCCGTTCACCGGCCCGTCAGTTCGCCCCCGAAAGCGTGATGGTCTGCGCATCCCATCGCCGCCCGACACCGACGGCTACTTCGTGGTGCGCGGCGGCAGTTACCAGACCAGCGCCCTGCAGGCGACATCGACGAGCCGGATGCCATTGCTGGCACAAATGCGATCCGCCAGCCTCGGCATTCGCGCCTGCCGACCTCTGCGCCGCGCCGACCGCTGATCGTCGCCGACGGTCAGGGACCGTCAGCCACCGGGGCCAGCACGACCAGGAACCCGATGCTCTCGCCGGGAGGGTTGAACCGGAAGTAGCGCAGAATCTCGCGGCCGGCGGTGGCGCGAGCCTGAGCGCTGGGCTCACGTCCGGGGAGTAGCTCGCCTGGTTCAAGCACCCAGAGGTAGTCCGACCGGGCGCCCATCACGCGTCCCTGTGCATCTGCCATGCGCTCGAGTTGCGCCAGCATCGGCAGCGAGTAGGCGTAGCCGGGTGGCAACCTGCCGGCCTGCTGCTCACGCACATTGAGTTCAGCACAGAACAGCATCGCGTTGTTCCAGCTCAGTCGCGGATAACCACCGGTCTCGTCCTTCGGCTGGAAGATGGCGTTGCGTACGACCGAGCTCCAGATCCCAGCAGCGACGTTCGTCGTGCAGGCCCAGAAACCCAATCCGCTGTCGATCCCCGGTTGGCTCGGCAGCCAGCGGAAGGCCAACTCCACTTCGCCGAGACGGAAGGCGTCGCCCTGATGCGGCCGTCCACCGGTGGTCGGCAGGATCCGGATGCCCCCGGTGCGCACCGCCGCGATGGCCTCGCTCAGCCGCGAACTGGCGACGACGAAGTTGCCCTGCTCGACGAACCCATCGATGACGTCGAGTTCTGGTCCTTCGAGAATGGGCAACCTGGTGCGGATCGTCTCCACCCTGGCGCGCATCGCCTCGCCCGAAGTAGGCACCCCAGTGAGCGGCTCGAGCGCTGCCGCCACCGGTTGCGCCGCCGCCTGCAGTTCCTCCAGGCGTTGACGGCTCACATTTGCGACGACTGCTCCGCCAGTGGCCGCGAGCCGTTTGTAGATGCGTACTGCCTGCCCCAGCATCGCGGCTTGCTCGAACAGGCGGGCAGCGTCGAGACCTTCCTGCTCTGCCGAGGAGTCGATCGCCCATGCCCGCGCCAAGGCCATGGCCGCGGCCTTCTGGTTGGTACCCACCAGGGTGCGCCCGACCCGGACATGCTCTCCAGCCCAACGCCGCAATCGCTCACGTAGGCCATCGGCGAAGCTACGGAACGGTGAGTCGCGCATGGTCCACAGGGTCTGCTCGACTACGGGCATTGCTGCCGAACTGCCATGCAGTTCATCGGCGGCGACGAGGAAGCGCTCGGACTCAGCAGCGAACTCCGCTGGCGAGTTCCCGGTCGCCTCGATGCGTGCTGCCCAACGTTCGAACATGGCAGCCATGGCACGCAGTCCAGCGGCTGCCAGCCGTGGCGCGGGGGAGTCGGCCCACGCCCGCATGCCACGCAACGCCGGCATCTCGCGACGATGTTCACACAGGATGCTGGCAACCCGCAGGGCCAGCTCCTGCCGCTGGTTGCCTTCGACTTCCTCACCGGCATCGAATGCGGCGATGGCTGCTGCCACCAACTCGTCCAGCACCCCCACCAGGGCTTCGAGCGCCGCGGCCACGACTCTTGGCGACTTCGATGCGGTCATGCCGATGACTGCACTGCCTACGATCTCGGGCCGGCGTTCGGCACTGCGCAGCACGGCTTCGAACCGCGCATCCGCCGCCGACGCGTCGCCGCCATCGAGATTGGCCTCCGCCTCGGCGACCATCCGGCTCGCCGCCAACTCCAGCCGAGCTGCGGCCAGCTTGCGTTCGCGGGCATCCGGGACCTCAACCGCGGCGGTCAGGCGTTCGAGTTCGGCTGCGGGAGTGGGAGGCGCCGCCGGCGACTCGCTCCAGCTACCTGTGTCGGCTGTGCCAGCCGCCCCCCCTGGCGGGACCGCCGGGCTCACCTGCACAGAAGCCGGCCCAGGAGTCGGCGGCGTCGATCGGGCCCCGGCAGCCACGGGCGCTGACAACATGGCCTCAATGCCATCAAGGCGTTGGCGCAACAGGGCGGCCGCGAGCTCGCGGCAACGGGCCACGCCCTCACGATCGCCAGCCCTCGCGAAGCACATCGCCCGCAACAACAGGACATCGACACTCTCCGGCCCGCTGCGCATCGCCTCATCGACGATCTCGAGAGCCCGTTCCACACGAGCGGCGTCGAGCTCCGTCTGCACGCGCCGGGCGAGTTCCGACTGGGATGGCAAATGCCCCAGCAAGCACGCGAGGACTGCTATCGGCATCCAAGAATGTCGGGGCATCGGGTCTTCTCCTCGTGGTTCCGCAGGTCGTGACCGCTGCGTCCACTTCAGGAGCAGCTTCGGGGACAGTAGCCGGCCCGGCCGCTACTTCGGCAGCAGCTCGGCGGCGAAGCGGATCGGCACGCCGAGGTTGTTGCCGCCGAACTCGCGCTGGATCGCGTAGTTGACGGCGATGACCTCGCCGTCGGCGCCGAACACCGGGCCGCCGGAGCCGCCGTGGGTGGTCTCGGCGCTGTAGGCGACCACGTTCGGTTGCCAGTTGCTGACGATGCCGTTGGTGATGACCGGGGCGATCTGGCCGGCGCGCGCCAGCTCGTCGATGGCGTCGCTCAGCGTCGCCGCGCGCGAGCGCAGCCCTTCCAGCATCTTGTTGTCGGCGCGCGCCAGCAGCGCGGCGATGCCGGTCGGGTAACCGACGACGTAGGCGCGCTGATCCTCTTCTTCGGCCGGCGACAGGTGCAGCGGCAGCACCGGGATGCCCTCGAGCAGCGGCCCCGGGATCTGGAACACGGCGACGTCGAGCTCGTCCTGGCGCAGCACGACCGACTCCGGCGCGATGTCGATCGGCTGCTTGCCCGGGAAGGTCGCGCTGAGGTGCACGAACTCGGGCGTCACGCCGGTGCCGATCACACCCATGATGTTCTCGTCTTCGAGCCACGGGCGCAGCACGTGCCGATTGGTGACGACGTGGCCGGACTCGGTGACGCGGAAGCCGGAGCCGGTGTATTCCTCCTCGAAGGCCTGGCCACGCACGGTGAACCAGGCGCCGTCGGTCCGGCGCAGGCGGAAGACGCCGTGCACGAGGCAGACGCCGCGGCTCCAGTCCTTCTGGATGCGCCGCGCCACCGAGTTGCCGCGCACGAGCCGTTCGACCTCGTCGCGCTGCTGCTGCTGCTGGTCGCGCAGGTTGGCGAGCTCCTGCTGCGTGACCATGTTGGCGGTGCGGCGTTGTTCGGCCTCGAGGTCGCGCGTGCCGAGCCAGCCGCCGAGCCAGCCGGCCAGGAAGGCGCCGCCGACGAGCGCCAGCGGGAACCCGATCTTGAGCCGCAGCGTGGCCTGCGTCAGCAGATCGCGCGTCAGCGTCCAGGTGTGCGCCGCGGCGCCGCCGCCGCTGGTGCGGGCGACGTCGCGCGCGTCGCTGAGCATACGATGCACCGGCTTGCACACCGCCCCTTGCGGCACGTAGATGCGGAAGCGCAGCATCGGCCCGCCCTCGCCCAGTTCGATCTGGTCCTCGTCGTCGAGGATGACCTCCTCGACCTCGTTGCCGTTGACGAACACCTGGCCGTCGCGGCGGCGCAGGTGGAAGCGGCACTGGTCCTGCACCCATTCGATCTGCGCGTGCTTCGGCGCCACGCCCGGCGCGGTGATGACGGCGTCGCGGTCGGCGGCGCTGCCGATGCGCACCACCGGCCCCGGGTAGGTGATCGTGCGGCCCCGCTGTGGTCCGGAAAGATGCAGCAACTGGGGGCGCATGGCCGCACCATATTGCGCGTGACCACCGCCGCCAACGAGCCCGTGATCGTCGAGGTCGCCGTCGAGTCCGCGACCGGCGCGGCTGCTGCCGCCGCTGGCGGCGCCCAGCGCCTCGAACTCTGCCAGGCGCTGGACCTCGGCGGACTGACGCCGAGCCCGGGCCTCGTCGCCGTGGTCAAGGCGGCGGTGCCGCTGCCGGTGGTCGTGATGATCCGGCCACGGCCGGGCGACTTCCTCTACGACGACGGTGAGTTCGCGGCGATGCGGCGCGACGTCGAGGCGCTGCGCCGCGCCGGCGCCGACGGCTTCGTCACCGGCGTGCTGCGCGCCGACGGCGAAGTGCACGCACCGCGGCTCACCGAGCTGGTCGCCGCGGCAGGCGGTGCGCCGGTGACCTTCCACCGCGCCATCGACGTCGCCGCGGCGCCGGAACGCGCCCTGGAGAGCCTGGTCACAGCCGGCGTGGCGCGCGTCTTGACCTCGGGCCAGGCCAACACGGCGGCGGCCGGCGTCGTGGCGATCCGCCGCCTGGTGCTGGCGGCGGCGGGCCGGCTCGTGGTGATGGCCGGTGCAGGCGTACGCGACGGCAACGTGCGCGAGCTGGTGGCCGCGAAGGGGGTGCGCGAGGAGCACCTGTCGGACGCGGTGAGCGTACCGAGCGCGATGGT
>JAEUHT010000058.1 GCA_016793265.1 Planctomycetota bacterium
ACAGCTCGTGTAGTAGTCGTGCAGCGTCACCACCGCCGGGATGCCGAGGCGCCGGCAGATCTCGACGAGGTTGCAGGTCAGCCGCACCCAATGGTGCACGTGCACCAGCGCCGGCCGGTGCTCCGCCAGCACCGCCGCGAACGCCCATTCGACCTCCGGGCTCCACATCTTGACGTGGTGATCGAAGTAGAGGTCGTTGCGGTTGAGGCGCTGCACGGGCACCCCGTCGACCTCGTCGGCGACCAGCGTGACCTTCTCCTGCCAGTGTTTGGTGCCGGTCAGCACGCGCACCTGCATGCCGCGCGCCTGTTGGCGGCGGGCGACGTCGAGCACGTAGCTCTCCGAGCCGCCGCGACTCTCCGGCGGGAACTGGTGAACGACATGCAGCACGTCGGTCGGCATCCCCATCGTTATACTCGTCACACGCCGTCGCCTTCGCCGCCATGGAACGTGATCTCGCCGCGGAACGCTGCACCTCCCTCGCCGCCGAGTGCTCGCGGCGGGCACCCGCGGCGCAGGAGCGGCTCTCGCGGTGAGGCGTCCGGGCCGCATGCCGTGCGTCGTCGCGACGATCCTGCTGGCAACGGTGGCGACGCTGCTGTGGCTCGGTGGCAGCGATGCCGAGGCGCCGCCGGCGGTGCGGCCGCACACCGATCCGGCGGCCGGATCCGGCTGGGACACGCTGGTCGACGTGTCTCCGGGACCATCAACGCCGCCGCGGCCGATCCCGGCGGATGTGCGGCGAGTGCCCGTCGCGACCAGCGGTGTGTTCGGCGTGGTCCTCGACGACCGCGGCCAGCCGCTGCCGGGGCTCAGGGTGGAGTGGCGTGGTGTCGACGGCGGCTGGCTGGATCAGATGTCGGTGCGCAGTGACTCCGATGGTAGGTTCGCCTTCCCCAGGGCCACCGGTGAGTTCAGCCTGCACGTCGACAGTGACGTGCCGATCGACACTCACCTGGAGAGCGCGGGCGACGAGCGCCGGGAGGTCGTGCTGCGCGCGACGACGCCGTGTGTGCTGGTGCACGGTCGCGTCACCAAGCACGGGCGGCCCGTGCCGCGGCGTTCGATCCGCGTGTTGTCACCGGACGCCCTGGCGTCGGCGGATGGGCGACGGACCACCACCGATGACGACGGCGTCTTCGCCCTGCTGCTGCCGCCGGGCGAACACCGTCTCTACGTGACCACCCCGCAACCCGAGCCGAACTGGTCGCGGCCACCGCATGCCACCCTTCAGCTCACGGCCGCCGAGCCCCGCGTGAACCAGGACCTCGCACTGTCGGGCGTCGGCGTCGTGGCCATGGTGACCTGCGACGGCGTGCCGGTGGCAGGGGAGCCGGTGGTGCTGTGCGCGACCCGCACCACGGCGCCGCCGATCACCGCCAAGAGCGACGGCGATGGCTACGCCGTCTTCGACGATCTGACTGCCGGCCACTACGAGCTCGCGTCGCAATCCGCCTTCTACCGGCCACCGCCGCCACGGCTCGTGTTCGCCGCCGACCCGGCGCCGGTGGTCCCCCTGCAGCTCATCCCGGGCGGCCAACTGCGCGTACGCTTCGAGTCCAGCGACGGCCTGCCGGTGTCGGAACTCGCACCCGAGTGCGCCACGTTCGAGATCGCCGGCATCACGCTGCGGCCCGAATTGCATCGCTACAACGGCCTGCCCGGCACCGGCCTCCTGTTCACGAACACACCGGCGGGTGAGGGCATCCTGCGCAGCCAGGACTGGCTCGCCGACGGGCGCCGCCACTTCGCGCCGTTCGAACCCGTGGTGATCGCCTTCTCCGTCGCCCCCGGTCGCTTCACGCCGGTGCGGGCGTTCGTCGATCGCCGGCCGCTGCTGCGGGTGCGGCCGGTCGACGCCGCCGGTCACGGCATCACGGCCGAGGTGCTCGTCTTCGCCGGCGGCGAACTGCTCGGCTCCACCACGCAACCCGGCTTCGCGGCGCGGGTGCCACGCGGCAGCTACCGCGTGCAGGTCAAGCGCGGCGACCACCACCAAGAAGAGGAAGTGCTCGTGTCGGGCGACCTCGACCTGCCGATCGTGGTGCAGTAGACCGTGACCATGCCGGCACGCCCCGCCCCGCTGCTCGCTGCCCTCTTGACCGCCTGCGTCGCCACGCCCGGCACCAGCGCGCCGCCCGCCGATGCCGCGCGTCGGCTGCACGGTCACAACGACTACCTGCAGCCGCGGCCGCTGCTGGCCGCCCTCGAACTCGGGCTCGGCAGCGTCGAGGCCGACGTGTTCCTGCAGCACGGCGAGCTGCTGGTCGGCCACGAACGCTGGCAGCTGCGCGCGGGCCGGTCGCTGCGTTCGCTCTACCTCGAGCCGCTGCAACGTTGGGTCGACGACCACGGCGGTCGGGTGCACGACCTAACGCCCTTCGTACTGCTGGTCGACATCAAGGCCGACGCCGCCGCGGTGTATGACGCGCTGCGCCGCGAACTGGCCCCGTTCGCCGGCATGCTGACGCGCTTCGTCGATGGCCGCATCGAACCCGGCGCCGTCACCGTGCTGCTGTCCGGCGATCGCCCGCGCGAGCTCGTCGCCAAGGACCACGACCGCTGCTGCGCGCTCGACGGCCGCCTGACCGATCTCGGTCGAGGCGTGCCGAACGCCCTGATGCCGTGGATCAGCGACCAGTGGCGCCGCGTCGGCGACTGGGACGGGCGCGACGATCTGCTGCCGGCGGAGCGCGCGCGGCTCGACGGCTTCATCGCCGCCACCCACGCCGAAGGCAAACAACTGCGCTTCTGGGGCGCGCCCGACCGCGCCGAGGCCTGGTTGCTGCTGCACGACGCCGGCGTCGACCACATCGGCAGCGATCGACCGGCGGCCGCGGTCGCCTGGCAACGTTCGCGCTGAGCTCGACCACTGCGACGAACGGCGTAGGGGTTCTCCCCAAGGCCGAGGGGGCGCGGCCAATAGAGCCAAAGTCCCGCATCGGGCCTGGGCGATAGTCCGCACATGCGCATCAAGGGGTCCGTCATCGCTCTCGGCTCTGCCACCATCGCGGTGTGGCTCGCGGTGTGGCAGTCGCAGTCCTCCCTCGACCAGGCCCTGCAGAATCACCGCCTCGAGTGTCACGACGCAGCGGTGCAGGTGGCGACCAAGGTCGAGAACTCCATGCGCGCCGTCTACGAAGGCCTGCGCACGATCGCCCGGCTTCCCGGCGTGCAGAAGATCGGCCGCCACGGCGAGGACTTCGATGCGGACGCCAGGCGCACGGTGCAGGAGATCTACAACAACCTGGCCTCCAGCGTCGCCATGTCCGAGGTCTACATCGTGCCGCGGGACCTCGATCCCGATCGCATCGACCCGGCGACTGGACACCCTGACGCCCCGATCGTGACCTTCGACGAGCTGATCCTCGGCCAAGGTGCAGACGGCAAGAGCGAAGGCCACGACGCGCACGAGGACGCAGCCGGTCCCGAGGAGGTCGAGATCCACGAGTACCGCCTGATGAAGAAGCAGCTGGCGTGGTTCGTGCAGCACGCGCCGACCCTGACTTCCTTCAAGGCCCTGGAGGTGCCGGCGCTGACCGGTCCCGAGGTCGTGACCTGCGACAACAGTCGCTACTCCGTCAAGAACCCGGACGACGCCGACCGCAGCGGGCTGGTCTACTCGGTGCCGTTCTACGGGGCGGACGGCAAGCTCGCCGGCATGGTCTCCGGAGTGATGCTCACCCACGCCCTGCGAGACATGCTGCCGCAGGGACGCTACGCCATCCGCAACGCCGGCCACGCGTTCACCGCGCCGAGCCACGATGCCGGCGTCTGGCAGGACGCGACCAACGCGATCGCCGACGTCGTGCCCGCTGGCGGTTTGCTCTGGTCCGAGGTGCAGTCGCTGCGCATCGCCGACAACGAACAGGGGTGGCGGTTGTGGTGCGCCGCCCCCGACAACATCTACTGGGACCGCCGCGACGTCACCCAGGCTCTGCAGATGCAGTGGGTGATGCTCGCGGGCATCGGCTTGGCCACCGCCGCGTCCCTGTTCGCCCTGCGCCTCGCCGAACGCCGCCGCGCGGAGCGCTGCCAAGCCGCCGCCGAAGGCGCGCGACAGGCGATCACGGCTACCGAAGAGGCTGCCACGACGATCAACGAAGTCGCGAATCGCATGGCCGCCACGGGGAAGACGCTCACCGGTTCGGCAGACGCCACGGCCACGGAGGCGGGCCAGGTCAGCGGCGCAGCCAGCAACCTGCGCGAGCGCATCGCTGCGGTCGCGGGCGGCGTCAAGGAACTCGGCGCCAGCATCGCCGACATCTCACAGAACGCGACGCAGGTGGCGGCTGTCGCCATCGGTGCGGCCGGCACCGCAGACGGCGTGGTCACGGACATCGACGAACTCGACGCCTGCGTTGGTCGCATCCGGAGTGTCGTGCAGCTCATCGAGAGCATCGCCTTCCAGACCAACCTGCTCGCCCTCAACGCCGCGGTCGAGGCGGCCCGTGCTGGCGACGCCGGCAAGGGCTTCGCGGTGGTCGCCCACGAAGTGAAGGAACTGGCGACCCGCACGGCGTCCGCGACCGGGCAGATCGCGCACGAAGTGACCGGCATCCAGGATCGCACCGCCAAGGTGGTCGGTTCCGTGCGGGGCATCTGCACGACGATCCACGACATCCAGTCGAGCCAGGCCACGCTCGCCGCCACCGTCGAAGAGCAGACCGCGGTGAGCACGGACATGGGCCAGTCGCTCGCCGAATCCGCCACGCTCGCCAACGACATCGCGGCCCGCATCGACGACCTCGTGCGCATCTCCAGCGACACCCGTGAGGGCGCGGTCACGACGGACGCGGCGCTGCAGCAGCTGCTGCAGATGGTCGGCAAGCTGCAGTCCGTCCGGGAACAGCTGCAGATCGGCTGATCCGACCGTCAGCCGAAGAACACGTAGCCGATGAGGATGCCGGCGACGATCGCCGCGGCGTCCGCGGTGAGGCCACACGCCACCGCGTGCCGCGTGTTGCGCACGCCGACGGCACCGAAGTAGACGGCGAGGATGTAGAAGGTCGTGTCGGTGGCGCCCTGGAACACGCAGGCGAGGCGGCCGACGAACGAATCGGCGCCGTGCGTGTGCATCGCGTCGAGCATCAGCCCGCGCGCGCCGCTGCCCGACAGCGGCTTCATGATCGCGACCGGCAGCGCCTCGACGAAGTCACCGCGGCCGCCGAACCAACCCGCCACCGCGCGCGCGCCGGCGACGACGAGGTCCATGCCGCCGGCGGCGCGGAACACGCCGATCGCGACCAGCATGGCGACGAGGAACGGCACGATCTTGATGGCGACCGCGAACCCTTCCTTGGCGCCTTCGACAAAGGCGTCGTAGACGTTGACGCGCCGCCACGCGGCGAGCGCCAGGAAGCCGATGATGACGCTGAACAGCGTGACGTTGGCGACGAGGCCGGAGATCACCTCGACCCGTTCCTTGGGCAAGCTGTTGAGCAACGCCAGCAGGCCGAACACGACCGCGCCGAGGCCGCCGAGCCACGCCAGCAGCACGCGGTCGAGCAGGTTGATGCGCTGCACCAGCGCGACGGTGACGAGGCCGGCCAGCGTCGAGAAGAACGTCGTCAGCAGGATCGGCAGGAACACGTCGGTCGGGTTGGCGGCATGCGCCTGCGCCCGGTAGGCCATGATGCTGATCGGGATCAGCGTCAGCCCCGAGGTGTTGAGCACGAGGAACATGATCTGCGCGTTGCTGGCGCGCTCCTTCTGCGGGTTGAGCTCCTGCAGCTGCTGCATCGCCTGCAGCCCGACCGGCGTCGCCGCGTTGTCGAGGCCGAGCATGTTGGCGGCGAAGTTGCACATCATCGTGCCGTGCACCGGGTGCTCACGCGGCACCTCCGGGAACAGCCGGCTGAAGAACGGCCGCACGACGCGCGCCAGCAGCTCGATGGCCCCGCCCCGTTTGCCGATCTCCAGGAAACCGAGCCACAGCGTCAACACGCCGGTCAGGGCGAGGCAGGTCTCGAACGAGAACTTCGCCATCTCGAAGGTGCTCTGCACCATCGCGCCGAACACCTGCGTGTCGCCGCCGAAGACGAGCTTGCCGAGCGCGATGACGAACGCGGCGAAGAAGAAGCCGAGCCAGAGCACGTTCATCGCCATGTCACACCACCGGGGTCAGAGGTCTTCGCGCCGCAGCAGCTCGGCGAACACCGGGGAGTAGCTGCGCAGCATCTGCTCGGCCGCCGCCACCGGCAGCTCGTAGGTGATCTCGTGGCAACCGTTCTCCGGCGCCCACGAGCCGAACGAGCCGGGCGTGGCGTAGCCGATGTCGGCGACCAGCGGCAGCTGCGACCGTTCGGCGAGCCAGCTGCCGAGCGCCGTGCGGTCGGGATCCTCGACGCAGGCGAGCGGGGCGTGCACGGCGACGACGGCGGTGCTGGGGCGCAGCTCGCCGATCAACCGCACCAGCGCCTGCACCTCCGGCTCCGAGCCCGCCGCCGCCCCCGGGCTGATGGCGACGTCGCGCGGTTCGTCCGACAACACGCGGTAGGCGAGCGGCTCGGGTCGCCAGTTGCGCGCCGGGAAGTTGCGGTTGAGATCGACGCCGGCGGCGTTGGCGCGCGTGCCGCGCGCGAGACCGTCGGGATTGGCGGCCAGCACGACGGCGCAGCGTGGCGACGGCCCCGGCAGATGCCGCAGCGCCCACGACAGCATCGCCGTGGTCTCGCCTTCGTCACCGTGGATGCCGGCGAACAGCAGCACCGCACACGGCCCGCGCGGCCGGAACACCTCGAGCGGCGCCCCGAGGCGGCTCTGGCCGTAGCGCTCGGGGGCCCAGGCGAACGAACCGCGCTGCTGGCGGGGACGGAAGCTCATGTCGGGGTCGTGTTCGGTCACGAAGCGGTGGTCAGGTGCGGACGGCGGCGCCGATGCCGGGCGAGGCGCTCGGCACGATGCGGCCGTCGACGAGGGTGGCGCCGACGAACGGGTCGTTGGCGACGAGCAAAGCGCCGTCGAGGTCGGTCCAGTCGGCGAGCGGCGACAACTGGGCGGCGGCCGAGATCGCGCACGAGGTCTCGGTCATGCAGCCGAGCATCGAGCGCAGGCCGAGCGCGCGCGCCAGTTCGAGCATCGTGCGCGCCTCGCGCAGGCCGGTGCACTTCATCAGCTTGACGTTGATGCCGTGATAGACGCCGACCGCGCGCGGCACGTCGGCGAGGCGCTGCACACCCGCGTCGCCGACGATCGGCAGCGGGCTGCGTGCACACAGCCAAGCGAGGTCGTCGACGTTCTCCTTCGGCAGCGGCTGCTCGACCAGCTCGACCCCCTGCGTCGCCAGCCACTCGATCTGCTGCAGGGCCGCGTGGCGGTCGCGCCAACCCTGGTTGACGTCGACGCGCAGCGGCAGCGAGCTGACCTCGCGGATGCTGCGGATCATCTCGCGGTCGTGCTCGCCGCCGAGCTTGATCTTGAACGATGCGAAGCGCGCGCCGGCTTCGGCGACGATGCGCTGCACCACGTCGGGCGGGTGGATGCCGATCGTGAACGACGTCGGCGGCGCCCTACGCGGGTCGAGCCCGAGCACGCGGTGCCAAGGCTGCCGCATCACCTTGCCGAGCCAGTCGTGCAGCGCGATGTCGAACGCCGCCTTCGCCGCCGGGTTGCCGGGCGCCAGCGCATCGACGTCGGCCAGGATCGCCGCGGTGAGGAACGGGTCGGGGTAGCGCGCCAGGTCGATGCGGGCCAGGAAGGCCTGCGCCGTGGCGTGGCTCTCGCCGAGGTAGGGCGGCATCGCCGCTTCGCCGAAGCCGATGACGCCGTCGCGTTCGAGCTCGACGAGCAGCGTCGGCGTCGTCGTGCGCGAGCTGGTGGCGATCGTGAAGCGGTGGCGCAGTTCGAGGGTGAACGGGCGCACCCGCAAGGACCAGGGCGCGGTCATGCGCACACCGCCGGTTCGAGCAGTTCGAGGCTCGCCGGGGCGCCGACGGCCGGCGCCACGAGGCGCGCGCGCGCGCCGATCGGCAGCGTCCACGAGCCCGGGCAGTGGCCGAACGGGAAGCCCATCGCCACCGGGATCGGCAGCGCGGCCAGCCGTTCGACCAGCACGGCGGTGGTCGCCGCGTGTTCGCTGGCGGGCGGCGTGTCGATGGCGTGGAAGTCGCCGAGCAGCACGCCGGCGGCGTGCTGCAGGGCACCGGTGTCGAGCAGGTGCGTCAACATACGATCGATGCGATAGGGAGCTTCGCCGATGTCCTCGAGCAACAACAACGCGCCGCGTGTGTCGACCTGCCACGGCGTGCCGATGAGGCACTGCACGAGGCTCAGGTTGCCGCCGACCAGCGGCCCTTCGGCGATGCCGGCGCGGAGACCGCGCGCGCGCGGCGCTGGCGGCAGCGGCACCGGGCCCACCGTGTCGGTCAAGAGGCGGCGTTGCAGCTCCCAGCCGTCGGCGCCGGCGTCCATCAGCGCGCCAGTCGCCACCATCGGGCCGTGCAGCGAGACCAGCCCGGTGCGCGCGCGCACGGCCGCGAGCAGGGTGGTGACGTCGCTGTAACCGACGATCGGCTTGGGGTCGCGCCGCAGCGGCTTGCAGTCGAGCCCGGCGAGCAGGCGGGTTATGCCGTAGCCACCGCGGGCGCAGAACACCGCGCGGTAGCGAGGAGTGTCGATGGCGTGCTGCAGGTCGGCGAGCCGCTCGGCGTCCGGCGCCGACAACGGGCTGCCGGCCGGCCAATCGAGCCGGCCCCGCGCGTGCGGCAGCACGGTCGGCACGAGCCCCCACGCGCGCAGCCGGGCGAGGCCGTTCGCCAGCGAGTCATCGTCGCGAACGGCGCCGGCGGGGGCGACCACGGCGACCTCGTCGCCGGCGCAGAGGGCCCGGGGCAGCGTTCGTTGCATCCTGGCCGATGCTAAGGCGCGGGTGGCTCGACGGCTACGCTGCCACGGCATGCTCCGAACCGCCGCCGCGTCGTCCGTGCTGTTGCTCGCCGGCTGCACCACGTTCGCCGACCGCCCAGGCCTCGACGCGCTGCTGCGGCCGCACGACGACCACGCCGTGGCCGTCGCAGCCCTCGTCGTCGACCTCGACAGCGGGGCCACGGTGTTCGCGCGCGAGGCGAAGCGGCTGCTGCGCCCGGCGTCGACGATGAAGCTGCTGACGACGGCGGCGGTGTGCCGGCATGACCCTGACGGCGTGATCACGACCACGCTCGCCGCCGATGGCGCACCGGAGGGTGCGGTGACGCTGTTCGGCGGCGGCGACGCGTTCCTGAGCACGGCGGAACTGCGCGAGCTCGTGCGCGAGCTGCGGCGGCAAGGGGTATCGCAGGTGCGCGGCAACCGGATCACCGTGGTCGATGCCCTGCGCGGCGCCGAGCGCCTCGGCGAAGGCTGGATGTGGGACGACGAACCGTCGGACTTCATGCCGCCGCTGTCGGCGGTGCCGGTCGACGGCGGCTGCGTCACGGTCGAGGTGACCAAGGCGGCAGGCGGCCTGCAGGCGAAGGTGCTGCCGGTGCCGGGACCGCTGCTGCTCGACGTCGCCGCCGATGCCGGACCGCTGCGCGTCACGCGCGGCGTCTTCGCCGACGTCGACCGCATCCTCGTGCGCGGCCATCTCGACGACGGCGGCCCGGTTCGGCGCCGGCTCAGCGTCAGTGACCCCGCGCGCTACACGGCGGCACTGTTGGCGGCGGCGCTGCGCGACGAAGGCATGCTCGACGGCGAGGCGAACGTCACCATCGTCGCCACGGCCCCGCCACCCGCCACCGAGGCGCCCCGCGCGACCTCGTCGCGTCCGGTGGCCGACGCCGTGCGACGCACCAACAAGGAGAGCGACAACCTCGGCGCCGAACTGCTGCTGCGCCGGCTCGGTGGCGAGCTCGACGCCGGCGCCGCTGCGCGCGGTCTCGCCGTGCTGCGCGAGCGCGCCAACACGCTCGGTGGCGGCACCACCACGCTTCGCCTCGCCGACGGCTCCGGTGTGTCGCACTACGACCTCGTCTCCGCCGAGCTGTTGGTGCGCGACCTCGTCGACATGCACCGCCGCGGCGGCCGGGCCCTCGCCGTGTTCGTCGACAGCCTGCCGGTCGCCGGCCGCGATGGCACCTTGGCGAAGCGCATGGTCGGCACCGTCGCCGAGGGCCGCGTGCGGGCCAAGACCGGCACGCTCTCGGGCGTCAGCAACCTCGCCGGCTACGTCACCACGGCGAGCGGTCGTCGGCTCGCCTTCGTGATCCTGGTGCAGAACTTCGTCGGCCCGGCCGCCGAATGGCGCGCGCTGCAGGACACCTTCTGCGCGCGGCTGGCTGCGCTCTAGGAGTCTGCGCCACGGGTGACGAGCGCGCAGCCACCCAGGATTTGGGATAGCCGAATCGCTACCTGGCGACGGACCTGTCGATCGAGGTTGGTCGACGGTTCGCGCCCCGTTCGGGCCGGCTGGAGCGCGTAGGCCTT
>JAEUHT010000080.1 GCA_016793265.1 Planctomycetota bacterium
TCGGCGACGACGACGGCCTTGTCGGCGTGAGCGGCGACGAACTGGCGCAGCGTGCTGAGTTGTTCGGCCAACGATCCGGCCGCGTTTGGCGCGAGTTCGAAGCGCGGCGCCGTCGGCGCCGGAGCATCACCGCTGCATGCCACCAGGCAGCAGGCCAGCGTGGTGATGGCGGTTGGCGACTTCACCGGCGCATGATGGCGAAGCGGGCCGGCGGGCGCCAGACCACGCTGCGGCGGTGGCCGCGTCAGCTGGCGGGCGGGGCCACGAAGTGCGCCACCAGCGCCGCCAGCACCCGTTCGGCCGGCAGCCGGCTCGGCCGCAGCTCGCGCGTGAGCTGGCCGTATTCCTGCGCCGCGGGCACCCCGAAGCAGAGCTCCGGGATCGGCTCCGTCGGTGCGTCCGCGAACCACATGGCGCCGTCGTGTCCGGGCTCGAGCGAGTTGAGCCGTTCGGCCAGCGGTCGCAGGTCGCGCCGCGCCGGCGGTCGCACCGTCACCAGCTCGAACCAGCTCTCGGTGCGGTCGTGGAAACGGAACCGAGTGCCGTCGTGGTCGTGCTGCACGTGCAGCACGCGGTAGGCCCCGGCCAGCGTGTTGAGCGTCAGGCGGTGCCGCGGCCCGTCGCCGATCAGCGCCGCGAGGCCGAGCTCGGGGAACGACCGCCGATCGAGTGCGCCGTCGAGCCCGCGCCGCAGCTCTTCCTGCACCTGCGCCATCTCGTCGGCGTAGAGCGCCGCGAACTGCCCCGGCTGGTCGAGCACCGCGGTGGCGTGGTCGAGCAGCCAGGCGTAGCGCTGCAACGACAGCCGCGCCGGGTCGGTGATGCCGGCGAAGGCGCCGCGCACGGGCGACTCGGGTTTGGCCAGCCGCGCGACGATGCGGTCGATGGCGAAGCCGCGCCAGGTGTGCCAGGTGCCGAAGTCGCCGGTGCCGGCCGCCGCCAGCAGCACTTCCTCGCGCGCGAACGCGAGCTCCGGCCGCAGCACGGCGAGCAGGGCGCCGAAGCCATCGGTGTCGTAGTGGTCGTTGAGTACTACGGTCGCATCCCCGAGGAAGGCCTCCTGCTGCTCCGGTCGGGCGCGCGCGAACTGCAGCGCGATCGCCGTGCTGAGGTCGGCCTTCCACGGCCGCGGCGTGCGGTTGCCGGGCCAGTGCGACAGGTTCGGTCCCACGGGCGTCATGCCGTCGACCGACAGGTGCGGCGGCAGTTCTTCTGCCGGACCGGCGAAGCCGAGCTGCAGCCGGGCATCGGGGGAGGGGAGCATCATTCCATGACCCTTGGGAGTAGCGGCAGGGCAGCTTAGTCAGGGGGGCAATCGAGACGGTTACCTGACTTGGGCTCTCAGGGCCCAGGGATCGAGTGGCCGCCTTCGACACGAGAGAGCGAAGAGTGGCTTCGGCCGCCGGGAGTGAGAGCCCGGCGGCCGATTTATTTGCCGGCCGATTCGTCCTGGCCTGCCTTCCCTTCGCTGGCGCCAGGGCCCGTGGCCACAGCGACGCGGGACCGCCGCGCGCCATCGAGAAGGTGCTTGCAACCGCCGCGTCGCTGGCTAGCATGCCCGGCCCCCAAGGCGTGGGGACGTAGCTCAATTGGTTAGAGTACCGGACTGTCGATCCGGTGGTTGCGGGTTCGATTCCCGTCGTCCTCGCCATCCAAAGCCCGGCAGCAACGCGAGTTGCTGACGGGCTTTGTCGTTCCGGGAAGGCCCACCTGCAGCCCCGCCGCGCCGGCCCGACGGCCCACCGGTGCCCGCTGCTCAGCCCTTCTTGCGCGGGTTCTTGCGGCGCTTCTTCTGCGTATCGGAGACGCCGCCCTCGGGCGTCGACTCGGGCTGCTTCATCGTCATCTCCAGCAGCGCCAGCTGGCTGCGCAGCGGCGCCTCGCCGGCGGCGCGCACGATGCGTTCGCTCTGGCCGTTCCACAGCACCCGGTGCGCCTTGACGTTGTCGCGCAGCGCCATGCCGAGCACCTCGTCGACGACGCGGCGTTTGAGGTCGGGGTCGAGCACGGGGGCGGCGACCTCGACGCGGCGGTCGAGGTTGCGCACCATCCAGTCGGCGGACGACAGGTAGACGAGCGGGTTGCCGCCGTTCTCGAAGTAGTAGACGCGGCTGTGTTCGAGGAAGCGGTCGATGATGGCGACGACGGTGATGTTGTCGCTGAGGCCGGGCACGCCTGGGCGCAAGCAGCAGACGCTGCGCACACACAGCTCGACGCGCACGCCGGCGCGGGATGCCTCGTAGAGCGCGGTGATGACCTGGGCGTCGGCGAGGTTGTTGAGCTTGGCCCGGATGGACGCCGGCTTGCCTGCCTTCTTGTTGTCGATCTCGTTGCGGATCAGCTGCAGCAGCTTCTCGCGCAGCGTGAACGGCGCCACCAGCAGGTGCTCCATCTGCGGCACGCGCGTGTAGCCGGTGATCATGTTGAAGGTCTCGGCGACCTCCTCGCCGACGTCGGCGCGCGCCGTCAGCAACCCGATGTCGGTGTAGAGCCGCGCCGTGGTCGGGTTGTAGTTGCCGGTGCCGATGTGGCAGTAGCGGCGCAGCGTGCCGTCGTCCTCGCGCCGCACCACGAGCGTGGTCTTGGCGTGCGTCTTCATGCCGACGATGCCGTAGACGACGTGCACGCCGGCCTGCTCCATGCGCCGCGCCCAGAGGATGTTGGCCTCTTCGTCGAAGCGCGCCTTGAGCTCGACGATGGCGGTGACCTGCTTGCGGTGTTGCGCCGCTTCGATCAGCGCTTCGACCAACGGGTTCTTCACGCCGGCGCGGTAGATCGTCTGCTTGATGGCGAGCACCTTGGTGTCGCGCGCCGCAAAGCGGATGAAGTCCTCGACCGTCGAGAACGCCTCGTACGGATGGTGCAGCAGGATGTCGCCGTCGCGCAGGTCGGCGAACATCTCGTCGGCCGAGGCCCAGCTCCACTGCCGCCGTGGCTGCGCCGGCGGGTCCTTGAGCTCGGGCTGCTCGACCAGCTGGTAGAGCTCCATGATGCGGCCGAGGTTGACCGGACCGTCGCACAGGTAGACGTCGTCGGCGTCGAGGCCGAACGCCTTCTGGAAGCGGTCGAGCACGTCGGGGTGGGCGCCGGTGTCGATCTCGAGCCGCACCGGCTCGCCGCGGCGCCGCTTGACCAGTTCCTTCTCGATCGAGCTGAGCAGGTCGGTGGCCTGGATCTCGTCGACCTCCAGGTTGCTGTCGCGGGTGACGCGGAACGTCGACGCGTGCACGACCTCGAGCCCGGGGAACAGCTCGTGCAGGTTGGCCGCCACGATGTCGGCCGTGAACACGTAGGCGCGCTGGCCGTCGAGCTCGGGCAGCTTGAGGATGCGCGGCAGCGAGCGCGGCACCTGCACCACGGCCATGCGGTGCACGCGGCGCGGTTGCCGCGGATCGAGCAGCAGCACGGCGAGGTTCAGCGACTTGTTGAGCAGCACCGGGAACGGGTGCGCCGGGTCGACCGCGAGCGGCGTCAGGATCGGGTAGATCTCGCGGTGGAAGTAGGTGTCGATCCACTTCTGCTGCGCCGGCGTGAACTGCCGCGCGCGCCGGAACTCGATGCCGACCTTGGCCAGGTCGGGCACCAGCACCTCGCTCCACAGCCGGTGCATGTCGGCGGTGAACACGTGCGCTTCGCGGCGTACGCGGTCGAGCTCCTCCTGCGGCTTGAGGCCGTCGGGGTTCTCGCCCTGCAGGCCGGCGTCGACCAACTCCATCACGCCGGCGACCCGGATCTCGAAGAACTCGTCGAGGTTGGTGCTGGCGATGGCGAGGAACTTCAGCCGATCCAGCAGCGGGTTGTCGCGGTCCTTCGCCTCGTCCAGCACGCGGCGGTTGAAGGCGAGCCAGGAGTACTCGCGATTGACGAACAGCGTCGTCCGGTCGAGCGCCGACAGTGGGGTCGTCGTCGGCACGGCCATTGGCCCGGTCGGGGCCGCTGCCGCTGGCACGCCGCCCAGAGCCTCGGTGCCGCCGCCACCGCTGACCGGGGGCACGGTCGGGTCCGGTTGCCGATGCTGGCGACTGATGCCGTCTTCGCTCATGCGCGGGATATCGAATTCTGGCTGCTGATCGCTCATGCGCGCGTCCTGGCCGGAGGCAACCGCCCGTGTTGTCGCCGCTACGGGCGTCGGGCGGCCCCGCGTAGGGGCCCTGCCATGCTACGCACCATTGTTAAGATGCGACGGCGTCGCGGTTGCATGTTGCGGCCGGCGCGGGCGAACCGCCCATCGGCGGGCCAGCGCGGACCTGCCATCTCCCAAAGCGAGGCAATGCACCTGCCCGCCGTCAAGCGGGTTGCGGCAGTGGCCGATCTCCGGAGCGGCAGGGACGAGCGGCAACCACACGAGGGGAGAACGTAGTGTCGCTTCACATCGAGGATCTACTGCGCGCCATGGTCCGTAAGAGCGCTTCGGACCTGCACGTCAAGGCGGGCAACGCGCCCGGGTTTCGCATCGACGGCGAGGTGCAGCAGCAGGAGGAGTTCGGCCGGCTGAGCCCCGAACAGACCAATGAGCTGGCCAAGCAGATCATGGGGCCGGAGCAGTGGCAGCGCTTCCAGTCCGAGAAGGACATCGACTTCTCCTACGCGGTGAAGGACCTGGCGCGCTTCCGCGTCAACGCGCTGCACCAACGCAACGCCGTCGGCCTGGTCGTGCGCCAGATCCCCGACTCGATCCCCGACCACAAGACCCTCGGCCTGCCGCAGATCTGCCTCGACTTCGCCGCGAAGCCGCGCGGCCTCGTGCTGGTCACCGGCCCGACCGGGTCGGGCAAGTCGACCACGCTGGCGGCGATGATCGACTACATCAACCAGACCGAGCACGGCCACATCCTGACCATGGAGGACCCGCTCGAGTTCATCCACCCCGACAAGCGCTGCTTCGTCACCCAGCGCCAGATCGGCCACGATTGCGGCTCGTTCCGCGAAGGCCTGCGCCGGGCGCTGCGCCAGGATCCGGACGTGATCCTGATCGGCGAGATGCGCGACCTGGAGACCATCTCGATGGCGATCAGCGCCGCCGAGACGGGCCACCTGGTGTTCGGCACGCTGCACACGACCAGCGCCATCTCCACCGTCGATCGCATCATCGACGTGTTCCCGACCGACGCGCAGCAGCAGGTGCGGGTGCAGATGTCGGGCACGCTGCAGGGCGTCATCTCGCAGACGCTGGTGCCGAAGATCGGCGGCGGTCGCGTCGCCGTGCGCGAGATCCTGGTCGCCACCGACGCCGTCAAGTCGCTGATCCGCGAAGGCAAGTCGTCGCAGATGCTGAACCTGATGCAGACCGGCAAGCAGCACGGCATGGCCACGCTCGAGGACGAGCTGCTGCGCTGCTACAGCGAGGGCCTGATCTCGGGCGAGGACGCGATCGCCAAGGCCAACCGCCCGGACGACGTGCGTCGGCGCCTCGCCGACACCCAGGTGAAGGCCAACCCGGGCGTCGCCAGCGCCGGCATGTCGGCGCGCCCGACGGCGCCCGCCGCGGGGCCGGCGATGGGGCAGCCGATCGGCGCCCGGCCGGCGGTCGGGGCCGCTGGTTACGCCGGGGTCAAGGTGCGCGCGCCCGGTCGCTGACCGGGGTCGGGCCGGGCAGGCGAACCGGGGCCGGCGCCGATTCTCCGTCGAGCCGCTGCCAAGGCCCGCTGCGTCGCGCCGCCACGGCGGCGTCGCCACCGCGGCGTTGCCCGGGCCAGCCCAGCACCCGGTTGCCTTCCCATCGGCGCGGGCTACTCATGCGCGCGAGGGCCGTCGCGTTCTGGAACCCCAGCCGGGCCGGGCGCTGGCCCATCCGCTACACTGCCCTGTCCCGCCTTGCGGGCCCCCCCGCGGAGACCGACGCCCGATGATGCGATTCTTCTGCTTCCTGTCGCTGTTCGCGGCCACCCTGCTGGGCCAGACCCAGGTCCAGGTCTCGGTGCCCAACCTGCCGAGCTTCGTGAACGTCGACCGGCCGTTCCCCGGCGGCATCGGCCGCTACCAGCAGTGGTTCTCGGCGGCGAGCCTGCAGGCCGGCATCGCCGAGCCGCGCCGCATCACCCAGCTCGAGTTCTTCGCCGGCACCCAGCCGACCTCGCAGGCGTGCACGATCGACTGTGAGATCCTGATGGCGCACGGCCTCGGCTCCGGCGTCACCGGCCTGTTCGACTTCAACTACGCCTCGACGCCGGTGATCGTGAAGACCCGCGCCAACGTCAACCTGCTGGCCGGCGCCGCCGGCGCGGTGGTGATGACGCTGCCGTTCGACACCCCGTTCACGTGGGACCGCACGCGGCCGGTGCTGCTGGAGGTCCGCATCTACGGCAACAGCCTCGGCAGCCAGCCCTTCAACTACAACTTCCGCGGCACCACGCAGTCGCTCGGTGTCACCTCGCGCGTCTACGCCGGCGGCTCGCCGGGCGCCACCAGCGGCACCGTCAGCCAGGGCTTCGGCATGATGACGCGCTTCACGGCGCGCATGGGCGTCGAGCTCACGTTCGGCACCGGCTGCCCGGGCGAGGGCGGTTTCGTACCGGTCAACACCGTGCCGAACCTCGGCTGGCCCGGCATCGTCTGGGACCACCAGCTCAGCAACGCGCCGTCGTCGCGGCCGGCGTTCTGGGTCATCGGCGACACCAAGGACGCGCCGTTCCCGGTCGATCTGACCGCCATCCTCGGCTACCCGTCCTCCAACTGCCTGCTCTACACCAACCCGGTCAACCTCGTCGGCGTGACGACGGTCGGCGGCGGGGCCGGCGGCGGCATCGTCACGCTCGGTGTGCCGCTGCCGCCGACGACGGGCTACGTCGGCCTGTCGGTGTTCACGCAGTGGGTGGTGTTCGACCCGCTGGCGCAGAACGGCGCGCTCTGCGTCACCCCGGCGGTCTGGACGATCATCGCGCCGGTCGGCGGCTGAGCGGCGCCGGGCAGGGCACTTCTCCGCGATCCGAGAAATCGCGGAAGGGATCTCTACTACCGGAGTAGTTGATGTCGACTACTCCGGTAGTAGATTGACCCCATGAAGGGACCCCGCAACCTCGGTGATCTGCAGTTGGCCATCCTGCGCGCGCTCTGGCAGCGCCGCGAGGCGGCGGTGTCGGAGGTGCACGAAGCGCTCAGCGATCGTGGCCTCGCGCTGACCACCATCGCGACGATGCTGCGCAAGATGGAGGAGAAGGGCCTGGTCGCGCACAAGGAGCAGGGCCGGCAGTTCCTCTACCGCGCCAAGGTCGATCCCGAGCTCGTGCAGAGCAACCTCGTCGGCGATCTGGTCGCGCGGCTGTTCGATGGCGACCCGCTGGCGCTCGTCAACCACCTCGTGCGCGCGGGCGAGATCGACCTCGCCGAGCTCGACGACCTGCGCCGCCAGGTGGCCGCGGCCGAGACGGCCGAGAAGAGGCCGTCGAAGGAGAAGCCGTGAACGCCGTCGCTCTCACACCGGCGCTCGCCTGGCTCGCGACCTTCGCCGTGCACTCTTCGCTCGCCGGGGCGTTCGCGCTCATGGTCTCGCTGCTGCTGCGTCGCCGCGCCATCGCGCTGCAGGAGTCGCTGCTGCGCTGGTCGTTGTGGGTCGGTGTCGTCAGCAGTTCGCTGCAGTTCGTGCTGCCGGTGGGCTGGTGGTTGGGGGCGCCGCTCGGCCTCGAACCGGTGCTGGTCGACCCGGCGGCGCCGACGGCAACCGTCGCCACCGCCGAATGGCCGTTTGCCGCGAACGGCCCGGCGGCTGCGGCGGCGCCGTCGGCGGCGTGGACCTGGCCCTGGTCGTGGCAGGCGACGCTGCTGATGGCTGCGCTGGCGGCGGCGGTGGCGGGACTCGGCTGGCTGGTCGTCGTGCATCGCCGGCTCGTGCGCGTGCTCGCGACGCGGCACCCCGAGACCGATGCGCGCGTGCTGACGACGGCCGCCGCGGTGGCGGCGAGGCTCGGTCTGCGCCAGTCGCCGCACGTCAGCCGTTCGCCGCTGATCGCGACGCCGATCGCGTTCGGCTGGCTGCGCCCCGAGATCTGCCTGCCGATCCGGGCCGCCACGTTGGGCGACGACTCGCTGCGGGCGATGCTGGCCCACGAGGTCGCGCACCTGCGGCGCGGCGACCCGGCCTGGATGTGGCTCGCGGCCTGGCTGACGGCGCTGTGCCCGTGGCATCCGGTGCTGCACCTCGTGCGGCGCCGCTGGGCGCGGCTCGTCGAGCACCGCTGCGACGCGGTCGCGGCCCAGCACTCGAGCCCGGCGGCGGTCGCCCGCTGCCTGCTCGACGTCGCCGAGTGGCTGCGGCCGGCGCCGGTGGCGATCGCGCTCGGCATGGCGGCGCGGCCGTCCGCGCTGCGCGAACGTGTCGAAGCGGTGTTGCGCGCCGCAGCCCCGCATGCGCCGAACCGCGCGGCGGCGGCCGTGTTCGGCGGCTTGTCGCTGACGGCGCTCACGGTGGCCGCACCCGGCGGCGCCGTGCCGGCGGCGACCGCGGCGGACCTCACGTTCGTCGGGCCGGTTGCACCCATGCTGCTCGAAGCCGCACCCGAGCCGGCCGCGCCGCCGGCCGCCCTCGAGCTGCTGGTGTCGTCGCTGCGCGACGAGCGCCTCAGCCTGCAGGCCGAAGCCGCCGAGCTCTACCACGAGCTCGCCTTGCGGCGCGCCAGTCCCGAACTCAGGCAGCTGCAGGCCAACCTGCGGCAGCGGCTGTCCGACCTCGAACGTTCGCAGCAGCGCCTCGACGCGTTGCTCGGGCGCCGAGCCTCCCGTTCCCGTTGATCCGTCGAGGAGTAGACCCATGTTGCCAACCACCCTGTTCCGTCTCGCGGTCGCTTCGTTCGCGACCTTCACCCTGTTGCCGGCCCAATCGGCGCCCGTCGCGCGTGTGCAGCGCAGCGCCGACAAGGCCACGGCCACGGAGAAGATGCAGGTGCGCCTCGCCGAGGTGATCACCATGCTCGAAGAGGACGACCTGACGCCGGAGCAGCGCGCCGCGGCGCGCAAGAAGCTCGAGGAGATCGTGCGCAACCTGCGCCAGAGGGAAACCACCACGCTGGAGGCCGCCGACTTCGCCGGGCCCACGCCGCCGCGGGCACCGTCGGCGCCGAAGGCTGCCCGGGCGCCGAAGCCGCCGAAGCCGGTCGAGGTCGAGGGCTTCGAGATCGCGCCGATGGTGGTCGAGGTCGAAGGAGGCGAAGGTGAGGCCAAGGTGCTGCGCCTGCAGGCCAAGGCGTTGGCGAAGGCCGGCGAGCAGCTGCGGCTCGAAGGTGCCAAGTTCGAGGAGCTGCGCCGCCACCTCGGCGACCTGAAGCTCGAGGGCAGCGAAGGTGGCCACGTGATCCGGCTCGGCGAGGGCCAGGTGATGGTCGTCGAAGGTGGCGAAGCGGCCAGCAGCGAGGGCGGCGGCGCCGTGCGTTGGCGTGTGGTGAAGCCCGACGGCAGCGAAGTCGCCGAGGCCGAGACGGTGCGCGGCGGGACCCGCTGGCGCGCGTTGACGCCCGAAGGCTCGGCCGAGATCGTGATCGGCGAAGCGGTCGAAGAGGGGCAGGCGCCGAAGCTGCACCGCGTGCTGCTGGAGGCGGCGAAGGTGGCCAAGGACGTGGAAGGCGCCAAGGTCCAGATCGGCCGCCTGCTGACCGATGCCGACGGCAAGGAGGTGCGTGCGCAGGTCGAGAAGGCGCGCGGTGAGGCCGTCAGGGCCTTGACGGAGACGACCAAGCTGCGCACGGAAGCCGGTCGCCAACGCGCGGAACGCGCCACTGCGTTGTCGCGTCGCGCGGCGGATGCCGGTGACGACGAGATCCGGGCGATGATCGAGTCGATGCGCGCCGAGATGCGCGAGATCCGCGAGCTGATGCAGCAGCTGCGCCGCAAGGTCGACGACGACAACCACGATCACGACCATGGTGACGTCGGCGTCGACACGACGTTCCCGTCGGCCCCGGCGGCCCCGTCGGCCCCAGTGGCGCCGGCGGCCCCGTCGGCGCCGATGCGGGCCGCCCGCGTCGTGCGCGGCACCGCGGCCGGTCGCTGAGCGACCGCCTACCTGACCGCGGCCGCCTCGGCCGCGGTGACGTCGCGCGCGAAGGCGTCGGCCTCGCCGCGGCGCAGGCGCTGCAGCACGACCGCCGCGAACTTGTTGGCCGGGTTGCGCTGCACCGCCCGTTCGAGCCACTCGATCGCCTGCATACGCTTCTGCTGCAGGTGGCACGCCATCGCCGCGAACACCGCCGGCCGTTCGTCGTCGGTCAGCACCTTGGCAGCGTACTCGAAGTGCTCGAGCGCGCGGGCGTCGTCGTGGCCGAGCCAGCGCGGCGACAGCAGCTTGCGCAGGCCACTGGCGACGTGCAGGTGCGGGTTGTCGGGGTCCTTCGTGGCGGCCTGCTGCAGCGCCGCCAGCACCTGGTTGCTCCACTTCAGGGCGCTGCCGAGGCCGGTGATGCGCAGACTGATCAGGCCGGCTTCGACGCGCGGCAGGTCGGCGTCCTCGTTGCCCAGCTGGCGCGCCTTGGCGGCGGCGGCGAGGCCTTCGTCGATGTCGGCGACGGTCGCCGCCGGCAGCGTCGTCGTGGTCGGCTGGCCTACGACCATGCCACGCAGATGGGTGCGGGCGAGGCAACGTTCGAGCAGCGCCTCGGCCAGCAGCTGCCAGGACCGCGCCGGCGCCGGGGCGTCGGGCGCGGTCGTCGTCGTGCGCGCGCGCTCGACCACGGCATCGAGCGGGGCGGCTTCGCAACTGCGGCGGGCGGCGTGCAGGGCCCTCGCCAGTTCGTCCGCGGCGGCGGCGCGCACGGCGGCTGTGCTCGGCGGGCCCGACAGGGGGTCGCGCGTCGCGGCGCCGAGTTGGAAGTAGACGGTGCCGGCGACGGCGGCAACGCAGCCGAGACAGAGCAGGGGCAGCAGGCGGGTCATCGTGGCGGCAGCAGCAGTTCGACCGGATGGCGAACGGGCACGCTGTGGCCGCACCGTCGGAGATGACTGTCGATCTGCATCATGCAGCCGGGGTTGCCGGTGACGACGAGGTCCGGGGCCGCGCGCAGGAGCGCCGCGACCTTGCGTTCGCCGATCGCGCCGGCGACGGCGGGCTGCAGCAGGTTGTAGATGCCGGCCGAACCGCAGCAATCCTCGGGTCCATGATGGGTGACCAGCGAGAGGCCCGGCACCTGAGCGAGCAGCGCGCGCGGCTGCGAACGCACGCCCTGGCCGTGGCAGAGGTGGCAAGGATCGTCGTAGGCGGCCCGCGCGACGAGCGGCGCCGGCGTCGCCGTCAGGCCGACCGCGGCCAGGAACTCGCAGATGTCGCGGCACTTCGCCGCGAACGCCCGCCCGGGCTCGTCGCCGAGCAACAGGCCGTACTCCTTCAGCTGCGCGCCGCAGCCGGCGGAGTTGTTGACGACGAGGTCGGCGTCGGCGAACGCCTGCACGTTGCGGCGCGCGAGCTCGCGCGCGGGCCCGGTCAGGCCGGCGTGCACGAGCAGGGCCCCGCAGCAGACCTGCGCCGCCGGCACCGCGACCTCGAAGCCGTTCCGCAGCAGCAGCTCGAGCGTGGCACGATTCACGCGGCCGAACATCGGCTCCATGATGCAGCCGGTGAACAGCGCCACGCGCACGCCGCGCGGCGTCACGCCCGGTGGCGGCCGGTGCAGGCCGGTC